>CAKKQB010000047.1 GCA_919901915.1 Omnitrophica bacterium GWA2_41_15
ACTGCGGACTTTTAAGCCCAAGGTTTTCGCCCTAAACACGAAAGAACCAAAATAAAAAAGAGGAGTTATGAAAACTCCTCTTTTTTATATGGTGCCGGAGGAGGGAATCGGACCCCCCACGCCGGCCTTTTCAGGGCCGCGCTCTACCAATGAGCTACCCCGGCAACATTACTGTTTAATCTTTTTACCATAAAAAATGGGGGAAATCAAGTAAATTAGTAAAAAGGTAAATATTGTAACACCTAATTTCTCAAATAATCTGGCAATAAATAATATCGTAATCACGGCGATAATTATTAATTTTGTCTTCCTTCCCAATATTTGTTTTAATCCGTCTAAATTCGAATACCGGATCCGGGAAACCATGAGGAACGCCAGAACTAAAACCAATAAGAAAAAAATAAAAGGCATAAAATTAGTGAGTAATATTTTAGGCAGGAAACATGGCAGGCACATCTCTCCTTTTTTTCTGTATATTAAAATAAAGGAAGCAAGCACGCCTCCACTTACAGTAGTAGGCAAGCCATAAAAATAATTTTTCATCGTATCTTTGGAAGTAATATTATACTTTGCCAATCTTAGAATACTACAAAAAAGATAAATAAATAATGCCGCGCTTGCCCAAAGATAAAACTCATGATATATAAAAATATACCCTAAAATAGCCGGGGCAATACCAAAAGAAACCACATCCACCAATGAGTCATATTCTTTTCCAAATTCACTTGGTATAGGATTAATCCTCGCGACCTGGCCATCTAATCCATCAAAGACAGCCGAAAAAATTATCGCCCAAGACGCAAAAGTAAAGTGGCTCTCTAATGAAAACACTATTGAAACAAAACCACAAAAAAGACTTAAACCTGTAAACAGATTCGCGTAGAAATTCATTCTGTTAAAAATTTCTCCCAAAAAGTATTATTAAAACTACATCAAAACTTATCTGTGCAATCTTTTCTAAAATCCCTGTAATCAAGTTCTTGCAGAGTTTCAGCAAGAACTATATAGTTTCCACTAAAAAACCCTGTATTTTGTTATTTTGTAGGGGCTTGATTTATCAAGCCCGCCGTTAATCTACTAATTCTGTAGGGGCGCGATTTATCGCGCCCGCCGTTAATCTCTTTGCGGGTCGGATAAATCCGACCCCTACAAACCTCTGCCAATTCTGTAGCCCGTCGAAACATATTTCTCGGGTCGGATAAATCCGCCCCCTACAGAGGTTTTTTAGTATTGACTACATAACATTCAACGCTTCTTGAATTAAAGGTAGAATAGCTTCAATTTCCTGCTTGGATAACCTGCCTAAGCGGGCAAACTTATAAATCCCATCCCTATTTTTTATTTCCCTGCCAATCTGCAATTTATTCAGGCCATTATTATAAGAATGCGCGCTTACTACCACCTTTTCATTCTCGAACTCAAACTCTTTTGCGAATAACTGTTTATCCAAACTGCTGTCATACGGCATATCTCCTCCTTTTTTAGCGTATAGCGTAGAGCGTTTAGCGTATAGTAAAACCTATCCGCTCTACGCTCTACGCTAAACGCTTGAAATCTTTTGAATTTAAAATGGTATCCCTAAATCTCTTACCGCGATTTTTCCGCAATATTTTGGCCCATCACCAATAACCATACCGCGTTTCTTCGCCACAAAAGTAACCGTTTTGTCAGCCTTTACACAATAACCCAGAATCTTTCCGGTTGTAGCATCCAAACCCGACGGAATATCTATGGACAAAATGTAAGCCCTCGAAGTATTAATTATTCCGATTAAATCCCTGTAAATTCCTCTTACTTCTCCAAACAAGCCAACACCAAGCAAAGCATCAATAACTAAATCGTGCTTAGAAAACTTATTTTTTATAACCAAACCTAAATTTTCTTCAACTTCAATTATCTTTTGTTTTAATTTTAAAAGAATATCTAAATTAATTCTTGCCGTGCCTCCCACATCTTGAATTCTCCCTGCCAAATAAATATCCGGTTTAATCCCTCTAATTAGAAAGTGGCGTCCTGCCACAAAACCATCTCCGCCATTATTGCCTTTTCCACAAAATATGGCAATTGATTTTTTACTGTCCAAAGATTCTAAAACCTCGTTAGCCACAGCCCTTCCGGCATTTTCCATCAATACAAGCGTAGAAATACCAAATTTTTCATGAGCTTTTATATCAATCTCTTTGGCTTGTTTTGCCGTTATTATTCTTTGCATAACTAAAGAACTACTTTACACACAGATATCCGCGTATCATATCCGTGCGTATCCGTATATTATATCCGCGTGTATCCGTGTCTTAGAATTTCTTGCCATGTCGATAGGCCCTAGTTTTATTGTATTCCATTTTCTTAAGAAGGGCTTTTTCTAGATCAATCTTTTTTCCGCCGCAATAATCAAATATACGGATACAACAATCCGCAAGCTCCTCAGCCACATCTTCTTTTCTGCCACCCTGACGCATTGCCTCTAACGCCTCTGATAATTCTGAATGCATCAGCGCGATAAGCTCCCCTTCATTTCTGTCAGTCTTCCACCAACCCTTTTCTTTCGCGATCCTATGGCACTCTTTAATAAATTCACTTATTCCCCGATTGTCCTCTAACATCAATTTTCTCCTTTTTTTTCAAGACAAACCTTATCACTAAAACAAGAAAAAACTCTTTTTCCAATTAACTCTTTCGCGCAAACGCTTTGCGAAGATATTTCTATAAGCGTATTTTCCAAATCAATTTTTGTAAAAAATACCCCTACTGGCGTTGTATTTTCATAAGAAACATAAATCGCAAGCACGCCTTTCGCGGGGTCTTGCGTATATACATACGAACCTTGCTTAAGCAAAGCCTCCTTAACTTTTTCATAACAGGTATTATAACCTAAATTAAATTTTCCTTTAAGCGCGTCCTTTCTAGAATTCTCCAATTCTTTAATAGAAAGCCCCGCTACGCCTAAACCTGCCTCCTTTATTGCCGCGCAACCTATAAATAAAATAGGTACCAGGCAATAGATAGCAAATAGTAAAAAAATCTTTAACCATATTTTTTTCATTTATTCCTCCATATCTCATGAAATGTACTGCTTCGCGCGCGACGCTTCAGGCTTCACAAACAACGAGCCATCACCTCATTCATTTATCACCTGCCATATCTTACTCAAATTTTTACGCGCCTCCTCTTCTCCTCTTTTAGCGAATTCACGGGCACGATATAGCTGAAGCCAGTATAATCCTGATGTATCAGGCTCTAATAAAACATCCGCGAGTCGCGCTTCCTTCTGCGCCACTTCAGACTGCAATATTTCAACACTGCTAAATACATTATCAAGTATACTTATCTTAAAAATCTCCTTCAGGCTATGCTTTAAATCAAACCATTTCCTTTTTCCCAAAGGCTTTGACAATCCAGCCGCGAATTGTTTCTTCAATCTTTCGTATTGACGCGTAATATTCTCTTTAGAAGGCGTAACATTTACAGCAATAATTTTCTTTACTCCCATTTTTAATAAAGATTCAGTTGGTAAAGGGCTAATTACCCCCCCATCGAAAAGTAGTTCATCCTTAAACTTAAAAGGCGCGAATACCCCCGGAATAGCGCAACTTGCCATAATCGCGTCTACTAAAAGCCCTTTGTCTAGAACTCTAACCTCTTTTCTTTTAACATCACTGGCGATAATTTTTAAAGGAAGCCCTGTATCATAAAATGTCTTATTGCCCAGATGTTTTTTCAAGAACCTTCGTAATTTGCATCCTTTAATAAGCCCTAAAAAAGGAAACGTAAAATCTATTAAATTCCATATATGTTTTGGTTCTTTAAACTCCTCCGAAATCTCTAATATCTGTTCACTTGATTTTCCTATTGCCCAAAGACTGGCAATCAACGCCCCAACACTGGAACCCGCGATAATGTCAATGGGAATTTTTTCCTCCTCTATTACTTTTAACACTCCTACGTGACAAAAGCCATACCCCACGCCTACTCCTAACACCAGGCCCACAAAACAATCGCCTAATTGCCTGGCCTGCCTCTTTATAGCCCGGGAATATTCACAATCAGGAATATCCAAAACCAACCTGTCAACCGTTTCGAAATCTATTTTAGGCAAAGTCGCGAAAGCATCTTTATCTAAAATTTTAGCCTGCTCCTCATAACTAAGCTTTGAAAACTTATACTCATTAATAACCACATTTATTTTTTCTTCGGTGAAATTAAATTCCGATTTTAAACGCGACATCAGATTATGCGTTCTTTTTAAATCCACTGGATCCGGGCTACTTAAAAGCTGAATTAAGTCTGACTGATTAAGCATACTAAAAATTGACCTATCCATAGAAGAAGGTAGATCTAAAATAAGATAATGGTAATCATTAACCAGAAAACTCAAAATTTCCATCAGCTTTTCCACGCAAGACTCATCATCCGGGACATAATGAAAACAAATCAGGTCAATACCGAATTCGGTCTTTACAAAAAAATCCTTTACTAAATGTGGGCTAACATGGGCGAATTTTGACAAATCAAGTATTTTTGGCTCCCGTATTTTCAATCTTGAAGGCATAGTATGAATTTTATCACGTAGCGCGATATCTAAAACTACTACTGACTTACGCGCCTCTTTGGCCAGGCTTAAAGCCAGATTAAGCGCGTACACAGTCTTACCCGCGTGAGAATAAGAACTAAATACAGAAATAATCGTACTTTCAAAAATTGTTTTCTGATGTATATCTTTGCGCTTGAGCCTACGAGAAAGGGTCTGGCTTAAATCTATGGCAAGGCTGGGAATTTTCTTTAACAGAAAATCAAAATCCTCTTTTTTAATTACCAAAAATAAGCAGTCATTTAAGGCTTGGGTTGTTACTGAATGCGGTTCATTTGTCAAAAGTGAAATAATTCCAAAGTATTTTCCCCGATGCAAATACTCAACCACTTTCTTATTTCCGAGCTGATCCTTCGTGAAAATCGCCACCCTTCCCAAAACTATACAGTAAAACGCGCTGGGAGGAGAAGCTTCCTCATAAATAGTCTCTCCTTTTTTATATTCGAGAATACTGGATCTTTCCTTAATGATAGCACGCTCTGATTCAGTCAAATCCGCGAATAAAGGAAACTCCCGCAATATTAAATCTTTATCTATATCCACTCGAAAATCTCCGCAACTCGTTTATAAATCATCTTATAATTTCTGTTTTGGGCGAGCAAGCTCGCCCCTACGCGAATCGCTACATAATTCCTACGTGTTTTGCCGCGTAGGGGTGGGCTTGCCCACCCTTTTTCACGGAAAAATCTCCACGACCCGTTCAGAACCGATAAATTAAAACAACACGATTTTTATTTTTATTGGTGCCCCGCCAAGACGGGGCATGACAATTTCACATATCAAGCGCCCCGGTTTTACAAACTCGCGCGAATTTCCTGGCGCTTTCCCTTATCTTACGGTTGTAGGTATTATAATCAACCTCGATAAGGCCAAAACGCGGAGAGAATCCTTGAGCCCATTCAAAATTATCTATTAACGACCAGTAAATATATCCCAAGACATTTACCCCTTCTTTAATGGCAAGATGTAAACTTTTTAAGTGCTGACAAATAAAATCCCATCTCAATGTATCATCTTGGGTGCATATGCCATTCTCTAAAATAAAAATTGGAAGGTTATATTTTTTAAGCGCCAAGAGCAGGCTATATAAACCTTGCGGGTATATATCCCAGCCCAAGGAATTCTTTTTTAATTGACTGTGATTCTCTTCGCAAACATCAAGAAACAAATTCCTAAAATGCCATTTTTTTACTTCCACCAAAGAACGGGTATAATAATTCATGCCGATAAAATCGAGAGCCTGATGCTTAATCAATTTATCTATAAAACTAAAGTTAAACAACCTGTCCCTTAAATGAACAGCGACCCTGTTTTTCAATGTGTCCTTGCATGGCTCAAACGCCTGCATATTTTTAGCGATACCAATAGAAGGCCTTGAGAGCTTTCTTTCTTTATAAACATCGTTGATAAGCCTGTAAGCTTTAATATGAGAAAAAGCCAAATTATCAACTACCCGGCTTGCCCTTAAAAATGATTTTTCCTGAGGGGGCCAGGCGCCTAAAATATAGGCATGATACGCGTAGACCATCGGTTCATTTATAGTTACCCAAAAACGCGCGTTTTCGCATAAAAATTCAGTAACTTTTTTTACGTATCTTAAAAAATATTTGTAAGAGTTTTTATTATACCAACCGCCTAACTTAGCAAACCACAAAGAATTGGTAAAGTGATGCAAGGTAATTATAGGTTCTATGCCACGCTCCCTTAAGGCAATTATTACATCCCTGTAGTGCTCTAATTCTTTTGGCAGAAATCTTCCTTCTTCAGGCTCTATGCGGCTCCATTCAATAGATAAACGATGAGCATTGTGGCCGAGTTGTTTAGCCAAATCAAAATCTTCTTTGTATAAATCGTAATGGCGGCAAGCGTTACCGCAAGGAACTTTAAAGCCAACCCTTCTCTCCCACTCCCACCAATCGCTATGGACATTAGCGCCTTCCACCTGATAAGAAGAAGTAGCTGCTCCCCAAAAAAAAGAACTCGGAAATTTTATCATCAATAAATGAGTTATTACAGATTAGTCACTTAATTACTACTGAAAAAACCCAGCAGTAATTATATTATACGCCATAAAACAAAAAATCCCAACATTTTTTTGTTGGGATAAATTAAAGGGCTGATAAAGGGCTTCATTCTTACCCTTTCTTTTACTTTCGCACGGCAACCCAGCCACCATATTGCCTCTACGTGCCAGGACCATCTTATTTTTTACCCTTTAGATGCGGCTTCGTAAGACAACTTAGGTCTGTGGCTTTGCGCCTCCGCCTTTCAGCGCCCGCCTCATTAACTGACGGGTCCGCCACATTTCGTGGCGAAGATTTACCTTTATCAGCCATAATAAAGTATACACCAAAAATAACCACTTGTCAATGGCTACCCCCCCTTTTTTTTCCACAATGCCTGAGCAACATTCATAAGCCTTTCTTCTTCCAGATGTACGCCTACCCGCTGGCCTTTCCCACCCTCTACTTTACTTAACCAAACCACCCTGTCTTTTAAACAAAGTGGTTCATGGTAATCAGGGACAAGTAATGATATTTCTAATGATGCGTCAGACAATGAATGAGTTTCTTTAGTAACAAAACCCATGCCGTTACCGCTAATATCCGTAGTTTCTGCTTCTCCTTGCTTAGTATTACCGTTTGCGGAAAACTTTAAGCTAAGTTTTGTTTTTATTCGTTCGAACATCCTGCGGTCATCCATTTTTTTACCCTCCTGTTATCTTAAAGAAATTAATGTGTCATCCCTTAAGAATTTCTTTATTTTTTTCTACTCACTATTTTAACAGATTGTTTTTTTGAATTAGTAAAAATTATTGACGCCCAATCAGGGTATCCCTCTTGAACCGCGCCTTCAATAGAAGCCGCGCTTGTCTGAACAAGAATTTGATTTGAAAAAAAACTATAATATTTATCATCTTTAAATACACATATAGCATGGGATTGCTTAAAATCCTTAAGGTTTACAATAACGATAAAACTTTCTATTCCTAGTTCTTTTAAAATATTTTGAGCTAATATGGCGAAATCTTCACAATCGCCTTTTTTTAAATCTAAGGTCTCTTGGGCAGGTTGCCAATGATCTGGAAATTCCAACTCGTATCTAAAATTATTTGAAAGCCACTTAGATAATTGTGCTGGGTTATGAACAGAGGACGTTACCCCTGCTAAACTCTGAGCAAAGCAGGAAACTGGCAATGATAACAAGCAAAAGATAAGAATAATTTTTTTTGTTACGGACGATTGCATTTGTTTAAATGTTTTTTTCATAGGCTCCTTTTTTTACTAAGTTTTTTTGATAAGATTGGTTGATAATAATAAAAAAGCCGGATTGCCTTTAAGAATTAATACTTTTTATTCTTTCGGCAACCCGGCTATCCAACACTAATCAGCATTGGACCCTTGGCTTTACGCTTCCACCTCTCGATGGATTAGCCTTTATCGAGAAACTTTATATCTTTTAAAACTATTTAAAAAGAACGAAGGAACTATTTCTTAATCTTACCTTAAGTATACACTACGAATCATCAATTTTCAAGGGTAAAACGGCTAAAAAAGAAAGCGTTTCCTTTTGTCGTCAAGAAGGACCAAACAGGCCCTATATGATTTCTTAATTTCTTCTCATATACTTTCTATTGACTAAACACAACTTCGTGCTATAATTAATAACTATTCTCATAATAGGATCTTTAAATTCTTAGAGGAGAAAAAATAATGAAAAAAAATCTAAAGACACCTACTAATATTGTAGGCAAGAAACGGCATGGCTTTAGAAGCAGGATGTCAACCAAGGATGGTCAAAGAGTCTTGTCCCGTCGACGGAGAAAAGGAAGAAAGAAAATCTGTATTTAATGCTTAAAGCTCTTCTACTTAAAATTTTAAATATTTATCAAGCATATATCAGCGCGGTGCTACCCTCATGTTGCCGTTTTCAACCTACATGTTCAGAATACACCAAACAAGCGCTGATAAAATACGGCTGTCTAAAAGGCTCAATAAAAGGCATGCGAAGATTATTGCATTGCCACCCCTTTTCGGGTAAAACTGGTTATGATCCTTTAATGTAGAACACGAATATTAAACGCAGACGTACATTGATAAACGAAAATCCATATATATCCGTGTTCTAAAATCAAAGCGTTATTAAATTAATGGAGTATTATAATTATGGATAAACGTACAATTTTAGCTATCGCATTATCACTTTTGGTTTTATTGGCTTGGTCTGCCATTGCCCCCAAAACACAACCTATTGCAAGCAAAGAAGTTACAACAAAAACTCTTGTATTGGAACAGGGAAGAGCTGAACCAGCTACTTATCTTCAAACCGAACCAAAGATACCTGATTCATCCCTTTTTGATTATAATCAGACAAACTTTACAATTACCTTTATTGAACCACAAGCAGCCATTAAAGAAATAACTTTTAAAAATCATCAAAATTATAAATTTAAATTAGAAAATGGATTTTTGCTCTCGGACCCCTCCCTTTCCTTTCAAAAAGAAAGCGCAACTTCTGACACAATTACATTCGTGCATAAGGATCAAAATAAAAAAATTACTAAAAAATTTATTTTTTCTAAGTCTAGCTACGCCGTAGAACTAGAAATTAATGTCCAAACTGAATCTAGTCTGGACATTAAACCTAATCTATCTTTAATTTTGGGCAGATTGGACTTTTCTATGTCCAATCTGGAATCACGCTACCAAGATATTGTTGTTGGCACGCAGGAAAAAACTAATCATTTTAACGGACACAAGGAACTTAATTTTTCAGAGATGAAATTTTTAGCTTTGAGAGAAAAATACTTTTGCGCTATTATTGAACCAGCGTACTCAACAACTACTGAATCAACAATTGATACTCGCACTGCTTTTATTCGAAAGCTCAATCCCCAGAAATCCGAAACAGGAATAACCTTACCAAATATCTTCTTAACACCAAAACAAAATGTAACTAAAAAATTCCATATCTACTTGGGCCCACAAGAGTTGCGAATGATTAATTCCGTAAATCCGAATTGGGCGGGATTGGTAAATTATGGAACTTTTGATATTATTTCACAAATACTTCTGCAATTACTTAATTTTTTCCATAATATAGTACATAATTGGGGTTGGGCTATTATAATTTTAAGCTTGGTAACTTACCTTATTCTTTTTCCTTTCACTTTGAAACAAATGCGCTCCATGAAAGAAATGCAGATGCTACAACCTAAAATCGAAGAATTACGCAAAACCTACAAAGATAATCCGCAAAGATTGAACAAAGAAACCTTGGAATTGTACCGTGAGCATAAGGTTAATCCTCTTGGCGGTTGTTTACCTTTACTTTTACAATTACCTATATTTATGGCGCTCTATAACGCCCTAATGCGTTTAGTATCTCTAAAAGGTGCGAATTTTTTATGGATAAAAGACTTGTCCGAACCAGATAAATTGTTTACTGTTAAATGGTTGCCAACTACATTCCCTGTTATTAGCAATGAAATCAATTTACTGCCCATTCTAATGACTATAGGAATGTTTGTTCAACAGAAAATCTCCACAGTGCCTACAAGTGGTAGTTCTGCCGAACAGCAAAAAATAATGATGATTGTTTTTCCTTTAATGTTTGGCTTTATTTTTTATCGCATGCCTTCAGGATTAGTTTTGTATTGGTTCATAAATAGCGCCTTAATGCTATTATATCAAATCCGGGCAAAAAAGACAGTGAAAACTTAATGGTTTATTGATACTTTTGCCACAAGGCTATGGTTTGACTTCCCCATAGCCAAAACCGAAACCAAAAATGAAACAAAAAAATAACATTCTCCAATCATCCAGCAAGATACAAAAAAAAATCGTCTCGCTTTTAGGTTTAAAAGCAGACGAAACAGAAAGAAAAACTACAAAAGAAGCAATTGAGCAGGCTTTAAAAAAACTCAAATTAACTCGAAATAAAGTAAAAATAGAAATTTTAAGTGACGGCACAAAAGGACTTTTTGGCATGCACGGTACAAAGCTAGCAAAGGTTAGAGTAACGGAACGGAAATAAAGTAAGGTTTCCACGTGGAAACAACTATTTATTAACCATTACCTCTCACAAAAGCCGTAATCCAGCAATTTACGTTACCAGATTCCGGCGACCGAGGGCGAAATGCCCGAGGAAGTGTCGTGCCCATCTGGGCGGGGGGACCTTTCGCCAGAATGACGAAATGGCTTTAGCTATGGCTTTGGCTATGGGAAGCCAAACCACTGCCTTGTGGCTTATTGAAAGCCGAACTATAGTCTTTATAGGACTTGTCGAAGATGTGCCCTTATTTAACATCGAATGCCGTTTCTATAGGCATAGTTTGAGTTTAAGGAGATCAAGATTTCTCGTCGCTTCGCTCCTCGAAATGACAAGGCTTAACCTCAAACTGTCATTTCGACCGAAGGGAGAAATCTTAAATGCCAGTGAATTCCAATGGGTAAGATTATTGCAATTTGTAATCAAAAAGGCGGCGTAGGTAAAACTACTTCTGCAATTAATATTGCCGCATATCTTGCTTTAGCAAATAAAAAGGTACTGCTCATTGATTTAGATCCTCAAGCAAATGCCACTAGCGGAATCGGAATCAATAAGCACAATGTCCAAAAAGGCACCTATCATATTCTTTTAGAGGAAACAGAAATAAAAGACGCTTTACACCCTACGTCAATCAACAATCTCCATGTTATTCCTTCTAATTTAGATTTAACTGGAGCAGAAGTAGAATTAGTGGGAGTATTGGGCAGAGAAAATAAATTAAAAAAAGCGTTAGAAAAAGAAGTAGAAAATTTTGATTTCATTATCATTGATTCACCGCCTTCGCTAGGTCTTTTAACCATTAATGGTTTATGCGCTGCGAATTCGGTTTTGATTCCTGTGCAGTGTGAGTACTACGCCTTAGAAGGATTAACGCAACTTATTAATACCATTAAGCTTATCAAAGACAACCTTAATCCTAATTTAATGATCGAAGGGGTCTTGCTCACTATGGCTGATTATCGCACCAACCTTACCAAAGAAGTAATCCAAGAGGTAAGAAATTATTTTAAAGAAAAGGTTTACGAAAGCGTAATTCCGCGTAATATTCGCTTAACTGAAGCACCCAGCTTTAGTAAACCAATTGCCTTATATGATAAAGATTCTTTGGGCGCGCAAAAATATGAAGAGTTGTGCAAAGAAATTTTAAACGGGGAGCGCTTGCCGCAAAGTTTTGATGAATAATTAACGGATACTTTTACCACAAGACCATAGTTTAGGTTTAAGATGGTAAAGATTTCTCGTCGCTTCGCTCCTCGAAATGACAAGGCTCATCCTCAAACTGTCATTTCGACCGAAGGGAGAAATCTTAAATGCCAGTAAATTCAGAGTGGAAAAATTTAAATTTAACCCAAACCGTATAATAGAAACGTAGCGCCGAGACGACAAAAATATTTTTGAATTAGTACTGCGGTTTAACATAGCGTGATATAAATTTTGGATTTAGATACCGGGAGAATTCTAGTGGAAAAAAGAGCCTTAGGTAAAGGTCTTAGCGCATTAATCCCTGAAAAGGAAGAAGTCCACAAGAACGAGATTATTTATGTCCAGACTGGACAAATTAAACCTAATCCTTTCCAGCCACGCGAAGATTTTGATGACCAAACCATTGAAGAATTAGCCCAATCTATAAAAGAAAAGGGGATAATTCAACCGCTTTTGGTCAGACGTAAAAATGACTATTATGAATTAATTGCAGGGGAAAGGAGATTACGCGCTGCTAACCTATTGAATCTCAAAGAGATACCGATTTTAGTTAAAGATGTAACTGATTTAGACTCTTTAGAGTTAGCCTTAATTGAGAATATTCAACGCGAGGATCTTAATCCTATCGAAGAAGCGCATGCCTATAAATTTTTAATAGAAAAATTCCAAATTTCACAAGAAAGGGTTGGTGAGATTCTAGGAAAAGCAAAAACCACTATTTCTAACATCTTGAGGATATTAAAATTACCACAAGAAATCCAACTAGAAATTAAAAAAGACCGCATATCATTTGCCCATGGAAGGGCGTTATTAGAATTAGAGGATCCTAATTTACAAAGGCAACTAACGCAAGAAATTATTTCTAAGGATTTGTCAGTAAGAGAGCTGGAAAATTTAATCAAGATGCGCCGGCCAAAAACATTGAAGCGCCGGATGCAGTTATCCGACAGAGAGCCATTTGTCGCGGTTTTAGAAGAAGAATTGCAACAAATCTTGGCTACCAAAGTAAGAATCAACAAAAGAAAAAAACGCGGACAAATTTCAATTGAATTTTATTCACCGGAAGACTTAGAAAGAATTATAACTGTGATAAAAGGGGGCCTCATAAAATGAATCAAGCAGTATTAGTTATTATAAAACCGGACGGATTAAAAAAATCTTTAACCGGAAATATTTTAACACGATTCTCTGAAACAAAGCTTGAGATAGTGGCCGCAAAAATAGCGCGGGTATCAGAAGAGACAGCCAAAGAACATTATCAACACCTCAAAGAAAAACCTTTTTTTGATGAATTAATAAAATATCTCCGCGGAGATTTGCATGACCGTCACAAAGTAATGGCGCTTATATATTGGGGGAAAAATGCCATACAAAAATGCAGGGAGCTTGCTGGCAGTACCAACCCCGAAGAAGCAGAATCTACCTCTATAAGAGGCTCTTACGGCAGGATTACCACTTCCGGTGTTTACGAAAATGTTATTCATGTATCAAGCAATGAAGCCGAAGCAGAAAGAGAACTAAAACTTTGGTTTTCACCAGATGAAATTATTGTAGATTTATATCCAGTAAAAGAGACTCTGGAAAAAGAACATCGTCGGAAAACTTGGGCATAAATCATAACACGATACGCATAACGCGCTACAAAAAAAAGGAGACGTAATGATACGCAGCATGACTGGTTTTGGCAGCAATGAACAGAAGATCGCGCCTTTCGGTAAGATTCGTATTGAAATAAGAAGCACGAATCATAAATCCCTGGAGACGGTAGTACATTCGCCGGAAGGATTTTTATCTCTGGAAGACAAAATAAAAAAAGAAATTGATTCGCAAATTAAAAGAGGCAGGATTACTTGTGTATTAAATTTATCCAGTAAACGAGCAGCAAATATTTTTATCGATAGAGTCCTACTTAAAAAATATATCTCAATAATAAATGGGGTTAAAAAACAATTTCAAATTAAAGACAACGTCAGCATTAACTCATTAATAAATTTACCCGGGGTTTTATCTTTGCAGGAAGAATCATCCTCGAGAGCAGACATCTGGCCGCACAT
Organism: Omnitrophica bacterium GWA2_41_15; assembly: GCA_919901915.1. Classification (GTDB taxonomy): domain Bacteria; phylum Omnitrophota; class Gorgyraeia; order Gygaellales; family Profunditerraquicolaceae; genus CAKKQB01. The sequence continues at coordinate 13,897 of CAKKQB010000047.1, forward strand.
AAAAATAATACTAAATAAAGCCCTGGAAAATCTGGTAAAAACACGCTCAAAAGAAGGACGGGCCTTATTTATTTACTTAAAAAACAGGTCAGAGGAAATAAAAGCAGATATAGAAGTTATTACGAAAAGATTCAAAAAGGCAGCTGAAAATAAAACTCGCGCGATCAGCACAAATGAGGAACGGGCTGCTTTTTTAAAAGATGTTGATATTACGGAAGAGGTAGAAAGATTAAGTTTTCATGTCCAAAATTTCATAAGCAAGCTCACTCAGACAGGGCCTGTTGGCAAAGAACTGGATTTTATTACTCAAGAAATGCAGCGGGAAGCAAATACCATGGCAGCCAAAACCTTTGATGCCGCTATCTCTGCTAAGGCCGTTCAAATAAAAAGCCAAATTGAAAAACTTAGAGAGCAAGCGCAAAATATAGAGTGAAAATAAAAGCCACCCTGTCAACAGATCGCCAGAAAGGGAAAATTTTTATTATTTCCGGGCCGTCGGGTTCCGGTAAAACTACTTTACTCCAAAGGCTCTTTAAAAACAAGAAGTTAAAAAATAGCGTAGTAAAATCTATTTCTTTTACTACACGGCCAAGGCGCTCAGGAGAAAGAAAAAACAAAGACTATTTTTTTATTTCTGAAAAGGAGTTTAAACAAAAGCGTTCAGCAAAAAAAATAATTGAATGGACAAAATATTTGAGTTATTATTATGGGACACCGAAAGAATTCGTAGAACAGCAGCTTGAAAAAGAAAAAAATATTGCTCTTTGCCTGGACAAAAAAGGGGCTTTAAATATAAAACGGCTTTATCCAAAATTAACGGTAACTATTTTTATCATTCCTCCCTCAATAGAGGAATTGCAAAAAAGGATAGAAGCGCGCTGCAATAAAACTAAAAAGGAGGAAATAAAAAATAGAGTTAGGCTTGCTCAACGAGAGCTTTCGCTTTCACGTAAATACGATCACCGCATCTTTAATAAAAATTTAAATCTCGCGGCGAAAGAGTTGCAAGACATTGTATTAAACGAAATACACGCGTAAAAAATAACAACGTACCAATAACCAAACCAATGTTTAATTAATTGCGAGTTTGGGCAAAAACGCATCTTCTACAAGGAGTTGAGATATGAGTTATTTTTCCAGAGACAATCTGTTAGCTTACAGTGACAACTCAATTTTTAAATTGGTTATTTTAGCCTCAAGAAGAGCAATAGAGATCGCGAAAAGACAACCAAAAATAGCGGGAACAGACTCAACTGTCAAATCTTCTACTATCGCGCTTGAGGAAATCGCCGAAGGTAAAATACAATGCAAGAAGTCTTCAACAAAAGAATAACATTGGTTAAAGATAAAAGAAAAAATATCGTCTTGGGCGTAACTGCAAGTATTGCTATTTATAAAGCCTGTGATATTGTGCGCAGATTAAAAGATGAGGGCTTTTATGTCTCTGTAGTAATGAGCCCTGAAGCAGAAAAGTTTATTCAGCCGATAGTTTTTCAGAGCCTTTCAGGAAATAAGGTTTATCGCGGACTTTTTGAGGATCAGGGGGCATGGGAGATTGAGCATATTTCATTAGCGGAAAAAGCGGATTTGGTTTTGGTTGCGCCGGCAACGGCAAATATTATTGCTAAAATTGCCGGTGGCATTTGCGATGACCTATTAACCTGTGTTATTTGCGCTACCAAAGCAAAAATTTTGATTGCTCCGGCTATGAACGAAAACATGCTTAAAAATAAAATCACTCAAAGCAATATTGCAAAACTAAAAAGCTTGGGTCATAAATTTATAGAACCAAAAACAGGTAAACTTGCCTGCGGAAAAATTGGTTCAGGCTGCTTGGCTTCGGTTGAGGAGATAATTAAAGAGGTAGAGCGAAATTTGGCGACGTAGCCAAGCGGTAAGGCAACTGTCTGCAAAACAGTTATTCACCGGTTCGAGTCCGGTCGTCGCCTAAAATAATACTTTTAACGGTTTAACGGGCAAGTGGTGGAATGGCATACACGAAGGATTTAAAATCCTTTGGCTGTAAGGTCGTGAGGGTCCGACTCCCTCCTTGCCCAGTAAATTAAAACTAAAAATTAAAACGAAAAAGTTAAGAGGAGATTTTTTAAAAAATAGGCGCAAAAATCTTGCGCTTAAATAACTTTTCTTAATTTTTAGTTCTATTTTAACGGGCGGTTAGCTCAGTTGGTTAGAGTATCACATTGACATTGTGAGGGTCACAGGTTCGAGTCCTGTACCGCCCATTTTTTAAAGGAATAGTTAATAAAAAGAAACTTCACCACCTGCATAATAACAAAAAACTTTCGATGATGGAAGTTGCGGAGAGATTGGAAGATACTCATGCTACAATTTATTATTGGCTTAAGAAATACGGAATAAAAAGGAGATCGTGGCAGGACAGTTCTTATATCAAACAGAACCCCGAGGGAGACCCCTTTAAATTAAAGAGAACGCTTAATAATAAAGAAAAAGGGTTATTCAAGTGTGCTTTGATGTTATATTGCGGGGAAGGCAATAGAAGAAATAAACATTCAATCCAACTTGCAAATTTAGATTATCGGATCTTAAAAGTTTTTATAGAGTTTTTGAGAAAAATTTGCGGAATAAATGAGAATAAGGTTAGTTTATATGTTCAGTTATATAAAAAGTTTAACCAGAATAATGCTTTGGAATATTGGTCAAAAATGCTACTAATTCCTAAGCCACAAATTGGTATTTATCCGCATACAGATAAAAGAAGTAAATTTAAGGAGCAAAGATCGAAATTCGGTATAGCGAGAATTCAGTTTAATAATTATAAATTAAAAAATTGGATAGAGAAACAATCAGATTATTATTTAGATAAATTTAGTAAATAATAAACTGCCTTGAAGTCCAAGTCCTCTTGGACCCACCATCCTGACAATACAACGGATGAAGATTTTGAGTTTGTAGCACGGAATTTAACAAACGTATCCGAAGCTTTGTGAAAAAGATTCTAAAACATTAAAAATATGGACATATCTATTCTCAGGCACTCTTGTTCACACGTAATGGCGCAGGCAGTAAAAGAAATCTATGGCCAAGAGGCAAAATTAGCCATTGGCCCTTCTATTGAAGACGGTTTTTACTATGACTTTGACAAAAAAGAACCGTTTACCGACGAAGATTTAAATAAAATAGAAGAGAAGATGCGGGAAATAATTGCCAAGGATGAGCCGTTCACAAGAGAAGAAATAGTTAAAAAAGAGGCTTCAAATCTATTTACAGAATTAAAAGAGCCTTACAAGGCAGAGCTCATCTCTAAAATCCCGGATGAAAAGGTTTCTATTTATAAAACAGGCAATAGTTTTATTGATCTATGCCGAGGGCCGCACGTAGAATCAACGGGTAAAATAAAAGCCTTTAAATTACTTTCAGTTGCCGGCGCGTATTGGCATGGAATTGAAACCAATCCAATGCTACAAAGGATTTACGGTACATGTTTTGAAACTCAAGCTGAATTAGATGGATACTTAAAAAATATAGAGGAAGCAAAAAAGCGCGACCACAGAAAAATCGGGCCACAATTAGAATTTTTTGATATTTATCAGAAAGAGGCAGGCTCAGGCCTGGTTTTTTATCATCCCAAAGGAGCGCTTTTAAGAAAGATTATTGAGGATTACGAAAAGGAAGAACACATAAAACGCGGTTATCAAATGGTAATTACCCCGCATATTATGCAGGCAGAACTCTGGAAAACAAGCGGACATTATGATTATTACAAAGAAAACATGTACACCTTCCAGATAGAAGATAAAGAGTTTGTGCTAAAACCAATGAACTGCCCGGGCCACATCTTAATTTACAAATCAAAAACACGCAGTTATCGCGAACTGCCTTTACGGCTTTTCGAATTAGGCACGGTTTATCGTCATGAAAAAACAGGCGTACTACACGGACTGCTTCGCGTGCGCGGATTTACCCAAGATGACGCGCATATCTTTTGCGCGCCGGAACAGCTGCGGGTTGAAATAAGCTCCATTATTGATTTTGTTTTTGACACGATGAAAGTTTTTGGATTTAATGATGTAGGGATAGAATTAAGCACGCGTCCGGAAAAATTTATCGGTTCTGAAACTGACTGGCAAAACGCGACCGAAGCGCTGGAAGAAACTTTAAAAGAAAAAGGCTTGAGCTATGATATAAACGCGGGAGACGGCGCGTTTTACGGCCCAAAAATTGATATAAAACTTAAAGATGCCTTAAAGAGAAGCTGGCAATGCGCGACCATACAATGCGATTTCGCGCTTCCTAAAAGATTTAACCTTGCTTACATAGATTCTAACGGAAACCAGAAGCAGCCGATTATGCTTCATAGGGTTATTTTGGGCAGCCTTGAACGTTTTGTCGGAGCACTCTTAGAGCATCATAACGCGCAGCTACCTTTATGGCTTTCACCTATCCAAGTTATAATAATTCCAATTAAAGATACTCTCGAAGGATACGCGCAAAAGGTTAAAAAAGCGCTTCAAGATAATTTTATCCGCGCGGAATTAAACAACTGCAATGAAACATTAGATAAAAAAATCCGTCAGGCAGAGGTAAATAAAATACCTTACTGTTTAATATTAGGCCCTCGCGAAGAAAAGTCTGAAACAGTTTCTGTAAGAAAAAAGGGGGTAGGAGATAAGGGGAGTAAGAAATTGGAAGAGTTTATAAAGGAACTAAAAGAGGAGATAGATAGAAAGGAATAAATGGAGAGGCTGGGGTTAAGGCTGGGGTTAAGAAGTAATAAATTCTAAACCTTAACCTAAACCTTAACCTAAACCTTAACCTTGTTTTTGATAAGGAGGTGCGCTATAAAAAAATTCATTCGTATTAATGAGAGAATTCGCGTTCCACAGGTAAGGCTTATTGGCCCGAACGAAGACCAGCTAGGGATTATGTCAATCCAAAGAGCGATGGAGATTGCCGCCCAGCATGAACTTGACTTAGTTGAAGTCGCGCCCACCGCTGATCCGCCAGTTTGCCGCATTATTGACTATAACAAATTCAAATATGACCAGGAAAAAAAAGAACGGGAAGCAAAAAAACATCAAAAACAAAGCCATCTAAAAGAGATACGCTTTAAGCCCAACATTGATGATAATGATTACCAGACAAAACTAAAGCAAACAATTACCTTTTTAAAGAGGAATGATAAAGTTAAGATAAGCCTTTTCTTCAAAGGAAGGCAGATGGAACATTTAGACCTGGGTAAAAAAATCATAGACAGATTCATCGCGGATACGCAAAATAACGGACAACTCGAAAAAAATCCTACGATGGAAGGCAAGACTATAACTTTAGTAATCGCGCCAAAATAAAAAAGATTCCAGTAACCAAAAACTAGAAAAAAATCTGGCGTCTAGTTACTGAAATCTGGTTACTTTCTAAGTAACGAAAGAAACGAGGAGTTATGCCAAAACTAAAAACTAGAAAAGGAGTCGCGAAAAGATTCAAAATAACCAAAAAAGGAAAAGTAAAATACCATCCTTGCGGCAAAAAACATCTTGCTTCAAACAAAGACAGGAAACAGAAGCGTAAATTAAAAAAACAGGATACTCTGGCAAACAAAAAAAATGCGCAGTACCTTAAAAGATTACTGCCATACGGGTAAAAACGTCGTTCGTGAAGCGTGAAGCGTATCTCGTGAAACGTGAAGCGCAAGATACAAAACACGCTTTACAGGACACGAACAACAAGATACGAAATACAAAAATGGAGTAAAGAAATGGCTAAAATCAAACACAGTGTTGCGACAAGAAAAAGAAAGAAGAAATTATTAAAAAAGGCAAAAGGTTACTGGGGAGACAGAAGCAAGCAATTTCAACAAGCGCGCCGGACACTTATGCATGCCCTTGTATACGCGTATCGCGACCGGCACAACAAAAAAAGAACATTTCGCCAGCTCTGGATCATCCGCGTAAATGCTGCCTGCCGCTCTGCCGGAATTACTTACAGCAATTTTATGAACGGCCTTAAAAAAGCCAACGTCAATATTGACCGAAAGATTTTAGCAGATTTGGCAGTTAAAGATGAAGTGGCATTTAAGAAATTAGTAGAGCTGGCAAAGAGCTCAATGATAAAGGTCAAAGCGCAAAATTCAAAATAATGTCAAAAATCCAAAATTCAAATAACAAAATTTCTGTTTTGAATTTTGTTATTTGAATTTTGGATTTATTTTGAATTTTGGATTTTGTTATTTGTCATTAAGAGGGATAATTTAAATGTATGTAATTATCATAGGTTGCGGCAGAGTTGGCTCTGAATTAGCAAAACTGCTTTCGGGCGAAGGCCATGACGTGGTTATTGTTGATAAAAACCCTGAATCCTTTGCCCGTTTGGGTGACACTTTTAATGGCTTAACAATTACCGGTAATGGTTTTGAGCCGGAACTTCTTAAACAGGCGGGTATTGAAAAAGCAGATGCCTTTTGCGCGGTTACTAACGGAGATAACACTAATTTAGTTTCATCACAAGTAGCCAAAAAAATATTTAAAGTACCTAGGGTATTTGCCCGCATTTATGACCCCCAACGAGCGAATATCTATACTGCCTTAGGTTTAAATATTATCAGTGGAACCATTCTTTTCGCCGCTATGCTTAGAGACAAAATTATTGAAAGCCGTTTTTCTAGTTACCTGATTGAATCTAGAGACTTGGGAGTTATTGAAATTGAAGTAAAAGATACCCTGATTGAAAAAACCGTACAAGAAATAAATATCCCTGAAAAGTTTTTAGTAGTAGCCATAAAAAGATTACAAGGGGTAATTATACCCCAGCCACAGACAGTATTAAAAAAAGAAGATACCTTAATGGCAGTAGTAAAAGTTGCCAACCTTGACAGTATCAAGAAAAAATTTGGCTTAGAAGAGGGCTAATATGTATATTTTAATCGTAGGCGCGGGAAAAGTGGGATATTTTTTAGCCAAAAGGCTTATTTCTGGCGGCCATACTGTTAGCGTGATAGATAAAAATAAGCCTCTTTGCGAGCAAATAGCCAAAGAACTGGAGATTTTAATAATTCATGGAGATGGCTGCGATCCGCACATTTTAGAAGAAGCAGGGATTGAACGCGCGGATGTGTTAGCGGCAGTTACCGGAGATGATGAGGATAATCTGGTTATTTGCCAATTAGCTAAGGAAATATTCAGGATTCAACGCACTGTTGCCCGAGTCAATAATCCTGCCAATGAACATACTTTTTCCGAATTAGGCGTAGATGTTCCAATTGATGCTACCTCCATCATTGCCAAAATCATTGAAGAAGAGGTCTCGTTTTCTGATTTTGTAAATTTAATGAGTTTTAAACGCGGAAAATTAGCTATTGTACGGGTGGATTTACCTGATGATTCACCGGTAATTAATAAAAAAATAAGGGATATTAAACTGCCTCCGGACTCTAATCTTGTGTCTATTCTAAGAGAAGAACGGGTAATTGTGCCAAAAGGCGACACTGTATTGGAACCCGGCGACGACCTAATTGCCATAACCCTAATTGGAAATGAGCCTCAGCTGCTTAATTTACTAGTCGGAAAATTATAAAAGGTAATAAAAATCTTTTTTTAGCGCAAAAAACAATCTCCGTGAAAATCAAACCTTTTTTAAATATAACCCTAGGTATCACTACCGAGGTTTTATACGCGCTATTCATAATCCTAGCGGCATTTCTTATCTGCATAGTATCATCCTTAATCAAGGTGCCTCTATGATCCTCAAGCCCCGGCTACAAGATTTAAAAATTATCGGTTTTTATCTGGGTAAAATTATCTTGGGTTTAACCTTGACTTTGAGTTTGCCTGTGCTTATTGGCCTGGCATTTCACGAGATAAATCCAACCCTGGATTTTTTAATCGCCATAGAAATCGCCTTAATATTTGGGATAATTCTAAACAGGCTGTGTTTTACTAAAGACGATCTAAATTGGATGCAAGGGATGATTGTGGTTAGCCTTTCCTGGCTCGTGGCAATGGTTCTGGGGGCAATTCCTCTATATCTAAGCGGACACTATAAATCATTTTTAGATACCTGTTTTGAAACTATGTCGGGATTTGCTACTACTGGCCTAACGTTAGTGCAAAATTTGGATCATCTTTCTTACAGCCATAATTTCTGGCGGCATTTAATTATGTTTATTGGCGGCCAGGGCATTGTTATTGTCGCGCTTTCGTTTTTTATCAAGGGGTTTTCCGGCGCATTCAAAATGTATGTAGGTGAGGCGCGCGATGAAAAAATACTACCTAACGTTATACATACCGCAAGGTTTATCTGGTTAGTAAGTATTACCTACTTTATTTTGGGCACACTTGCCTTAGGGATTACGGGGATATTAAACGGTATGACGTCCGTGAATGCTTTTTTTCACGGAGCCTGCATTTTTATGGCTGCTTTTGATACTGGCGGGTTTACCCCGCAGTCGCAAAACATGCTTTATTACCATAGCCTTTCTTTTGAAATAATCACAGTCGTGATTATGATCCTAGGCGCAATTAACTTTAGGCTGCATTATCATATTTGGACCGGAAACAGAAGAGAGATATTTAAGAATATTGAAACAGGTATACTTTTTACCACTATTATGATTACCTTTTCTATTGCGGCAATAGGTTTAACTCAAACAGGAATTTATCCTCAAGCGCTTACACTTTTCCGCAAGGGTTTTTATCAGTTAATTTCCGGGCATACCGGTACAGGTTATCAGACAATATATCCCGTACAATTTATAAATGACTGGAACGCCCTTTCTGTCACAGGCATAATTTATGCGATGGCCTTGGGAGGCGCGGTTTGCTCGACTACCGGCGCAATAAAGATACTGCGTATCGGTATTATTTTTAAAGCGCTAAAAGAGGACTTAAAAAGGATTATGCTCCCTGAAAGAGCGGTTATAGTTGAAAAATTCCATCACATAAAAAAAGTTTTCTTAGAGGATAAACCGGTAAGGGCCGCGCTTTTAATTACTTTATGCTACCTGGGCTTGTATGGCTTTGGCACCCTTGTAGGAATATTTTATGGTTATCCGTTTTTGGAATCTTTATTTGAATCTACCTCGGCAGCGGCTAATGTGGGTCTCTCTTGCGGAATTACTAATATCACTATGCCCGCAGGTTTAAAGCTTACCTATATATTCCAGATGTGGGCAGGCCGCTTAGAGTTTATGTCCATATTCGTGTTAATAGGATTTCTTGCCGCGGCAATAAAGGGAAAATGATTAAAAATCAAAAATTAAAATATAGAGCGGATAGCGTAGAGCGTATAGTGTTTAGTTTTTTGCTTTTCCTATCCGCTATCCGCTCTACGCTATCCGCTAAACAATGCTATCCGCTAAACGCTAAAATACCTTTTTTCTTGCTACTTTCATTTTTCATTTTTCATTTTTCATTAACTTGTTTTGCCCAACCAATCTCCAGTACCGAGCTCATCAATAAAGCCAAGCAATACGACGGGAAAACCGTGGTATACGAGGGCGAGGTTATCGGGGATGTGATGAAACGCGGGGATTACGCGTGGGTTAATCTAAATGATGACAAGAACGTGCTTGGTGTTTGGATTCCCAGAGATTTAACCAAAGAAATTTTATTTACCGGTAATTATAAAACTAAGGGGGATTGGATAGAAATTACCGGCATTTTTCAGCGTGCCTGCAATCAACATGGAGGAGATTTAGATATCCATGCCCAAACAATAAAAAAGATAATCCCGGGAAGGCCCTTACAAGAAAAACTGAATCCGGCAAAAAGAGACTTTGCCTTTATTTTATTAGTAATATTAATTATACTATTTTTCGCCTGCCGTTTACCGTTAAATGTTAACCGTAAACGGTAAACGATTCACGGTACACGTAAAACAATGGATATCAACACTATTAAAATCGAAATAGATTCTATCTCTAAAAATATTATCGTAGAGATAACCGGCATAAACTCAACGCAAAGCCTGGAAGAGCTACAATTAAAATATTTGGGCAGAAAAGGTAAAATCGCGCAGCTTACCGGCGCTATTCCAACCCTGCCCTTGCCAGAGAGGGGCGCCTTAGGCTGTCAGATAAATGCTTTAAAAAATAAAGTGGCCTCTCTTATCGAAAAAAAACAAAAATCAATAACTACAAAACCCCCTGAAACCGCCAAATTTATTTATGATATCGGCCTGCCGGCTATTGTCCAAGAACTAGGGCAACTGCATCCAATAACAAAAATTATTGATGAGATTTGCGCTATATTTAACCAAATGGGTTTCTCTGTAATAGAAGGCCCTGAAATTGAAACTGAACACAACAACTTTACCGGCTTAAATATTCCCCTGGAACATCCTTCGCGGGAAGCGTTTGATACTTTCTACTTGAAGTTAGCCAGTGAGCCGGTTAACCAGTTAGCCAATGAACAGGCAAACAGGCAAACCGGCAAACTATTACTCCGCAGCCACACCTCGCCAGTACAAATTCGCGTAATGAAATCACAAGAGCCGCCTTTAGCGGTAATTGTCCCGGGTCGCGTTTACCGCCCGGACGCGGTAGATGCTTCGCATTCTTTTATGTTCCATCAAATAGAAGGCTTTATAGTAGATGAAAATATACGGTTTTCAGATTTAAAAGGCATATTAGAAGCTTTTGCCAAAGCTATTTTTGGAAAAGATATCAAAATGCGCTTTCGACCACATTTTTTTCCTTTTACTGAACCATCAGTAGAAGTGGATATATCCTGCATAATTTGTGAGCCGGTGAGCCGGTTAGCCAGTGAACCGGTTAAAGGATGTAAACCGGCAAACTGCCCGGTCTGCCATGGTAAAAGATGGTTGGAAATCCTGGGTTCTGGTATGATTCATCCAAATGTATTTAAAAATGTGGGTTATGATTTTAAGAAATATACCGGTTTTGCCTTTGGTATGGGCGTGGAAAGAATCGCCATGCTAAAATACGGCATTAACGATATCCGGCTATTTTTTGAGAACGATTTGAGATTCTTGAAACAATTCTAAAACTATGAAATTTACTTATAATTGGCTAAAAGATTTTGTAGACATTAAGATTTCACCTCAAATGCTTGCGGATAAGCTTACTATGGCGGGCTTAGAGGTAACTTCTTTAGAGGAAAAAGAGGGAGATTTTGTATTTGAGGTTGAAATCACTTCAAACAGGCCCGATTGGTTAAGCGTAGTCGGAATCGCAAGAGAGGTAGCGGCAATTACAGGTAAAAAGTTAGCCAGTGTACCGGTTTGCCAGTTATCCAGCCTTAGCCGGCAAACCGGCAAACCGGTTAACCGGCTAACCTTAAATATTGAAGATAGAAAAGATTGCTCTTTATATACTGCCACAATAATCAACGACGTTAAAGTAGGCCCATCGCCGGATTGGCTTAAGAAAAGACTAGAATTAATTGACTGCCGCAGCGTAAACAATATCGTAGATATTACTAACTATGTCTTATTTGAAACCGGAGAACCTTTGCACGCGTTTGATTTAGATAAGATAGTTAGCCTATTAGCCAGTGAACCGGTAAACCGGTTAGAGATAATTGTAAAAAGGGCGCTGAAAAACGAAGAAATAATTACGATTGACGGAATAAAAAGAATTCTCGATGAAAATATTTTAATCATTGCTTCTAATATTAACCAGCAAACCGGCAAACCCATAGCCCTAGCCGGAATAATGGGAGGAAAGGATACCGAGGTAACAGAAAATACAAAAAATATTTTATTGGAAGCCGCTATCTTTAGTCCCATTTTGATACGCCGAGCAAGACAAAAATTAGCTCTTCAGAGCGAATCAGCATATAGATTTGAAAGAGGCATTGACTCTGCCACTGTAGAAAAAGCATCTTCGCGCGCGGCAACACTGATAAATGAATTAGCAGGCGGAAACACGGTTCTAATAAAATCCGCGGGAAAAACACAAGTAAAACGAAAAACCATAATTTTAGACGTAGCGGATGTTTCTAGGATATTGGGCGTAAATATTACCATGGTCAAAATAAAAAAGATTTTAACCGGATTGGATTTTAAGGTTTGTCCCGTTAAAAATAGTAAATCTTTAAAAAAACAGCTTGAAGTTACGGTCCCTTCGCACCGCTCAGATGTAAATTTATCCGAAGATTTAATTGAAGAAATATCCAGAATATTTGGTTACGAGAATATACCGGTGAGCTTACCTAAGATAAGCCTTGCCAGAAACGAAATATGCCCCAAGCCAAATCTTTACGGCACAAGGGGCATTATTTCTTTGGTCAAAAATATCTTAGTTGGCTTAGGGCTAAATGAAGTAATTACTTACAGCCTTATCGATAAGGATCTTTTAAGGGATTTTAATATTAACACAGAGACAATAGAAATACTCAATCCCTTAAGCAAAGAGCAGGAGATCTTAAGGCCGGTAATTTTGCCAAGCCTAACAAAGACAATTGCCTATAACCTTAACCAAAAACAAGAATCTATCAGCATTTTTGAGATTACCAAAATATTTTCAAAAACACAAAACCAGCCAAAAGAAGAATTAACTTTAGGTATCGGCCTCTGCGGCACAAGGCCGCTTTTACTCGAACAAGGTTTAATTAAAAATGAATTTAGTTTTCTGCATTTAAAAGGCGTACTAGAGGTTCTCTTTGAACGCTTAGGAATCCAAGAATATGATTTTAACACAGAATCAGAATCAAGTATCTCTGTTAATATTTGTAAAGAAAAAATAGGCCTGATTACAAACTTATCAAAAGAAGCGCTGGAACAAGCAGGCATCAAAAATAAAAAGGCATGGGTTAGCCAGATCTCCTTAGAGAAAATTTTTAAATATGTAAACCTGACTAAGAAGTTTCTGTCCCCGCCTAAATATCCGGGGATAACCAGAGACATCAGTTTTATTCTTAAGACAGATATTGAAATAAACACAGTCCTAAAAGCAATGCGGGAAAGTAATTTCACACTTCTTCGTTCAATAAGAATTGTGGATTATTATAAAGGCCCGCAGATACCCGCGGATTACCGCAGTCTGACTATTTCCTGTCTTTACCGTTCAGATGAACGGACTTTAACTGAAGAAGAAATAAATCCCCTGCACGCGGAAATCCGCAATATTTTGTCAGGACGTTTTAGCGCCAAAATCCGCTAAGAAAATATCGGTTCATTCGTAAATAAGGTGTTGCGTTAGTTCCTTGACTCCAAGTGACATTTGCGCATCTTAATAATTCCGGATAATACTGTTTGTCACGTATGGGTCACTTTTTAGGCGGGGCTTGCCCCGCCCCTACGGGTCGTCATTACGAATCGTCGCGTAGGGGCGGGCTTGCCCGCCCTTTGTTGGTTATTAAATCCAGAACTATGCTCCACATTATTTACGAAAAAACCAAAATATCTCCTAAGATTAAATGAAAAAGGAACGCATAGCAGTAGCAATGAGCGGCGGAGTAGATTCTTCAGTAGCAGCTACTTTATTAAAAGATTCTGGCCATGAAGTTATCGGCCTTACCATGTGTTTCAATCTTGTTGATTCACAACAAAAAAGGCCTGCCTGCTGCGGCTTACAAGGAATAGAAGATGCCCGCAGAGTCGCGCATAAATTAGATATAAAACATTATGTATTAAATATGCAGGCGGCCTTAGAGAAATATGTAATAAAAAATTTCCGCGAAGAATATCTGAGAGGCAAAACGCCAAATCCATGCATAAGATGCAATCAATACCTTAAGTTTGATTTCTTATTAAAAAAGGCGCTTTCTTTAGATGCCAGGTTTTTGGCCACAGGACATTACGCGCGTATAAAAAAGTCGGCAGTCGGCAGTCAGCAGTCGGCAGTTTATTCTTTAAAAAAAGGGAGAGACAAGTTTAAAGACCAGTCGTATTTTCTCTATCGGCTTAATCAATATCAGCTCAAACATGCCCTTTTTCCGCTCGGTAATTATACAAAAGGCGCGGTAAGGGAATTGGCTAGGAAATTTGGGCTTTCTGTGGCAGAGAAAAATGCCAGCCAAGAAGTATGTTTTTTGTCTGGTACGGATTACCGTGAATTTTTAAGACACGGATTAACACGGATTTTCAAAACACGGATCAACACGGATATAAAGCCGGGTCAAATTGTTGATAAAAAAGGAGCTGTTCTGGGAGAACATCAGGGTATCGCATTTTATACTATTGGCCAACGCGAAGGCTTAGGCATAGCCATGGGGTATCCGGCATACATAACGGAAATAGATGCTAAACACAACAAAATAACTATTGGCAAAAAAGAAGATGTCCTTAAAAGTGATCTTTTGGTAAAAGAACCCCACTTTATCCTAAACGCTCCTAAAAAGAAGATTGCGGTAAAGGTAAAGATAAGGTATAATCATTTAGAAGCCTTTGCGCAGATTTCTCCTTATGAATCCAATTCCCGCGCGAAAGAGCCAGACAAAAATAAAATACGAATCCATTTTGAAACCCCTCAATTTGCCATAACTCCAGGCCAAGGAGCAGTGTTTTACGATAAAGACACAGTTTTAGGCGGAGGCATTATTGAAAAAATATTAGAATAATAAATAAAGGGTGGGCAAGCCCCGCCCCTACGCGGTAATTCACAGGGGCTTGCGTAAAACGACCCGTAGGGGCGAGCTTGCTCGCCCGAATACTTACGCGAACTGAATCCACGTTTATTACCTTAAACACGAAAACACCTAAAAAAATGCCTAAAAATAATTTAGAAACGAAAATAGCAGGGCTTAAAAAGAAACACAACGCGGTTATTTTGGTACACAATTATCAGCTCCCCGAAGTTCAAGACATAGCTGATTTTCGCGGTGACTCCTTAGAGTTAAGCCGGATTGCCGCAAAAACTAACGCCAAAGTAATTGTTTTTTGTGGTGTGCATTTTATGGCTGAAACAGCATCTATCCTTTCTCCGGATAAAAAGGTAATTGTCCCGGATATTAAAGCGACCTGCCCTATGGCTAACATGATTACCGCAGGAGACCTAAAAAAATTAAAAAAAGAGCATCCTCAAGCTACAGTAGTTGGCTATGTAAATACTTCCGCGGAGGTTAAAGCTGAATTAGATTACTGCTGTACTTCAACTAATGCCGTAGCAGTAATTAATGCCTTAAAAGACAAAAAAGAAATTATCTTTGTTCCGGACAAATACCTGGCAGATTATGTATCTAAGCAAACTAGAAGAAAGCTTATTTCCTGGAATGGTTACTGCTCTACTCATGTTAAGATTTTACCCGAAGACATCAAAAGAGAGAAAAAATTCCATCCCTTTGCCAAGGTTATCGTCCATCCTGAATGCATTCCTTCGGTCGTGGCTTTAGCTGACGCGGTCCTATCCACAAGTAAGATGTGCCAATATGCCAAAGAAAACCAAACAAAGGAATTTATTATAGGGACGGAAGCCGGCCTTATCTACCGTCTAAAACAGGATAACCCCACAAAAGAGTTTTATCCCGCGTCAGAAAGAGCGGTCTGCCCTAATATGAAACGCACCACGCAAGAAAAAATTTTCTGGGCATTGGAAGAGCTAAAGGAAGAGGTAAAAGTTCCTGACGATATCCGTGCGCGCGCAAAAATCGCGATAGACAGGATGCTTCAAATAACATAACGGCTTCGGCTATAGGAAGCCGAATTATAGCCTTGCGACATTGGTATTTAGGTAAGGGCTAGGAAGCCGGTTTAGTTGTTGGGTAAAGTAGTTGGTATCAAGACTAACAACCTAACCCAACCACCAAACCGGCATCTTTACCTTAACCTAATAACTAAGAAAAACTAATTTAACAACGCAATAGTATTATTATATGGCTATCCCGGCAATATACGAGGATAATTGGTTGTTAATAGTTAATAAACCCTCTGGCTTACTTACCATCCCTACCCCAAAAAAAGAATCTTACACCCTAACTAATATTCTCAACCTGTACCCATGCCATCGCTTAGATAGAAATACTTCTGGTTTAATTATTTACGCCAAAGAGAAATCCACGCAGCAGAAAATGATGGATTTATTCAGACAGCGAAAAATTACAAAAACTTACATTGCTTTCGCGCATGGCAATCTGTCAAAAAACGCTGGGCAAATAAAAAATCCCATTGCCGGACAAGACGCCATTACCAAATATGAAGTTATTCAAAGAAAAAAATCTTTTACTGTCCTTAAAGTAACGCCGCTAACCGGCCGCACCAATCAAATCAGAATACACTTAAAGGAAATCGGCCATCCAGTGGTAGGCGAAAATAAATTTATTTTTCGCAGGGATTTTACACTCAAGGCAAATCGGCTTTGCCTGCACGCGCAAGGTTTAAATTTTTTACACCCTATTACCCAAAAACACATTCAGTTGTCAATAGATCTACCCCCATATTTAAAAAATTTTTTAGAAAAAAGTAACTGAGTTATGGCTTCGGCTATAAGAAGCCGAACCATGGCCTTGTGGCAAAAGTATCAATA
>CAKKQB010000048.1:0-1139 GCA_919901915.1 Omnitrophica bacterium GWA2_41_15
ACTTCCAACCCTTTACAGCAATTCCTTCGCCCTTATTACGAATGATTCTTTATTTATCCTTAGTTCAATTATTTTTAGTATATCTCAAAAAGAAGAAAAAGCTAAAAATGCGGATGAGATTTTCCTTTACAAACTCGCATTACTTCTATATAATAATTTTTGTTCTGTGCGTGTTAAGATAAGTTTTTGGTAAATCTGGGGGCAGAGTTTTTTTAAAAAAGGATTGAAGATGAAAGATGAAATATTAAAAATAGGCCTGCCTAAGGGGAGTCTGCAAGAAGCGACTTTCAAGATGTTTAGGAAAGCGGGCTTTAATGTAAATCTGTCTAATGAGCGGTCATATTTTCCGTCGATAGATGACCCGGAGATTGAGGCAGTGTTATTGCGCGCTCAAGAGATGTCCCGCTATGTTCAGGACGGCGCCTTAGATTGCGGTATTACCGGTAATGACTGGATATTAGAAAATAAATCCCAAGTTATAAGGATTACGGATTTAACATACGCGAAACAAAGCCTGAATAAGGTTCGTTGGGTTTTGGCGGTTCCGGAAAGTTCAGGAATTAAGAGTATTAATGATCTTCAAGGTAAACGCGTTGCTACGGAATTAGTCAATGTTACCAAGGATTATTTTAAAAAGAATAAGATTAAGGTTGAGGTTGAGTTTAGCTGGGGTGTGACTGAAGCCAAAGTGAGCGTAGGGTTAGTTGACGCGATTGTGGAGTTAACTGAAACCGGAAGAAGCCTTAAGGCTAATAAATTAATTGAGATCGTGACTTTATGCGAAAGCGCAACTCAGTTTATCGCGAATAAAGAAGCTTATAAAAATAGCTGGAAGAAATCTAAAATGGAACAGCTTGCCTTGCTTTTAAAGGGCGCTATTTTGGCTGAGGGAAAGGTTGGCTTGAAAATGAATGTCAGTAAACACAATCTTAGTAAGGTGATTGCCTGTTTGCCGGCATTGAAGACGCCTACTATTTCTAATTTATCCCAAGATGGCTGGGTCGCGATTGAAACAATAATTGATGAGAAGGTTGTTCGTGTTTTAATCCCGGAACTAAAAAAAGCGGGAGCAGAGGGAATTATTGAGTACCCGTTGAATAAGGTAATATATTAGAGAGTACAGAGAACAGAGTACAGAG
>CAKKQB010000048.1:1239-5974 GCA_919901915.1 Omnitrophica bacterium GWA2_41_15
GAGTACCCGTTGAATAAGGTAATATATTAGAGAGTACAGAGAACAGAGTACAGAGAACAGGGAACAGAGAACAGGGAACAGAGAACAGAGTACAGAGAACAGGGAACAGAGAAAGATTTTTCTGTACTTCGCCGAACAAAGTGAGGGAAACATGCCTTGTGGTAGGAAAAGAAAAAGAAAAAAGATCAGCACTCATAAAAGAAAGAAGATTCGTCGACGTCTTCGTCATCTCAAGAAGAGAGCTTGGGGATAAGAAGATCCTTTCATGACTTTTGGGTTTAACCTAATAGGCAGGAGCCTTTTTTTGTGTCTTCTATCAGCCGCGTTTATCAGGACAGATTCTTTTGCCTTGGATAGAAAAAGTCCATGCTCGGCCGCGCTTAGCCATTATATTATGGCAACGGTGCGCGAGAATTTCGGCGATATGGATAATGCTGTCTATGAGTATAAAAAGGCGCTCTCGGCGGATTTTGAATCTTCGGCCATACATTTAGGCTTGGCTTCTGCTTATATAAAAAAAAATAACATTCCTCAAGCGGTTGGAGAGTTGAATTTCGCGGCAACCTATGATCCGCAGGCAGTGGAACCGCGCGCGATACTCACCCTTCTTTATAGTGTTCAAAATAATCCTAAAATGGCGGCGCATCAATATGAAATTGCGCTTAAAAATGCCTCTATTCTTCAGCCTAAAAACGTAGATATCTATAAGAGTCAAGGCGTAATATATCTGCGGCAGGAGAGATGGCAAGAGGCAGAGAGTGTTTATAAGACAATATTGGATATATCCGATCAGGATTCACAAGCGCATTTTTATTTAGGCGGTATTTATAATAAATTAAAAAAGAGTGGTTTGGCAGAGAAGGAGTTAAAACGCGCGCTTGAGCTGAAGCCGGATTATCATGAGGCATTAAATTTTCTTGGGTATTTATATGTTGAAGAAAATACGAATTTGCTCCAGGCAGAGGCTATGATAAGGAAAGCCCTGGAGATGTCTCCGGAAAATGGCGCTTATGTTGATAGTTTAGGCTGGTTTTATTTTAAAAAAGGCAGGTACCAAGAGGCAATAAAGATGTTAGAGAAAGCAAGCCTATTGGCGGATAACCCGGTTATTTACGATCATTTGGGGGATGGTTATCAAAAGATAAATGATTTTCAAAAAGCAAAGATTAATTGGGAGGAATCATTAAGATTGGATCCGAAGCAAAAGAGGATTAGGGATAAAATAGAGGGATTGAACAAATCATTAATGATAAATGCCGTACACAGATATTCAAATTAAAGAATTAGAAAATAAAGCCAAGTATATTAGGCGCTTAATTATCCAGATGCTTGCTAAAGCTTGTTCAGGGCATCCGGGCGGCAGTCTTTCTTCCGCGGATTTGATTACTGTTTTGTATTCTGTGGTACTGCGGCATAATTCGAAGGATCCTGATTGGGCTGAACGCGACAGATTCCATTTGTCTAAAGGCCACTGTTGTCCGCTTTTATACGCGGTATTGGCAGAAGACGGTTATTTTAGCGTTGAGAAGCTTTTGACATTGCGGAAAATAGGTTCTATTTTGCAGGGGCATCCTGACAGGCGTACACCCGGGATTGAGGTTGCTTCAGGTTCTTTGGGCCAGGGCCTTTCCGTCGCGTTAGGGATGAGCCTGGCGGCTAAAATAGATAAAAAAGATTATCGTGTCTATGCGCTTATGGGCGATGGAGAGATCCAGGAGGGAAATATTTGGGAGGCGGCTATGGCTTGCGCCCATTATAAATGCGATAATTTATGCGCGATTCTTGATTATAATCATCTTCAGATTGACGGAAAAGTCTGCGAAATTATGGGGATAGAGCCATTGGCTGATAAGTGGAAGGCGTTTGGCTGGCATGTCGTAGAAATAAACGGCCATAATATAAAAGAGATTTTATCTGCTTATGATGAGGCAAAGGCTCTAAAGGGAAAGCCTACGATAATTATCGCTCATACCGTAAAAGGTAAGGGTGTGTCTTTTATGGAGAATATGCGCGATTTTCATGGCCGCGTACCTACTAAAGAAGAGGCGGAGAAAGCGTTAAAAGAATTGGAGTAAAATGGTTGAAATGTTATATCAAAGAGATATTTACGGTGATACCTTAGTTGAATTGGGCAGGCAAAATAAGAATATCGTGGTTCTGGACGCGGATTTATCCGGGCCAACGCGCACGAGTGTTTTTGCCAAAGAATTTCCTGATAGATTTTTTAACTTTGGTGTGGCCGAACAAAATATGATGGCGACAGCCGCGGGCCTAGCTAGCTGCGGTAAGATTGTATTCGCTTCTACCTTTGCTATGTTCGCGGCAGGAAGAGCTTGGGATCAGGTTCGAAATACTGTTAGTTATAATAAGTTCAATATTAAAATAGTTGCTACGCACGCGGGAATTACTGTAGGCCCTGATGGCGCGAGCCATCAAGCCTTGGAGGATATCGCGCTTATGCGCGTTATTCCAGGTATGAGCGTAGTTGTCCCTTGCGACGGGCCGCAGACGCGCGACGCTGTTTTAGCGGCAGCGCGAACCGATGGCCCATTTTATATTCGTTTGGGCAGGCCCAAAGTTCCTACTATAGAGAATAAGGGAGAATTTAAATTAGGGGTTGCGCAGGTTTTAATTAACGGAGATGATGTAGCGATAATTGCCTGCGGGATTATGGTTCAAGAGGCGCTTGCCGCGGTAAAGAGTTTGTTGAGTAAAGGCATAAAAGCGCGGTTGATTAACATGCATACTATAAAGCCGATAGACAGGGAAATGATACTGGAAGCGGCGAAACAAACCCGCGGTATTGTTGTTTGCGAGGAGCATACAGCTATAGGGGGCCTGGCGTCTTGCGTTGATGAGGTGGTGACGGAGAATTTTCCTGTCAAGGTTATGCGCGTGGCTGTAAAAAATAGATTTGGTCAGTCAGGGGAGCCGCAGGAGCTTTTAAAAGAATATAATCTTACAAGCCTTGATATAGAGAAAGCGGTTTTGTCTATTATGGGTGTATTGCGTGAAGCGTGAAGCGTGAAGCGTAGTTCGCTTCACGAATGACGCTTCACGCTTCACGAACGACGAGAAATGATTCTTAATTCTTACGCTAAGTTAAATCTTTATTTAGAAGTTAAAAATAGACGTAAGGACAATTTTCATAATATAAAAACCCTGTTTGAAAGAATATCGCTTGCCGATAAGATTGTTTTAAAATCCCGCCCGGATAAAAAAATAAAAATTATTTGCGATGATCCTTCAGTTCCCAAGGGCAGTTCCAATCTTTGTTATCGCGCCGCCGAATTATTAAAAGAAAAGTTTAAGATAAACAAGGGATTGGATATTCAGATTATAAAACGCATACCTGTTGGAGCTGGCCTTGGCGGAGGCTCAAGTAACGCCGCAAGCGTAATTTTGGGTTTAAATAAGCTTTGGAGGCTCGGGCTCCGCGTGAAAGCTCTTGCCGGATTAGCTGGTAAAATTGGCAGTGACGTCCCTTTTTTTGTTTATGATACCTCATTCGCGGCTGCTTGCGGCCGGGGGGAGAAAATAAAGCCGCTAAATAATCTTAGCAAAGTGAAACTTTGGCATATTTTAGTTGTCCCAAGGTTAAATGTTTCTACACCGTTTATATATAGAAAATGGGATGAGTGTAAGGAAGAAGGTAAGGGGTTGACAACACCAGGATATAATGTTAATATATTAATTCTGGCGCTCTTTGGTTTGGTCGCGTTTACTGGCAGCAAAAAGCGTGTTTTAGAGAATAATTTTTTGTATAATAGCCTAGAAAGCGTTACGGCTAATTTATATTCCCAAATAAAACGTGTTAGGGAAGAGTTGGAGGAAGTTGGTTTAAAATCAATTTTAATGTCAGGGAGCGGCCCGGCTGTATTTGGAATTATTCCTTCGAGAAAGGAGGCTGTTTTTTTAAGCGAAAGATTAAAGAGAGAGCATCGCTCCTGGCGTATTTTTGTAACGAGAACAAGGTAAATTCAAACCCCGCACATCCAAGTTAAAGGAGGCTTTTCACATGGAGATAACCGAGGTTAAGATAACTCTTAGGGATTCACCAGATAAAAAATTAAGGGCATATGTAAGCGTAACTTTTGATAATGCCTTTGTGGTGAGGAATATCAAAGTGATAGAAGGAACAACTGGTTTGTTTATCGCCATGCCTTCCAGAAAAATTAAACAGCCATGCCCTAAATGCGGTTTTAGGAATGAATCGCGCAGTAAATATTGTAATCAGTGCGCGGCAGGATTGCCTGTATCAGACAAGCCTATGGGCCAAGAGGCTCAAGGGGCAGTTCAATTAGAGCATAAGGATATCGCCCATCCTATAACACAGGTTTTTAGGGAGTATCTGCAGAAAAAAATTATGGAAGCGTATGAGCAGGAGAAAGCAAAGGGCTCTGTGTCGCGTGAAGCGTAGTGCGTGATGTGTGAAGGGTGACTGTCACGCTCTTTATGACTGTCACCTTTCTCTATTATATTTGGGATGTCGTCCAATGGTAGGACACGAGAATTTGGGTCTCGCTATTATGGTTCGAATCCATACGTCCCAGCCAATTTGCTCTACATGTAAATCGTAAGTTGGATTGCTACAAAATGTACTAAAAACGCAGGTTTGTCATTCCGGCGCAAGCCGGAATCCAGGGTTTGCGCCGGGGTAAACTGTAGTCGGAATCTAGAAGGTTTGTCATTCCGGCGCAAGCCGGAATCCAGAATCCGGGAGCACGAAAATTAC
>CAKKQB010000049.1 GCA_919901915.1 Omnitrophica bacterium GWA2_41_15
CAAAACTACTAATATTCCGGTAAGTACCTTTAATAAAATCTGGATTGTCCCAGACAAGGTAGCAGTGTATGAACATGACAATTTAGTTGTAGTTTCTGAGGCAAGCCTTAAGGCAATGTTAGAAGAAGATTACTTGGCTTTAGAGAAGAGCAATCAGCAGTCAATAGTCCACAGTCCACAGAAAGACCAAATCAATAAAGTTGCTTCTTGTGTAATGAAAGACATAATTTTACCTAAAATAAACGAAGATATCAATAAGGGCAAAAACTTTGCCACTTTGCGCCAAATATGCCATTCTTTAATCCTTGCCGGCTGGTTTAAAAAGAAATTCAAAGACTCTTTATATAAACACTATATTGACCAAGCAAAACTTAAAGGCATAGATGTTTCTGATAAACAAGCAAGAGAAAAAGTCTATAACCTTTACTTAGAGGCCTTCCAAAAAGGCCTTTACAATTATATCAAGCCGGAAAAAGAATTAGCCACTAAGAAAAACATAAAGAGAAAGTATTATTCGGGAGGAATTAATACGTCTCTGCTTACTGCTACTAGTCCTATGATTACTTCTTCTTCTATAGAAACAATAACTGGCTCCTTATTCAGCAATATTTCCACTATTATGCAAGTATATGCACGGATGAATCCTACGGGCATTACCGCAGGCACGCTAATAACAGAGGAGTCTAAGATTGCGACTGACCCTCAAATCAACGGCCCAACGATAGGCAAGACGGGCTTAAAAGAAATGTCAAGGAAAGAATTAAGGGCGGTATTTTCTCTTGCAGATAAATTAGTAGAAAATTATCAACTAACTTCAAAAAAAAATATTGCCCTATACATAAGAATTATTTTAGAGGAATGGCTAGAGGAAATTAATAAGAATGGTTGGCTTGACGATAAAGATGAAAATAAAGAAAACATTATTGCATGGGGGACTCTTTTTGCTTCCAATCTTTTTTATTGGGCCACAACAAAAAAAACGATTGTTAACCTAGCGTATGAGTTTCTTATGAAAGCAAAAGAGCAGAGGCAAAAAAAAATAATAAAGGAACCCCGAACTTTAGACACATCGATTATTTATAGAAATGTATCAGTGGACATCTTTTTTAATACGAATAAGTTTCAACCGGGCGATATAATTATTTCAAAAAAAAATAATCCCGCGGGAAAAGATGATTTTCCTTCGGCTTATAAGGATATCTTACTCGCGAATCAATATAGCATAATTGAAATAACAGAAAATGGTTCAGAGGAATTAACAACTTTCAGTTCTGGTAAACACTTCTTAACGGAACCGTTCTCTGGAAAAATCGAAGAAAGAATTATTAAAGAAATGGGGGAGGGGGAAACGGCTGTTTTTAGAAAATCCTCATCAACAATAACCCTTGAAGATATTAAGAATTTTTTCGCGTCTTTGACGTGGAAAGACTATGATGAAAGAAAGTACAATATTTTTATTGATATTGATGATGGTAATGAAATACAATCTATGAGCTTAGTTCCGAGTTGTCAAACGAATCCGGCAACGAAGCATATGGAATTTACTTATAATATTCAGGTTCCGAAAAAGACAGGTTACCAAGATTTATTACAGTTTATTCTTACTCAGATAAAAACAATTAAGATTTGTTATTTTCCGCTTGAAATTAAAACGCATTTTGAAAAAATGCTGACTTCGCCTAATCTCGGTTTGCCAGCGATGGATAATATTTCTAACACGAAATTAACGACACTACCTGTTACCAGCCCATCAATAACTTCAGTAGAAAAAATAGTAGAAGAAATAACAAAAGAATTCAAGGAAATGGAAAGGGGTGAGCTATCTGGAAGCCAAAAAATCGCAATTAAGGATTACCTTGGGGGCAGGATAGTTTTATCAGAAGCAATAAAATTATTAATTGAAAATAAATCTAATCTGCAAATAAACAGGAAAATAGCAATAACAGTTCTTGTTGCGGCTAAGCTAACAATTGAATTTGGCCTTATGGAAAAGACAAGGAATGAGATTGAAATCTACCTGTCAAATATACCAATACATATACCAATGGCTAAAATAGAGAGAGACTCGTTTATTAAAAATATTGTTGCGGCAGAAAATTCAAATATAACTATGGAAATAGCAGAAGAAATTTTAACGGAAGCAGAAAAAATAGTTACTGAGCAAACGGAAGGCGGTATCAACTTAAAGCGTTTAGACGTCCCCGCTTTACCCGTATCCAGCCCGATAAACTCAACTTATTTTGATAATTTAATTAAAGGCTGTACCGGGCTCACCTTTACATTTGAAATGAGGGAATTAAAGAGGGATGAGCTAAAGTAGAATTAGCGCGCAAAAGCGTACAATTATCTTGACACTACTTCTTAATAAAACGTCTTGTTATTTGTTTTCATTATGGTATAATTATATAGAAAATTTTGTTATCGGTTAAATTTCAGAATTTATAATAAAATAATTACCGTTGAAAAATTCTATATTTGAGTTAATTTGTAGGGGCTCAATTTATTGAGCCCGCCGGTATCTATTTTTCGGGTCGGATAAATCCGACCCCTACAAAAGGTTTTTTAGGGTAAACTAAAATACTGGAGTAAAAATATGAAACATGAAGCAATAGATAAGGGTATTGTGTCGCAAACGCTTAATCATGAGGGAAGGAGTTTTTATGGGCTGGGTATTGCTCCGAAGATTTTGGAGATTTTGGAACGTATAAAGTTTAAGACTCCCACGTTGATTCAGTTTAAGGCAATTCCCATTGCGATGGAAGGTAAGGATGTTATCGGTATCGCGCAGACCGGTACTGGCAAGACTCACGCTTTCGCCATACCCATGGTGCAGCGCCTCGCGAAAGAGAAAGGGGTAGGGTTAATTCTCGCGCCTACGCGTGAATTGGCTATCCAGATTGATGAAGCTTTTCAGGAGATAGCCCGCTCGTTTATGTTGAAGACTGCTTGTCTTATCGGCGGAGCTCCTATGCAAGGGCAGATACAGGCGTTGCGCAGAAATCCCCGCATAGTGATTGCGACTCCCGGGCGGCTTTTAGATCATATCAGCCAGTGGAATTTTATGCCGAATGATGTTACGATGCTTGTGCTTGATGAAGCGGATAGGATGCTTGATATGGGGTTTGCCCCACAAATTATGAAAATTCTGCGTTTCCTGCCGAAAGATAGGCAAACTATGCTTTTTTCCGCGACTATTCCTAAAGAGATTATGCAGATAGCCGCTACTTATATGAAACTGCCGGTTTCTGTTGAAATTGCTCCTTCGGGGACTACGGTAGAACTTGTAACGCAGGAATTATTTATCGTCAAGAAAGAAGTGAAGATGCGCCTTCTTAGCAAATTATTGGCGCAATATCATGGTTCAATTCTTTTGTTTTCCCGGACAAAACATAACGCGCGCAAAATTACAATGTCAATTCGGGATATGGGATATAGCGTGGCGGAAATACATTCTAATCGTTCCTTGAGCCAGCGCCGCGAAGCGCTGGAAGGGTTTAAGTCAGGCAGGTTCAAGGTGCTTGTTGCCACGGATATTGCGGCTCGGGGCATTGATGTTATTGGTATTGAGTTAGTTGTTAATTATGATCTCCCTGAAGACGCGGAAAATTATGTGCATCGTATTGGCCGTACCGCGAGGGCAGGACGTTTGGGGCATGCGGTTTCTTTTGCCACTCCTGATCAGAGCCACGATGTCCGGGATATTGAAAAACTTATCAGAGCTACTCTCCCCGTATCAAAACACCCCGAAATGCCTCCTGAAGAATTTAGTGATTCAAGGCAGGAACCTTTACGCAAAGGCGTAAAACGGTATCAACAAGTCCAGAAGCGGTATAAATTTCGTCCGCGTTAATCCCTTTATGTTTTGGTGTGCCTATATTGTTGAATGTAAAGATGGCAGGCTTTACGCCGGAATTACTAATAATTTAGATCGCAGGATTAGAGCTCATAACAGTGG
This sequence comes from Omnitrophica bacterium GWA2_41_15, assembly GCA_919901915.1. Taxonomy (GTDB): domain Bacteria; phylum Omnitrophota; class Gorgyraeia; order Gygaellales; family Profunditerraquicolaceae; genus CAKKQB01. Next base: position 3,956 of record CAKKQB010000049.1, read on the forward strand.
AGACGGCGGAAGGTTTACCAGGGGCAGGATTCCTGTTAAATTGCTCTACGCTGAAAATTGTTCAGGT
>CAKKQB010000050.1:0-755 GCA_919901915.1 Omnitrophica bacterium GWA2_41_15
GAGACGAGGCATTGCCTCGTCTCTACGTTTAAATAGTGTCTGTCCCTATTTATAAAGTATAGTGAGTATTATTCGCCCCCCAGAAAAGCTCTTCTTTGTTAAGAAAATGCCTAAACAACTACAGGTAACGAAAACAAGACCAAAAAACAAAACCTCAAAGCGCGAGTTTATACACCGGTAATAATCTTCCATTTACTAACGCATTACCCAAATTTTTTGCTTAATTTTTTTACGCTGCCTTGAAAAACAACAAAAAATATGCTATACTTAGTTTAGGAAATTGAAAATTTGACAATTAGCTGTAATTCACTAATAAAGGCAAACTTAAGGTAACTTAAGGGCGCAAAGCGACAGTCCCGATGTAATGTCGGGAGGCTGCGTTGCCAAAGGAAAGTTGATTTTTAAGCCCTGTAAGTTTTACCTTATAGGGCTTTTTTATTTTAGGGGGGGGGAAAAAATTTTAGTTAAGCGAAACCAAATTTTATTAACAAGATTTAGGGACAAAAAAGTAAAAGGAGGAACAAATGAAGATGAAACTTTTAACATTAATGTTAGGAATTTGTTTAATTCAGACAACTGCCGCATTAGCAGTAGTAGGAAATTATACAAATACAACAACCGTTGATTTTCAAGGGCAGATTTATACAGCAGGTTCAGGAACTTCAACTATGGAAACGCGCAGTGGAAAATGGATTAATGATGACGGCGGAATGTTTGAAGGCAACAAAACCTTAGAACGTACTCCTGGAAATATT
>CAKKQB010000050.1:855-8929 GCA_919901915.1 Omnitrophica bacterium GWA2_41_15
CGAGCGCATAAAGCAAAACGGCAGTATTGACAGCTATGAAACTCTAGAAGGTAAAGAGATATTAAGTGACGGCGGAATGTTTGAAGGCAACAAAACCTTAGAACGTACTCCTGGAAATATTGATTATATCCAGAAACTAACAAAAAACGGAAAACTTACTACGCCTACTTTCCAAGGCACGCTTACATATGACGAGCGCATAAAGCAAAACGGCAGTATTGACAGCTATGAAACTCTAGAAGGTAAATGGCTCATTACTCCTACCTTGAAATTATTAGGTAATATTACCATTGAAAGATCGCGTAACGGCCAGGTTGTTGTGCAAGATAACCGTTATGAAGAAAAGGATGCTACTCCGCCCGTTAAAAAAGATACCACTGCGCCTACTACTCCTGTTATTGGTGTTTTTATGTACGCAGAAGGTACCAAGACATTCCAAGCTGATTGGACCAGCGCTGATCCTGAATCCGGGATTAAAGAGTATCAATACGCAATCGGCACATCTAAAGACGCAAACGATACATTCGTCGGCTGGGGATCAACTAAACAAAATTCAATATCCTACTCTGTCTCAACTATGCCACCTCAAGATGGCAAAACTTATTATCTTAGTGTCAAGGCTATCAATAATGAAGGCCTTATCAGCGGAATAGGTTCTTCTAATGGGGTCACGATAAAAACAAAACCGGTAAATCACCCGCCTAAGTTTGACGCACTTTCTTCCAAAACGATAAAAAAAGGCGAGAATTTTACAGCTATGATCAAAGCTTATGACTCGGATAAGGATATTCTAACTTATTCGGTCATTAATCTGCCTAAAGGCGCAACTTTCGGCAAAGATCAAATGTTTAGCTGGACACCTGCTCCAGATCAAGGATCTAGCACTCCAGTAAACATTACTTTTAAAGTAACGGATGGGAAAGGCGGAGAAGCCAGCCACCTGCTTACTATAGTCGTCACAGATGTCCCTATTCCTATACTAGTCATACCGGCTGCTCCTTCTCATCTTAACGCAAGATCATACTACGACTATGGAAAAAAACTATATGTCCGTCTAGAGTGGGCGGATAACTCTAATAACGAAACTGGTTTTAAGATAGAAAGGGCGAGTGATATTCCCAGATATCCTCTTTTATATAAACAGATTGCAAAGGTAACAAATATGCGCTCATATGTAGATTATTCTGTCCTTAAAAATACGTCGTATCTTTACCGGGTAAGGGCATATAATCAAAAAGGCGATTCATGGTATTCAGCCCAAAGGATAGTAAGAACATTAGAATAAATTTCAAATCCAAGGCTTTCTAACCCCAGAGATAAAATATCTTAATCCACATCTAAACCTCTGGGGGTAGAAAGCCTAACTTTCTTAAACCTCTTTGCGCAAAGGCAAGCCGGTTGGAGGCAAAAATGAAACGGATGCAACGAAAAAACTTAAAAAAGACAAGGAGACACCAGAAAAAAGGCCTGAGTATCCTTGAAGCGGCAAGGTTGTGCGGAGGGGTATGCTAACTGATTCAAAACGCGTATTATCAAGACTTAAGCGAAGCGCTTTGCCTGCAGTCCTTAATAAATTTAATAAAGTAATACTGTTTTTTTTCAAATAGGCGTTTCTGAGAAAATTCCTGTTTTTCACTCTCAAACTTTTTTTCATCAATAGGGGTTCTGGCCTTAAGTTTAATAATATAAAAACCCGAAGGCATAGTAATGATACCGCTAAACCCGTCACCCTTTAAGCCGGATGCCTCAAACCAAAAATTATCAGAAGAACCAATCCCCTCTATATAACTTCCATATTTAAAATTCTCGGTAAAACTTGATTTTAAGGCATATTTTTTTGCAACCGCGTCAAAATCCGCAAGTTTCGGATTTCGCTGACGGCCTTCTTCTAAATACTGCAGGCACCCTTGAATTTTCTCTTTAGCGGTATTTTCTGAGGTTATCTTTATAAGCCTTGCCCTTACCCTGTCTTTTATTTTCTCAAATTCCGGTATATAGGGCTCTTTTCTCTCCTTGACTCCAAGAATTGGAACACAGAAGTTAAGAATTTAGCGCTTATAGGCCCAAGCGGCGTAGGAAAAAGCCACCTTGCCTCGGCTATGTGTTATAAGGCTATCCAAAAAGGCATACCTACAGCCTTTATCAGCTGCTTTGACCTGGTGAATAAACTTAAAACCTCAATCAATAAGCACACTATGTTGCTATACTACTCTACCGTCAAGCTTTTATGTTTGGATGAACTCGGTTATGTTTTTCCAACCCAAGAACAAGCTAATGATATTTTCCAGATTATCTCCAAACGCTCAGAGTTGGTCTCTACCATTGTCACCACTAATCTTATTCCATCTCAATGGGGTAAGATATTTGAGGCTTCTACTGCTACTGCTATTTTGGATAGGCTTAGTTTAAACGGAAGTTTTATTACCTGCGAAGGGAGGTCGTATCGAAGTAAAATATAAATCATTGTAGTCTAAAAACCTCTGTTGGTTTTACTAAAGACAGGGTAGCGCTGGGGAAATGTAAGGGAGAGATCTTGCCTGAATTTAGGCTGGTTCTGCGCCATTGTCTATCATTAAATGGACCACCTTTATTATTTTTGGCCCTGGTTTAATTATTGCCAACATATTATTTTATCCTAAATTTTCAGAGTATAAACCATAAAAACTAAGCCTTATAATGAGGTCGCTGAAAAATTACTAAAAACTACATCAGCGACCTCTGATTACGGAGATTATAAAAGATTACAGAGATTGCTGCCTATTTTTGGATTTTTTCAGTAATCTCATAATACCAAATTTTTAAAACGCTATAAAGAAAGATTTTAGTACTTACTGTTTTTAGTACTTACTTAAATTCTCCATACGCTGGTCCTGAATATCCCGCAACTTTTTTTTAGTGCTATCTATAATTGATTTATAGTTTGTGGCATCTATACCTTGTTCGGATATAACCCTTTGTGCCTCCTTATTAAGAGAAGGACTCTTAAAATACGACTTAAATACTTTAAAAGCAATAAACATAATTACCGCAAGAACCAATAAAAGCTCTATAAACATAAAACCTGCCCTAACCTTCCTCATCTCTCACCTCATCTTTCTCTCTAACCAACTAAAAATACTCATAAGAAACGCGGTCAATATCAGCAAGTAAACGGCTATGGATGGTTCTATTTTAATTTCCTGCGTAAAAACTCGCGCTAATCCGGCAAAAAGATTGTTTTCTATTTTTTCCATCGATGAATTCATCGCGCGGCGCAATAAATCATCTAATAACAAAAAACTTAACATAAAAAATACTGACAAGATACAGCAACTTATCGACGCGACAAATGACAATAGGGGCTTCTTTAACAATATCCCTATCGCGATAATTATCAGTAAAATATAGGCGACTATTCCAGACAAGAATCCGAAAAGAATAAATTTATATACCGGTTTATCTTCAAAAAAATTTTTATTTTTCTGGCTTTTTACTATATTTTGCAAAAACTTAAAATCCATCCCAATATCTTTCTTACTTATTTTTATACTTCCCTCTTTCTGCTTATTAAAAGACTTTGATAAAATACTAAAACCGGATAAAGACATTTTACCTACTATGGGAGCTTTAATCTTCGCGAATGGTAAAAAGAAAGAGAAAATAGCAGTTGAAATTAAAATAAAATTTAACACCCTCAAAACACATACACCAAAATAATTTGAACATTTTTTCATATCGCCCTCCCCACTAATTAAACATAAACTTTAACATGCTTACAACAGCGATCGCGGCGGTGTCAACACGCAAAACTGTGTCGCCTAATGTTACCGGGATAAATCCGGAATGCATTGCCATTTCAATTTCCTCATCAGAAAAATCACCTTCCGGACCAATAAGAATAATGATGTTTTTATATTGGGACAAGGAAGGAATCTCTATAAGCAGTTTTCTTTCACCCAGAAGCGTAGGTATTAATTTTAAATCGTAACCCCCTGACCCGTCAAGAACCTCTCTTAAGGCTTTTACCGGCTCTATATCCGGCAATATGTTTCTCTGACTCTGGCAAGATGCCGCCAACGCGACATTTCTCCAGCGCTCAAGGCGCAAAGTCTCCTTTTCTCTATCCAATTTAACAATTACGCGTTCAGTTTTTAAGGGAATAATCCTATCCACCCCTAATTGCGTAAGCTTATCTACGATTTCATCAAATCTGGATTTCTTCGGAATCGCGCAGGCAACAGTAAATCGCGTTTTCTTAAAAAGGCTAGCGGCTTTTTTTTCTTTAATTAACAAAATAATACTGCCTTCGTTCACACCCTGAAATTCCGTTATATAACTATTACCTTTTTCATCAAACACAGCAACTTCATCTTTTGGCTTAATCCAGAGAACATCCCTCATATGATGAATCTGTTTTTTATCATTAATAATTATTCTATCTTCAAAAATATTTTCTAAAACACAATAAACTCTATGCATTTTTTTAAAATATCCGTGTATATCCGTGTATAATGAGTTGCATTCCGCAGATTATAATAACAAGGCCGCAAATAATATTAGATAACCGGCTGTAAAGCTGTTTTTTTCGCGAAAAAAATTCTGAAACTGCGCCGGAAAACACTGCCAAAAAAATTAATGGCGAAAAAAATGTCCCCAGGCCAAAAATACCGCTATACAATAAACTATGAAACCAAGATCTAGAAACCAACCCTATGTAGGAAAGTACCGCTATTAACGGCGCGCAAGGAAGCAGGCCAGCCGCAAACCCCATAACTATAATATTTTTCTTATCGTACCCTAAAAAACATCTTTCTAACGGAACAAAAAAATTTAACTTACTTGCCTTTCCCAGAATCATAAAAAAACCAACCAAGGCAATAAAAATTCCTCCAAGAACAGCCAAATACGCGCCATATCTGCCAAAAACCCTTTCTGCCGCGAGGTCACCCAGAATAAAAATCAAAATACTTAAAAGTATATAAACTGAAATTCTAGACAAAGAAAATAAAACATAACTAATAAAAGTTTTCAGGAATCCCTTCTTTGTCCCAACGCTATACGCGATAAAAATAGGCCCGCAACTAGCCAAGCAAGGCCCGCAGCCAAAAGAAAGGCCGAAAATAAAAAGAGTAATAATAATTTTAAGGGAGGGAAAATACATTACTAATAATTTCTTTCTGAAAATACTTCTGCCGTGAATATATCAATCTGCGTAGCTTTATCTTTCCACGCATCCGCGCTAAGGCCTGCTTTATGAGCGCACAAACTAGAAAGAAACTCCTCTTTTGTCCAGCCGGTTTCCGTGGCTACCTGAGGAAGAAATACTCCGCCCTGAAACCCTTTTCTCACTAAAACCCCATGCCTGCCTAATTCAATCTTATCAATTGAAGCCACTCTTTCCATCGCGGAAAGCACAGAAATCTCTATTTCAAGAGCTTTTAATTCAGATAAATCTACTGCCTTAAACCTGGAATCTTCCACTGCCGCCTCAACCGCCATATCCCTTACCGTAAGATACAGGGGCTCTGTTCCAATAAGATTCCCAATACATCCGCGCAACTGGCCATTTTTGCGCAAAGTAACAAAAGCCCCCATTTGTTTAAGCAAAACTGGATCCGTCTCTGTAACTTGCATTTTCTTGCCTGTCTTTAAATAAGTTTCAACAGAAGTCCTCGCGATTTCAAGCAGTCTTTTTCTTTGCTCTTTATTTAACATTGTTTTTTCTCCTTTTTGGCTATTCCTGCCCCCGAGATCGGATATAATTGTTTTTTGTCCGGCTATCGCGCAGCTCACATAACCGACAGTCCAGTCGCCCTTAATCTTCTTTTCTTTGAGCAAAGCTGAATTTGTGTAATTTAAAACCTCTAACTTTTGATACCCAAATTCTTCCGCCACGATTAAGGTAACCACAACCGCAAACCCGCCGCAAAGTTGAAACCTATTTTCACGTATTCCATAATAAAGACTTTCCGCGTCCATACCCTTTAAACAGTCAATAGTCAAATTGTCAAAAACTTTTGCCTCCTCGTAATCATAACCATGATATAAATCAGTAGAGGCAATTATCAGAACATCCTTACGGCTTCCGATTGCTTCAAAAAGCAATTTTGCTAAATTTTTACAGGCAGAAAAAGAACAATCCCCAACCACAATCGGCACAATCTTAAAATCTAAAAGCACCTTTTGCAAAAATGGCAGCTGCGCTTCTACGGCGTGCTCCTTTTCAAACGCGCTTGGTTCAAAAACAATATCAGGACTCTTTTCCAGCAATTCTCGCGTAAAATCTTCATCTATCTTTAAATCACCTAAGGGTGTGCGAAAAACCCCTTTGGGATAAACAGAGGCTCCAGTAAAAGCAAACTGGTGACTAGGCGCGATCACAACAACAGTTTTATAAGGTTTATCTTTGATGAGTTTGTAACCGTAGCTAGCGGTCTGGCCGGAAAAGCCGAAACCCGCGTGCGGAGAGATTAGGGCAAAAATATCTCCTTGGGCTGATTTAGGCTCTGCTTTCTCTAAAAAACCATCGATCATTCGCGCTAATACAGCTGGATCATCCGGATAAAAAGCGCCGGCGGCATTGGGCTCTTTTATGTCTTGAGAATAGGAAAAACGGCAAATACCCACATGCAAATGACAAATGTCAAAATTCAAAGCGCAAAATAAATTCAAAATCCCAATGACAAATACCAAAACTAATGTTTTGTAATTTGTTATTACTTCCATACTCCTTTAATCTCCTCTCCACAAAACTTGCATTTGCCGTCTTGTAAATTATTTTGCGAAACAAAATATCCTTTGCGTTCAATCAATATCTTTTTACATTTTGGGCAATAAGTATTCTCCGCGGGGTGGCCTGCTATATTTCCAATATAAACATATTTTAAACCGCAGCCTAAAGCAAGCTGTCGAACTTTTTCTAAGGTTGAAACTGGAGTAGGACAAAGGGCAGTGAGTTTATACATCGGAAAAAAACGAGAAAAATGCAAAGGCGTATCGGAGCCTAAATTATCCTTAATCCAGGAACACATCTTAATAATCGTGCTGTCATCATCATTATAGCCGGGAAGAATCAGGCAAGTTATCTCTAAACGCACGCCTTCTTCTCTTAAAATTTTTAGAGACTTAAGCACGGGATCTAAGGTTGCCTCTGAAAATTGGCTATAATATTCATTAGTAAATCCTTTTAAATCTATGTTAGCGGCATCTAAATATTTTGCTAATTCCCTTAGAGGCTCCTCATTAATATAGCCGCAGGAATGCATAATATTCCTTATGCCTTTGGCTTTCGCCAATTTCGCGCACTCCAGCATGTATTCGTAAAAAATGGTAGGCTCTGTATAAGTGTAGGCAATGGTAGGAGAACCGGATTCTATGACTTTCGCGATTAAATCTTCCGGACTAAGTTGTGTATATTCAACCTCTTCAGGAGAGCGTTGTGATATTTCCCAATTCTGACAGAATTTACATCTCAAATTGCATCCTGCAGTAGCAATAGAATAGGCGGTACTTGACGGCAAAAAATGAAACAACGGCTTTTTCTCAATAGGGTCTATATGCAAAGCCACGGGCTTCCCATAAACCAAAGTATACAATATACCGTCTTTATTTTCCCTCACCCTGCAAAAACCGCGGCCGCCAGATGGTATGGTACAGCGGCGGGGACACAACTGGCACTGTAAAACTTTATTTTCTAACTTTTTATAATATGAGGCTTCCTTGGGTTTGGTTTGACTATAGGCGCTGGAATAACAAACAAAGACTAAACAAAGAAGAAAAAATAAACTCCAGACATGTTTCGAGTATAGAAAAGGGCGGGCAAGCCCGCCCCTACGGGTCGTTACATATTTCCTGCAAACCGTCGCGTAGGGGCGGGCTTGCCCGCCCAAAAAAAATAATAAATTTTTCATTAATGAAAATTGGTGGTGTTTGTTGGACGAAATCCGAACTTTCTTTGAGCAAAATCCAGACATTGATTGATGCAAAATTGCTTCGCAATTTTGCTAACGGCTCGCGGGCAAAAATTCATTTCCCCCACACCCCCTTTTCTTTTTGCCCGCCTGTTTTGCGGGCGAGTTGCTACGATTTTAAAATT
>CAKKQB010000051.1 GCA_919901915.1 Omnitrophica bacterium GWA2_41_15
CGTCAAAATTTCGAGGAAGGGATTGTTTGAAAATAATTAAACTGCTTACTTTAAGCGCTCCTACTACCATACAGGTTCCCACAAGGCCTAACAACGGCAAAAGCAGTACTCCGCCTAAAATGCCCCCCAACCATCCGCCCAAAAGGTCAGCACTGTAAAGCAAGCCGGCTGTAGAACTTAAATCAGGAAAACCCTTAAACCGTATCTTAGCGGCTAAGGAAAACTCTGCCCCCGCTAAAAGGCCTGAAAAAAATGAAAGTATCAAGAAAACCGCGTGGAAGAAAAAATACACTTCGGGCCGGTCCAAATAAGAGCTGGATTTCAAGAAAATAAAAGAAAGAAGAAAAGAGAAAAAAATAATTACTATCTCTACCTTTAAGAAAATAGATAATTCTTTTTGCGGCTTAGTTAAAAACCGAGTCAAAAACAAACTCCCGCAAACTACGCCAACCATAAAAGCAGTAACCAAAAGCCCTATCCAATGAAAGGCATAACCATAAAGCGACTGAAAAGCAAAAATTAAAGCTAGATTAAAAATCATCCCCGCGAAACCGGTAGTGGCAATGCAATAAGGTATACTTAAAGAAAAACATTTCTTTATTCTTAAACCTAATCCCAAGAATCCCAGGGTAAATAAGGCAATCACGTAAAGCAACATCTTAAAAGAAATCTTTTCCATCCATTTAAAAGCCCCTCGAAAATAAGGAGAAAATAAGGCATTCCAATAACTCAAACTATAAAAAACTGCTCTGGGCTCAAAATCCTGATTAACCCCGCCCTTACGCGCGGAAGAAGAGATTAACGCGTCTGATAAGAGTGTTTTTAAAAACCAACTTTGCCAACGCGGATGCAGCCTATATTTAATATAATCTGGTAAAAGAAGATTAGGTTTTATATTCCTCTGTTCAAGCCGTTCTATAATCTCCTCGGGCGTAACCAAAGAAATAGTGCTTGAAGCTGAAGCCAAAAAAAGATTTTTTCCATCCCCGGGAATTACGCGTATATTCGCGAATACTTCCTTAAGCGCGTTTAGCACACAGGCATTAAGATTTTTTAATTCCTCGCTTAAATAAGTCAGGGAACCGGGGAGGCTCACCACTAAAATTCCCTCTCCTTTAAGCTGTTTTTTCGCTAAAGAAAAAAATTCCTTAGTAAAAAACCGGTTTGTTTGCAGGTCTGAAGGAAAAGAAAGCCCAACTAAAATAATATCGTATGTAGATGGATGCTTCTTAAGAAAAAGCCGACCATCAATATAGTGAATATGCGCCTTAGGATGCGTAAGTTCCGCCAAAGTCAAAGGAGTAGAAAATTGTTTAACCACTTTAAGAATCAAGGGATCCAACTCTACATAATCAACGCTCTCCAAAGAGGGATGTTTTAAGATTTCATTAATTAACCCTCCCGCTCCTCCGCTGATAAGAAGCGCTTTTTTAGGAGAGGCGTGAAAAAGTAGGCTCAAATGCGCGAATTCTTCCATAGAGGCTAAATCCGGGGCAGGTGTAATAATTACAGGAATACCGTCTTTATAAAAGGTATGCTGCTCCTGCCTTTGAGTGACTGCCACATTGCCATAAATTGAATTACGGTAGTAAAGAATATCTTGCGCCTTCCATTGATTCTTTAAGGAAAGTAGATGTAGTTTATTCTGCGCCGGGCTAAAAAGAAGAAAACCCGTTAAAATAACGCATCCGATACTAAGACCGCCTAAAATTTTTCGGTTCACAGAAGAAACTTCACCAACAGCAGACTGCCAAGGATAATTCAAAAACAATACGCAAAAAATAAAATTTAATAAACTTATGCCCAACGCTATTTGAAGGAAATTAAAATAAGAAACAAGTAAGTAAGTAAAAACCAGCCCCCCTAAGATTGTTCCAATAGTTTCATAAATATATACCCTGCTTATACTCGCTTTCTCTTCTTTCCTGATATATAAATTATAAAGCTTACAGCTAAAGGTAAATAACGCGCCATGCGTAATGCTTATCGGAAGAAGAACCAGAAAAGAACCAAAGAAAATAAGCGGCAAACCTACTCCTTCGCCAGCGCCTACCCCAAAAATATCCTTTAAATTACGGATCAAAAAAATTGCTATAGGCAGAAAAAAAGCAAAAATAAATTGTATGCTCACAAAACCCTCTACGCGCCTACGCATACGTTCTACAGTTTTGCCTAAAAAGAAAGATCCAATAGCCTCCAGGATAAGCCAATTAGCCAGGATAATTCCTATAGATAACTCATTACCATGAAAAGTAACCAGCATCTCCCTTAAAAAAAGTATCTGAGCTGCAATACCGCTAAAACCCATAATTAAAATTGCCAAAATCAAAAACCCCATCTAGAGCTTTCCTTTCCTATTTTTTTACCGCAGTGGTTTGACAACCGAATAATCAGGCGTAGGGGACAGGCATGCCTGTCCCCTACAGGGACTGTTACAAAATAGTGAGCAGAGCCATCAATTTTGTAACAGTCCCATTACCTAAAAATTTTACCGAGTACACCCTCAATAAGTTGCTGTTTACTGTCAGAAGATTCATCATTGCCTAAAACATCCCCTAACTTCTGGCGTACTTTATGCTTAATCGCGCTAAGGCCTATCTGCCTTACATCCGGCAAAAAAGAAATTGAAGCGCCTTTTCCTGAAATCTTTAAAGGAAAACGTATCTGCTTTGCCTCATCCAGCAAATACTCCATTTCAGAAACAGACTCTACCATCTTAGCAGATAAATCCAGAGGAATTACAAATGAACCATCAAGAGAATAACTTTGATCAAGATTTATCAATCCGCTTCCCTGAAATAAAAAACCTTCAGCATCCACATTAATTGACTGTATCAGCACAGAACCGTTGCTGAGGCCCATAACTACTTTAAAATCATTAATAGCCGTACCTTTCTTGCGCAGGTTTTCCTTATAACGCTCCGGCAGGCCCGCCTCAAGTGTAGCTCCTAAATCCGGCACAAACGAAAGTTTATCCAAAACCATTTTAAACACATTAACATTGGCCAACTGCCCTTCCTTTATTTCCACTAAACCACTGCCGTTTAGTTTTGATAAAATGGCGCTCGGATCAAATCCTTGGCCTTTAATCTCAAGCTCACCAGAAACAAGGCCTTTTACTTTAAAAGGAACCGCTGATTGGTTTACGCACTTGGCAAGATTAATATTGTTAATTCTTACCTTGGCTGAATAATTTTGCTTGAGCAGATAATCGCTGATATTTCCCGAAAACTCCACCACGCCTTTATCAGGAAAAGATAAAAGGCTATTAAACGTAATCGCGCCTTCAGCCATGCTAAATTTTGCCTTAAACATTATCTGATCAAAAACAAGCGCTAGCTTAGGTTTAAACGAATAATCAATATACGTAAGGCGCGCATTATCTATATTAATATGATTAATGAATATCGCGCTTAGGCCCAAAGCAACTGGCTGAACAGGCTCACTCCGGGGTTTTTGCTCTTGGCTGCTTAAGGCTTTCCGCGCGTCTTGAGCAACTGCTCCAAATGCCTGCGCGTTGATATTGCCATTTTTAAGCCGAATAATGATTACGCGCGGACTCAAACATTCAATTCCTAAAATCCGTATTTGTCTTTTTAAAATAAGGTCATTAACTGACACACTAAAATTCACCTCTTTAATAGTCAAAAAATTACCCTCTCCGAAATCCGGATGCTCGGCAACAGTTATATCTGTCAGGCGAAGCTGGATACCTCTTTTTAAGGAAAACTTTAAATCAATCTTCGCGAAATCAATTGGTCGGCCAAGCGCTTTTTGGCTAGCGGAAATTATTTGCGGCTTAAAACGGTTGAAATCAAATGTTTCAAGAAAAATAAAAATCCCGATAATAAAAACAATAAAAAGAAAAAGCAGGACACCAATTATTTTAAAAGCTTTCTTCATATCTTGGGATTGTTGCGAAATACATTAAAATCGTCATACCGGCGAAAGGTCGAGCCCAG
>CAKKQB010000052.1 GCA_919901915.1 Omnitrophica bacterium GWA2_41_15
ACTGCGGACTTTTAAGCCCAAGGTTTTCGCCCTAAACACGAAAGAACCAAAATAATCGGGAAGAAAAATATTTTTTAACAAAATACTAAAAACGTAAATACGGTTAGTTTCACTTAAGAATAGGAGGATCCAATGATGATATTAGGTATAATGAGTAGTTTGTTATGGTGGGCAGTTATTATTTTCATTATTGTGAAATTAGTTCCCAGATGTCGTAGAAAACATTATTTTTGGTTGCAACGAGAGCTACCATTATGGGAAGAAAAAAATATCATCAATAAAGAACAGGGGGATGCCGTCTTAAGCCTTTATAAACTAAAGAGAGTTACCGCCAAAAAGAAGATGGATATGATTAAAGTCCTTACTCTTATTGGCGTTATATTTGTGGGCTTAGGCGTTATCTTTTTTGTGGGTTCTAACTGGCAGAGAATTCCCTCTCACATCAGGACTATAATGCTTTTAGGCATAACTATTGCTACGCTGTACGCAGGGTACTTTTTTAGTTACGAAAAAGAGGGCTTTGCTAATTTAGGCAAGAGCTTATTACTTTTAGCTTCACTTTTTTGGGGAGGGACTATTGCGCTAATTGGACAGATTTATAATATTCCTACTTCTGAAAACTGGTATATCATTCTGTTGTGGGCTTTTCCTATTGTGCCCGTAGCCGTTCTTTTTAAGAATAATTACACGCATATTCTTGCGTCTGTTTTGTTGATTATTTGGAATTTTCTTTACAGTAGCAATAACAATGTGGCTAATTATTATTACCCAATTTTTATTTTTCTCTTAATGTTACCAACGGCTAAGAATTTAATTTCAAGCCGCAGGGTTAATATTATCGGTCTACTGTCGGCAAGCCTTTATTGTTGTTTTTATAAATATGAGTGGCTGGCACTCTTGATAAGCGCGGGTTTATTGGCCTGTTATTTAGCCCAGAAAGAAGAGCGTGTTTATCTTTATACTGCTGGTCTTTCGTTTATTTTCTGGAACATTACTTATTTTACTGTAAGGCAACTTCAGCCCAATTTATATTTTCTTCTGCCTTTGGGATTTATGCTTTATTTGACATACAAAGATAATATAGAGAAAAATTTGGTTCTTTGCCTGATAGGTTTGATGGTAGGAATAAATTTAGCGCTATCTTCTGTTTCTCAAACATTCAATTATCCTTTTAACACATTACATTTTACAATCTTTCAATTATTGTTGGGGATATCTATTTATTCTATAGGGATTGTTTCTCGGAATAGAGGATATTTATTCCCCGTAGCCTATAAAATGTTTGGTTACTTGGTGACATTTATTTGTGTATATCTCTTAGCGTTTAAGGCGCTCATAGTTGAATGGGCGGGGGGAGCAAACAATGTATATTTATTCGGATCTTTGATTTTAGCGGGAATCATAGCCCTGCTTGTGCTGGATGAAGAAAAGTTTGGTAATTTCAAGAATAAATCTAGCCGTATAGAATTGGTAGCTTTGGTAGTAGCTTTAGTAGGAAGCCTTATTTTATTGGTTAGTCCGCGTACAGTATTGTTGAATACTATAGCGATGAACAGTGCTTTAGTAGTCTTTGCGCTCAGCAGTATTTTCTTAGGTGTGGAGCTGAAAAAGCCTCATATTTTTACTTTAGGTATTGTAATTTTTGTTTTATTTATTATTACGCGTTATATTGATTTAACTTGGGCATTAAAAGAGAAGTCCCTATTTTTTATAGTTGGGGGGTTAGTTATTTTATTCCTAGGGACATTTCTAGAGAAACAGAGGAGAAAGATTATAGAAAGGATGAAATCAGAATGAATAAAAAAATTATTTTAATTGCGGTGAGTTTTTTATGGATCGCAGTGGCAGTAGGATTGATTATTTCCAAGCAGCATATTATAAGGACAGGAAAAACTGTACTTTTGGAAACTGTTCCTGTTGACCCCCGAGATTTTTTAAGGGGCGATTATGTTGTTTTGCGTTATAAAATAAGCACGATTGTTTTGCAGCAGATACAAAGAAAATCTTATTGCGGACAAGGCGAGAAGGTTTATGTAAAACTTGAACCAAGGGGAAGATTTTGGGAAGCCGTGGCTGTTAAAACAAAAAAACCTGTTTCTGATAATGGGGTATATCTGAAGGCAAGGGTTAAGTATTGTTACGATGAGAAGCTAGAGCTTAATTATGGAATTGAGAGTTATTTTGTTCCGGAGGGCGAGGGTAAAGATATTGAGAAAAATATGCAGGGGAATAAGAGTTCGGTAGAGGTTGAGGTTTTGGTGGATACATCAGGAAATGCTATAATAAAGAAGGTGTTTGTGAAATAAATATTGGTTGCCCAGAGAATAATTTAGAATTTAGAATAAAGGGGCGGAGTTAACATATAAACTTATTAACAATCACTTTCTTACCCGTATAATAAAATTCATGCCGCGAGATAGGCGATTAGATATCCTCGGAGCTATATTATATGATGAGGATTAAGGAGAAGTTGCGGAGGTTGGTAGCGAGATGAGAGGTTGCTTGGAGATAGTAGTTTCGTAGTGGTATTGATATTGCCAGTTGGTTTGAAATGCCGAATGCTACTGTAAGCAAAAATATACGAAACGGAACCGCTATCGCGAAATAAAAAAGAATTAACGGAGTAAAGGCGTTAAGTTTATAAGTTAACTCCGTCCCTTTACTTCTGTCAATAACTTAGGCAATTTCCTTTATTTTATCAATAGACTTTTGAGGTTGGTTTATCAGTAAAAATTCCGCCCCGTTCAAGGAATCTCAGATAGCTTATTGTCTTAAAATCAAGGAAATGGTTTAGGTGTAATTTTGATAGGACATACTTGAGGAGTTTCTGGTTTTGGATTGCCTCAGGCTTGGTGATTTTGTCTTTAAAATACCCCAATACCTCATGAATACGCAATAGGCTTAGCGGATTTGCGCCCTGCTTAAGCGCCTTTGCAGCAAGGAGAATCTTAAAGTCAGCCGGGTTAAGAGATGAAACGAACTGCTCGTTTTTAAGGGTAAGTTCAATTTGGGAGAGGTCGATGCCGCCTCTATCCTCAACATTTTGCATAGGATTGATAGCAGGTGAATTTAAACTATTAAATGGAGATGAAGAAACCGATTCAATCAGCGGCGAACCAACGGATTTTCCAACTAATGAAAAAAACAGGCCTCCGCTATAATCTGGACTGCCATCAGCCTTTGATTTATTCCATGGTTGAAAACCTATATCGAGATAAAATGTCGGCTTCTCAACATTTTCAAATTGGTGTTTTTCTGCAAACACTCTCCTGTGCTGGCCCAATGGAATAAAACGGCTCCAAAGATCAAGCCGTGATTTGAAAATCGCACGAGAAAGCCCTTTAACTTTCCCCCTGCCAAGCCCGGGCTCAGCGGTTTCTAGAAAAATCTGAAATTGTATTTCAAGTTCATCAAAATCGCCAATAATACGTGTTACCCCGTAACCAACATATATATCGTTTATAAAGTAAAATTCAGTTGCATCGGCATTTACCAGAAACGGTTTAGTTAATGCAATAACCTGTATTAAATTATAACCTGGCAATATATCCTTGGTTTTTTCATAGAAAAAAATGGGGGCATGGTAATCTTTTGGAGCAAATAAACTGTTCCATGTTAAAGGCGTTGTCTTTTGCTGTAGTTGAGCTAGTAAAATTTTTAGAAGAAACACCTTCCCTCCTTCTTCATTTATTTGCTTAAAATGGCTGGCAAATCTTTCAAAAATCGGGCCATCCCTTAAACCGCTAAAAAAGGAAAGTACAATAGCCTTTTTCAATTCTTCAGCTTGAGATTTTAGTTCCTCAGAAAGAGGTTTTGTCAGCCATTCTTCAAAGGATCCAAAAGCAGGAGAAAATTTTTGCAAAAAATGAGAAGAACCGCTATAAGGATCTTTAAGAACATTGACGTTTAAAATCATGAGGTCGTTTTCGCTGTTTTCGATTAAATCTTTCATTACAAGCTTAAATTGGCCATTTTTACCGATCCTTCTTTCTATAATTTCTTGATATTGTTCATAAGACAGAATTTGGCCTGCTAATTTAATGGCCTTTTCTTGGGCCTCTTTATCTTTAAATTGAGCTGCTTCCTCTGCAAAGCCATATAGATGAAATGCTAATGATTTAAGCCATTGGCTATAATATTGATTATAATCAAACCCATTTGGATATCTTCCCTGTTCTTCCTTTTCCTCATTCTGCCAATCTAATATAATTTTTTTAATAGAGGCTTCCATTCCGGAAAAATAAGCTGTATTATCTTTAATTGCTTGACCTAAAGAATGCGAAGAATTTCCTCCAAGACTAATATATCCGTGGCCATATTCATCAAAATTTTTTATATAATTTATATAAACCCTGCCTGCCTCTTTATTTACTTCTCTTCTAATCAAACGTAGGCTATATTCTGCCTGTTTTATTAAAAAATATTGAATCAAGCTATCTGGAGTTGGAATTTCTGCTATTATTTCAATTTTTTCTTTATCTTTCATCCAAAATTCATCTATATCTTGTTTGTATTCTGGATATTTTCCAATAAGTTGGATTAAATCTTTAGGCGCATTAAGCTCAAGATATGTTTTCTTTCCTTCAATTCGGGACTCTATATATTTTTGCTCTGGCGAGTTTGTCTTAAAAGGTGGATTATCCTGCAATAGTTCTTTTTGAATTTGCTCTCTTTTTAAGGGTTCAAGATCAAATTTTCTTTGCGCAATTTCTTTGGGGCTAATTTTTTCTTTGAGGATAATTCTTTGTTTATTCTCATCATATCCTGTTTCAAAGATAACGCCATTTTGTATGGCATAAATAGGCATATTAAAACCTCTGATTGTTTCTACGATTTCTTTGATAGAAACCATGTCTTTTCTAATTATATTTCCTGTATCGTCTAAACAAATATAAAATCCGGCAATTTGAGGATTTTCTACGATTAATTCATTATAATCGTTCCCTTTTTCTAAAATTGCCTTTTTTATATAAACAGCAATATTTTTTTGTTTACCGTCCCAGCCATGTCTTTTATATAAACTTTCTGCCTTAGTTGCTGCTTCTTGATTATTTGCATTTATTACATTGCCCCCGCTTAAAATAACACCCATACGTGCCCACATATTAAGATAGCTATCTCCTTCTTTAACTGTTGAAACAGAAATAGTCGGTTTTGGCTCAAAGCCTAATAAAATTTTAAGCTTTGTTATCCAATCAACCTCGTCTTTTAAAAGTGAATTGCCTCCTGGAACATTATTTGGATGGATGCTATGGAGAAATACGACGTTATATTTTTCAACGATATCATTTATCTTCCCAGGGTCCTCCACCGCCGAAGAGACGGTTGCGCCTTCCTGCGTATCTAACAACTCAAGATCTTCATAAGTTATTTTTATTGTTTCACCTATCTCACGTTCAAAACCTTTTGTAATCTTAAACAAATAATCTTCATTTAAAA
>CAKKQB010000053.1:0-99 GCA_919901915.1 Omnitrophica bacterium GWA2_41_15
GTCGGCCTCGCCCAGTTAGGCGCGGCACTTCCTCGGGCAATTCTGCCCTCGGTCGGCCTCGCCCAGTTAGGCGCGGCACTTCCTCGGGCAATTCTGCCC
>CAKKQB010000053.1:199-39741 GCA_919901915.1 Omnitrophica bacterium GWA2_41_15
TCGGTCGCCGGAATCTAGAATCCCTGGACCCCGGCTTTCGCCGGGGTGACACCTAATTCCATTTAGGACCGTTGCGAAATACCTTTTTTCGTCATCCTGAGCGAAGCGAAGGATCTTATCAGCGTCGAGATTCTTCGGCCTTCGGCCTCAGAATGGACGCAAAGTTTGGCATTTTGCAACAGTCCGATAAGCTAACAGGCTATAGTTCGGCGTAAGCCAATTTTTTGTTTTCTTTTTTCTCCTCTTTTTCAGGAGAGATACCTGCGAACGCGCTTGCGTCTTTTATGTCCTCTAAGGTAACGCTAAAGCTAATGCCCTTGTCAAAAAAACTCGGGTCAAAGAAACGCGTATTTATCGAACTCGACGTTGGTGATGAGGTGATCTTATTATCTACTCCCTCTAACGAAATACCACCTTTTTTTAATGGCTCTTGAATTTTTATCGCGCTGGAGACGGTTCCTTCAGCTTTGGCAATAGCCTCTGCTGCTTTGCCGTCAAAAAACGTATTTATGTATGCAGCTTTTGGACCTATGAGGATATAATCTTTTATATCCTGCTCATCTGCTTTATTCCCAAATGAAATTACAACTTTTTTGTTATCGTCCGATAATTCTGTCGTTATTTTTCTGCCAAGTTCAGGCTGGCTAACTATAGAGAGAGAAAAATGGCCGTATTTTATTTTCTCTAAAGCTGTCTTCAGCGCTCGCATAGTTAAAGGAGCAGATTTTCTAATCTGTGCCTGTGCCGCGGCCAACCAAGCGCCTAAGATGCGGTATGGTGAACAGCTGGCATAATCTAATCCGGTTTCATGGAAAAATTTGATAGATTCCGGATCTCCGCCATGTTCGCCGCAAACCCCAATTTTTAAATCAGGTTTTGTTTTTCTTCCGTCTTGCACCGCCATACGGACAAATTTGCCAATTCCCTCCACGTCAATCGTTTCAAATGGATTATCGGGATAAATACCTAATTCTTTATATAGCTCCAGGAGTTCTGTGGTATCATCGCGGCTGAATCCAGCGCCATATTGAGTTAAATCGTTTGTGCCAAAGGAGAAAAAATCTGCTTCTTTGGCTATTTCACCGGCAGTAATAGCGGCGCGCGGAACCTCAATCATTGTTCCTACTTTATATTCAAAATGCGTTTCTTGTTCTTGCATAACTTTTTCAATAGCATCGACCACAACTTTTTTCTGATGAGTAAACTCTTCTGTTTTTCCCACTAAAGGAATCATAATTTCAGGAATGACGCTTTTTCCTTCTTTAATTATTACGATGACTGCTTCGGCAATTGCTCGTGCCTGCATCGCGGTAATTTCCGACATCGTAATTCCTAAGCGCGCTCCTCGCAATCCCATCATTGGATTAAATTGGTGTAATGCGTTAATTCTATCAAGTAGTTTTTCTTTTTGCTCGATAACCGCGAGATCCCCTTGATTTGATTTTAAATGTTCGATTTCAACCATTAACTCTTCACGTTTGGGTAGGAATTCATGCAAAGGTGGATCCAGCAAACGAATCGTAACAGGGTAACCACGCATTTCACGGAAAAGCCCGATAAAATCTTCTTTTTGCATTGGAAGAAGTTTCTTTAGAGCGTTTTGGCGCCCCTCAAGCGTATCAGCTAAAATCATCTCTTGCATAATAGGCAGGCGGCTTTCTTCAAAGAACATATGTTCAGTGCGGCAAAGACCGATCCCTTCAGCGCCAAACTCGAAAGCCATTTTAGCATCGCGCGGAATATCAGCGTTTGCCCGTATTCGCAATTTACTTATTTCTTTAGCCCAAGACAAGAAAACTGCTAACTCACTACCCATAGATTCTGGCCGCGCAATTTTTTTCTTGCCTAAAATCAACTGGGCTCTCTCTCCGGAAACCACATTCAAGGTAACGCAATCCCCTTGTTTTATAGTTCTCCTAACCCCTTGTCCATTTGTAATATATGCTTCCTTCTTTTCTCCATTAACTTTAACTTGTTCGGCGCCCACCATAGTTACTTTACCCATGGATCGGGCTACTACTGCCGCGTGCGAAGTCATTCCGCCTCTGGAAGTTCCTATGCCCACCGCGGAATCCATTCCCGCGATATCATCAGGGCAAGTTTCTTCGCGCCAAAGAATGACTTGCTTACCATCATTGGTCCAAAGAACCGCGTCTTCTGATGTAAAAACAATTTGACCTGTAGCCGCGCCCGGCCCAGCTGATAATCCCGTAGCTAGCACATCCTCTTTAGTTAAATTTTTCTTTTCTGTAGGATCTAACATAGGAAACAAAACTTCGTTAATTTGCTTAGGATCAACGCGCATTAAGGCCTCTTCTTTAGTAATCAGGCCTTCTCTTACTAGGTCTACAGCAATTTTAACTGCTGCTACGCCAGTACGTTTGCCCGAACGCGTTTGCAAAAGATACAACTTACCGTTTTCAATTGTATATTCAAAATCCTGCACATCTTTATAATACTTTTCAAGGCCGCTGGTAATTTCCATAAGCTGATCATAGGCCGCAGGCATTACTTTTTGTAATTCAGATACAGGCCGCGGAGTGCGAATACCCGCTACCACATCTTCTCCTTGAGCATTAACTAAGAATTCACCAAATGACTCTTTTTCGCCGGTAGAGGGGTTACGAGTGAAGCCAACGCCTGTCGCTGAATCATCTCCGCTGTTGCCAAAAACCATAGCCTGGACATTAACTGCTGTGCCTAAATCGTGCGGGATTTTATTCAAATTACGATACGTAATAGCGCGTGGATTACCCCACGATTCAAAAACAGCATTAATTGCCATTTTTAGTTGTTGCCGCGCGTCTTGCGGAAATTCTTTTTCATGAGCCTTAAGCAGTGCTTTGAATTTAACCACTAAATCTTTTAATGCCGCTACATCTAAATCCACATCTTGCTTAACGTTTAGTTCTTCTTTTTTGGCTTCAATAATTTCTTCAAATGCCTTCTTTTCTATGCCTAAAACTACATCGGAAAACATCTGGATAAAGCGGCGATAGCTATCCCATGCAAGCCGTTCATTGTTGGTCATTCGCGCGAAAACTTCAACCGTTGTGTCATTAAGGCCTAAATTAAGGATAGTGTCCATCATCCCCGGCATAGAGAATTTCGCGCCGGAACGCACGGAAACCAATAACAATTTTTCATTACTCCCCAATTTTTTATTTGAATCTATTTCTAATTGCGTTATGCCAGCAGCTATCTCTTTTTCTAATTTCGCAGGCCATTCTTTATTATTATCGGAATAATACTTACAGGCCTCTGTCGTAATAGTAAAACCCGGTGGGACAGGAATTCCCGCTCGTGTCATTGAATGTAGGCCTTCACCTTTACCTCCTAAGAGTCCTTTGCGCGTATTTAGGTCTATCGCGTCACTAAACAATTCTTCAGCTGTAGTTTTCCCCTTGCCAAAAGATTCAACAAGTTTTAGTTCTTTTGTAGATAAAGCGCTGGAGGCAAGGCTCAAGTTTTCTAATACCTCTAGTTTACCGTCAGAAGCAATAAAATCTAAACTCGCGCCTCCGCCAGTAAGCACCGCTTCTTTAAAAAAAAGACTATCTTCAGAAATGCCTGATTGCTTTATAGCCGGGCCAGTATCTCCGCCGCCAGCGATTACTGCTATATTTTTTTCTTTCCATAGTTTCTTAATTCCTTCTGCAACTGCTTTCGTTCCATCGATAAAACCGCCATTTTTCTTTTCAAAAGCGCCTAAAGGCCCATTCCAAACAATGGTTTCTGTTCCATTCATTGCTTTTAAAATTTCATTTATGGTTGCTGGGCCGATGTCTACCCCCTTATAATTTTCCGTTATTGACTCCCCATCTGAAGTTTTTGCGTATATGCCATCATAAAGTTCCTCGTCGGGAACCATAATATGGTCAATTGGCAGGATAACGTTTACTTTCTTCTCGGCTAACTTAGCAAGAATCTCCTTTGCTATAGGTATACTTCCCTGGTCAATAAAAGAGTTGCCTAAAAGAAGATCAGAGTTCTTTGCTTTTATAAAAGTATATGCCATTGCTCCGGCAATAACTAAAGTATCCCCTTCCCGCATTTTACTAACAAGGGTTTCAAGTACTTTAGTTTTGTCCGATACTTTAAAGCCTCCTACGATAGCCATGAAAGGATGTTTAGGTAAAATTGTCTTGGATAAAATATTTAATTCTTTTTCCAAGAGGAAACCGATTGCTTTTTCTATATTTTTTCCATTCATTTTGCTTAATGGGTACATTGAAGCATGTTTACGATGTATTGTCGCCGCCGCGTCTATAACATAAATATCCGCTAACCCTGCTAATTGCTTCCTTAGGTTTTCACCTGTGTTTTCACCTGCCTCTTTTTCTCCCTTAGCAAAACGGATGTTTTCTAAAAGACATATCTTCCTTTTCCCTTTGTTAATTTCACTAATTGCATCCTCGCTTAAGCCGTTTTGATTCACTGAACCCTTCAAGAATGCAACACTGTTCTGGAATCCCGTTGGTTGCAATAGTTTCTGTAATTTTTTCGCGATTATTTCCGTAGAAAAATCTTTTTTTGAGCCAAAATGGGTAACCAGAGTTACGCTCTTGGGGTTCTGGCTTGTAATATATTCTAATGTCGGCAATATTTCTCGTATCTTACGGTCATCCGTTATATCCTTAACCGCGCCATTTTCATCAACTTCTACGGGAGTATTAAGGTCAACTCTTAGTACCACTCTTTGCCCATCAATATTAACATCCCTGATACTATGAAATTTTCCCACTCCGGGTATTTCAATCGATGAGCTGGTTTTTTGTTTATTGAGGTATGCCGCTGCTTTATTGCTAACGCTTTTTATGGCTGATAGGCTTACATCCAAATCAGCAGTCTCCATCGTCGTCTGAACCATGAACGCGCTGCCATCACGAGTTACTATAAGGGTATTGGCGGTGATGGTGCCTCGTCCATTGCTTTGCGGAAGAATCTTAACGCATTTAAATAGATCAGCGTAATCATGGCCAAAAATATCAGGAGATGCCCCTGTAACCGAAGTCGTTACCAGAATACCGTTTCCGTTAATCGCTTTCTCGGTTCTTGGGTTCATATATTGCTGTTTAGAGATACCAAAATTTTTAAACGTAGTTATCTCTTCAGGTGTGTACGCATACGCAGTTTCTTTACTGAAATTAAACTCAGTAGCTTTCTGGGAAACGTAAGTATGAGAAAAATGGCCATCTTTAATATTCGCTGCTGCTAAAAGCGCGGCTGTTTCTTCTGCTGAACCTCCACGGCCAAAGGTAATCATGGTGCGTCCATCCAAATTTAGCCCTAAAATAGAAACTAAACGCGGTTTAAAACCACCATCACTAGGCGTTACAAGCTTTAAGTCTATAAATTCTCTCTGCATTTTTTTCGCGTCTTCAATAATCGCGTCATGTTTATGCGCAGCTATTCCTTGTTCATGGATTTTTTTGTCTTTATCATCTCGGGGGCCCATAACGGAAACAGTCACGTGGTTCATAAAATAGTTATATTCTTTCGTGTCTTTTTTAAAACCTTTTGCCGCGGCTATTTTAGGCAAAGCAACAGAAGGCAAATCAAAAGGAGTAACTCCCGCGTCTTTAGGCGCATTATAACCTATGCCGCCAAAGCGCGAAAAATCATTCACTGGAAGATTTTTTTTATCAAAAAAAGTAATCAAGTTACAGCTGTTCGTGGGTTCCGAAAAAGCCTTTTTATCCGCTAGGCCATTAGTAAGTTCTAAGGCATCGCCTACGAAATAACGCAGGAGAACTCTTCTACTTTTCAAAACATTTAATTCGTTATTTAATTCCACGATATTAATTTTTTTACGCGTATCCTTATAACCGGAATAATAAATAGTACCTATATTTAAGGAAACAGAGTTATCTCGGAGTCCTTCATCTCCCAGTATAACTATTGCTATATCTTTATGGGTCTGCACATAAAGTAGAATCGCGTCTTCTACCATTTTAACAGCATTAGCATCCGCTACTTCTTTTATGTTTTTTCCGCCTGTGGCAAAAACCCACGAACCTAAAGCCGCGGCTATGGAAGCTCCAATAGCAAAAGGAGCTTGTGGTTGCTTAAGAAGGCTCTTAAGGGGCATGTTACCTTTAAGACGCCTTATGTTAACTTTTGTTGGAGCAAGGTCAAATGGAGATAAATTTTTCGCGAAATCCTTTAATTCCGCAGGAGGTATTTCTATTTGCTCTGTTTTTGTTAAAACCTTCTTTTTTTCTATAACATCGGATAGTATGCTTATTTTCCATTTTAAGGCACTATGAAAGGGAACAGTCATACCGTCGAATCTACCTTTTTCAAGTTCAATAAGATCTTTTTCAAACTTGGTTTTTAATTCTAGAAGTACGTCTATAGCGACGTTTGTTTCGAGATCTTTTTTGAAAGCCAGTATTTTGTCAATATCACTACTAAGCGTGCCATTTATGTTTACAACAGCGTTGAGCCCAGCGATAATATTTCTAATAATAGTTTTTTTTGGATCCGAAGCACCATAGCTTATTATTGCTTCTGTGTTGTTGCCGCCGGACAAATATGCGCTAATTATACTGCTTGAGGCAAAAACGACTTCTAAGTTGGAGTTCCGATCTCCAAAATTAGTGCCAGTATTTGAAACTCTAATATCAATACCCCCTGAAAAATACCGTCTTTTTATCTGTTTTTTAGTAGCGAGTTCCTGCTCTGGCTTGATGTAGTTGTATAGCCCTTTTTGAAAAGCCTGTAAATAAAGGTTGTAAACCTTTTCTTTGGCTTGAGGGTCGCTTAGGTCTATGCCTTTAATTTTACCTTTATCTATGTAATTGCTGTAGAGGGATTCCTTGAATTTCTTTTTAAACCAACTCGCTAGAATAATGGAATAGTATATTTGACGCAAAGTGGCGAAATTCTTGCCTTTGTTGATATCCGCGTTTATTTTAGGTAAAATTTGCTCCCTCATTACATTGGATGAAGCCTTATTGATATCTTGGATTAAGTCGCGCGTATCGCGTATTGCGTCGCGTGTATTGCGTTTCGGAATTTCTTTCTGGATAGCGGAAACGTTATTCTTTAAAGCAAGAAAATCTTCTTCTAACATTGCCTTTAGGCTTGCTTCAGCCACAACCGCAAGGTTTTCGTTTTCATAAACTACCATTTTATCCGGGACAATCCAGATTTTATTAAAGGTATTTACCGGGATATTGGTGGTTTTGGCGATTTTTAGGACCTCATCGTAGGTCTTGTTCCAAAAGTCCTTGCCAGTTTGACTTTCCGGATAGGTTAAGGATGCGGAGATTTGTTTTAGAATATAATCCTGCGATAATAAGCCTTCGCCTAATTCAGTTGAAGTAAGAATATCAGGAAGAATACGGTCTTTTTCATAAGGAGATAAGTTAACCCAGAGGTTTTCCGGAGGAACAGTTAAGCCAGCTAAGAAATACCTCACTAAGCGGGAGACCTCTTCTTTGCTTACCTTTTTAGCATCGCCATTATTGATAATAAATTCCATTGTTAAAGGATTTGCCGGATCAAACTTCAACCCCTTTAACACCGGAAAAGAATAAGTGCCGGATAAATTAACGAATTCCTTAGGGCTGGGCAAGCCAAAGGCTTCCGCGGCAAACGCGGCGTTGGGTAAAATAGTATTGCAGAGAAAAACTACTGCGATAAACAGTGAAGCGAGTTTTTTGAAACCTTTGGTTTTGGCGAACTTCATTTTAACCTCCATTTTTGGTATTCACGAATATGGTCATCTTTACGGCGCCCTTAAAATCCGGGAAAATCTTACTAATTCCGCTTTTTTTAATTCAATTCCTACCTGATATTTGTCCTTGTTTGATTTTAATTTTTTTGACCAGACTACGTCTCCTCGAGTATAAAGCGGTTCACCTTTATCCGGAATTTGAAGCCATATCTCTAAAGGAGTACGGTTAGTTAGGTCTTTATTTGTGGTGAGAAATCCTATGCCCTTACCGCTAATATCGCAAGTTACGGCTGAATCTTCTTCTTGATTCGTATCAAGGTTTAAAAATCTTAAAGGGAACTCTACGGGAAATCTAGCAAATATGCGCCTGTCTTCCATTGCCGCGTTCTTTTTCTCTTTCATTGGTTTTGTCATTATTAAAAAATATATAAAATCGTCACCCCGGTGAAAACCGGGGTCCAGACTGGGCTCGACTTTGCGTCGGAATGCATTTGCGCCTAGAGGTAAAGTCCTCTAGATGCAAATGATTAATCCTTATTTTTTATACGCTAGTTCCTGTCTTTTTGTTTTATTTTCTTTTTCCGAAGGGAGATTCAACGCCATTTTAATAGTTTCTGTTCTTTCCCCCGTAACCTTAAAAGTAAACCCGTCAAAATTCTGCAAGTTATCAAGGAAAAAAGGTGTCTCCACAGGACTAGACGAAGGCGATACAGGAATATCTATGCTTTCTAAGTTGATACCACCGTTGTCGTTGGCAATTTTCAAACTGCTAGCTACAATTTGCATGTTTTCTTCAATTCTCAACAATTCATTATATTTAGCGTTTCTATCCGTGCGATTAGGCGCGCCTGTTTTTAGAAATCCTCCGCCTAATCCTACGGAAAGATGAGCAATGGTAACATCTTCTGTCTCGCCTGAACGATGGGACACGAAAAGATTCCAACCATTCCCTAAGGCTAAATTTCCGGCCTCAGCTGCTTCGGTTAATGTGCCTATTTGGTTAATTTTATCAAGCAGGGCATTGCCTGTTTTAGCGGTAATAGCTTTTTCAGTTAATGTTGGGTTAGTAGACGTAGGATCATCGGTAACAACCTGTAATCCATTCAAAACAATTCCATAATTCTCTTTTAATAGGGAGCTAATCTGGTTGTAGAAAGGTACTTGCGAAATAAAATTCGGATCTGTCATTTCTTCTGTTAATTTTTCCCAGCCATAAGCCGGTTTTTCAGCTCCGCTCCAATCCTTTTCTCCTAAGCCGTCTTCAATAGAGAATAAATAAGCGACATTCTTTGTATCTAAAATAAGATCTTTATAGAAACGAATTAGATCAAGAGATGTAATTTCCCATTTCTTGTTTTCTAATTGTTTACCCAAAATAGTTTTATCAGCTAAAACTAACGGTTTCTTAAAGTGATATATACGATACTGACCGTCTTTAGTTGGGCCTTCGTCCCATTCACTTAAGGCGCCATCCATTCCTAAGGCGACGTCAATTTTACCATTCTGGTTATAGCCGGCTAATCTAATAGCGGCAGTAATGGCAAGAAAAGGTTCGCGGTTATTCTCGAATGCTGGGACATAACCTCCCTCATCACCGTAGGCTGTGCCTAATGAGCCTGTTATTCCTCTACCCAATACATTTGAAAGGTTATATTTTTTATATGCTTCATCGGTGTATTTTTTCCGTAATTCTTCTTCATCATTTTTGAGCAAGTCTCCAAAGGTATGAAAAACTTTTGTTGTTATCTCCATTTGTTCTAACATTGTTTTAGCGCTTCCTACTGCTCCAATCATAAATTCTTGGATGTCAGGGCCGTCCGGCGCATGCTTACCGCCATTTAAGACATTCTGCATACATATAGGAATCCGGGGGTTTTTTGCGCCAAAGGTTTCATGAATATATTTATAAAACTCAACATCCCCATATCCTGATAAATAAGCGCCTATTCTGGCCGTTAAAAGTGACACTGCCAGTGTAGCATTAGCGCCAAGGTTGGATTTATTCTCGGTGCCATCTAACTTAATAAGAAAGGCATCTATTTTTTTCTGTTCAATAATAGTAAATTCGCCTTTATTCAACGCCTCAATTAACAAAGGAATAATAATATTACTAGCATTGTCAGCCGCGATTAAAACACCTTTTTTTTCGTATCCTGATCCCAGTATCTTATATAATTCTTCGTCTGATGATATGGTTTTATTAGGGAATATTTTTTTTAAACGATTTATTTGTTCAGCAGAAAGTTCAGGTCTTTTTCCTTGCCCAATATCTTTTATAACCTGGCCATCTCTTAACTCCAAAGCTTCGGCTTTACCAGTAGAAGCGCCTGAAGGAACTATAACGCTAATTGTTTTTCTGTCTGGTAAAGTAACTTCCATCTCAACCGTCGGGAAACCACGGGAATCAAGAACTTGCCGTGCCTTAGTGGTTTTTAAAAGTTCTACAGTAGTTATGTTTTGCGCTATCGCGCTGGAAGCGCGGGCTTCGAAAATCGCTTTTGCGATGTTAACAAAACCTTCTGGTTTTAAGGCTTCTCCTCCTACGAGAGCGCCATCGATACCCGGTTGAGCGATTAAATCCGCAACATTACCGGGTTTAACGCTTCCACCATATAAAATTTGTATTCTTCCTGCTATGTCAACACCGAATTTATTTAACACCCATGCTCGGATAAAAAGGTGTGCTAATTTTGCATCTTCTGGAGTGGCGGGGGTTTTCCCTTTACCTATAGCCCAAACCGGTTCATAGGCAATTACGATTTTTTCCAGATCTTCTTTAGTAAAACCCGCTGTACTCCCACGTAGTTGTTGAGTAAGAACTTTATAAGCGTTACCATTTCCACGCTCTTCAAAGGTTTCTCCTATACAGATAATTGGCTTAAGCTCTTCATTTAGCACTTGTCTTGCCTTGGCATTTACTAATTTACTGGTTTCCGGTGTCCATTCATGATGACGCCTTTCAGAGTGTCCTAGAATTACATATTCTACACCCAAATTTCTAAGCTGTGTCGCGGAATTTTCTCCGGTCCTTGGGCCCTTTTCGTAAGCTGAAGCATTTTGAGCGCCTAAACGGATTAATCCCTGGGGGAGACTTCCCGAATCTTCAAGTTTCTTTATCTCTGCTTTAACTAAATAAATGTGCACGGAAGAAGGGCTGATTGGAATAATGAAATCCATGTTTTTTCCTTTGTCGCGCCATGTATTTTTATCATGGTCTTGAGCAATTAGATTAGCTATACCATTGATTAGTTTTATAGCCTCTTCTGCTGTTGTTAATTCCATCTTCCAGTTGCCAGCAGGAAGGTATTCCCGTTGTGTTTTTACCGCTTCTTGCAAGCTAGCAGGCACTGTTAGAGTTTTAAGATCTATTTTATTAGCTAACATATCTTGCAGAAATTTACGAACAGCAGCAACCTCTTGTTTTTTGGCGCTTATTGTCGAGCCAGCCGTTGTTTGAGAGCCGGCAGTAAAAGTTCCCGTTCTCGTTCCCTTTGCCACAATTGTTGTTGGAAATATTGAGACTTTTTTACTAAAAATAGTGCCCGACAAAGCGCTTTGATTTGTCGTTGCCTGAACAGTAAGATTGCGGTTATCGAAGCTAGATCCCCCTGAAAAATACCTTCTCTTGATATTCTTTCTACTGCCCTGCTCCGGTTCAGTCTTTATATAGTTATAAAGCCCTTTTTGGAATGCCTGTAAATAAAGGTTGTAGACTTTTTCTTTGGCGTTTTTATCGGTTAAGTCTATGCCTTTGATTTTACCTTTATCAATGTAATGCTGGTATAAAGACTCTTTGAATTTCTTCTTAAACCAGACTGCTAAGATAATAGAGCTGTAAATCTGGCGCAGGGTGGCAAAGTTTTTGCCTGTGTTGATATCCGCGTTTATCTTGGGAAGGATCTCTTGGCGCATTACATCAGATGATGCCTTGCTGATTTGTTCAATCGCTCCTTGTTTCAGATCTTTTCTTTGGCTTCGGCTACGATTAAAGGAAGCCGAACCACGGTCTTGTGACCAGTCCTTTTGAATAGCCGAAACATTATTTTTTAAAGAAAGATAGTCTTGTTCTAACATTGTCTTAAGGCTTGCTTCAGCCACAAAAGCCACATTCTTATTTTCATAGACCACTGCCTTATCCGGCACGATCCATATTTTATTAAAGGTGTTTACGGGAATATTGGTGGTTTTGGCAATTTTTAAGATTTCATTATAGGTTTTATTCCAGAAGTCTCTGCCGGTTTGTGATTCAGGATAGGTTAAAGAGGCGGAAATCTGCTTTAGGATATAATCCTGTGATAATAAACCTTCGCCTAAGTCGGTTTGAGCAAGGTTATCATTGATAATACGGTCTTTTTCATAAGGAGAAAGGTTTACCCAGAGATCATTTTGAGGTATGGTTAGCCCTGCTAAGAAATACCTAATAAGGCTGGATGCTTCCTCTTGACTTACCTTTTCTTGGTTACCATGGTCAACAATAAATTCCATTCGCAAAGGATTAGCCGGGTCAAATCTTAATCCCTTTAACGTTGGAAAGGAATATGCTTGTGAGAGATTAACAAATTGGCTAGGCCCGGGTAGGTCAAAAGCCTCTGCGGCAAAGGCGGCGTTGGGTAAAATAGTGTTGCAGAGAAAAACTACCGCGACGAACAGTGAAGCGATTTTCTTGAAACCTTTGAACGTACTCATTTTATTTCTCCTTTTGTTTTGGGCCGGATGACCCGACCCCTACATTTATTTCATTGGTATCTGTTTTTCGGTTTTTTTTACCTCGCGTAAGCCAGTTTTACGTTCTCTTTTTTCTCTTGCTTTTCAGGAGAGATACCTACAAATGCCGCGGTATCCGTTATCTCACCCAAAAAGGTAATCTTGAAACTAACGTTGTCAAAAATGTGCGGGTCAAGGATGATTGACGAACCAGACGAAGGCAACGCAGAGACATTGATACTTTCCATGTTGATACCGCCTATACCGCCTGATTTTTCTGAGGATAGACTGCTGGAGGTGGCGGCTAACCCTAAGTTCTTAAACACTGCGTCAAATTGTTTTTCTAGGCTGATCCTTATTGCATCTTGAATATAATCAGGTAGGTTCCATGTAGGTAATTTGAATGTTCCCCATACATTTTTTCTATTGCTCACAAATGCCTCTTTAGGATCTTGACTTTCTTTTATTGGATACCACTTAAAGATTTGTTCCTCCATTTCTCTACGTAAGTCTTTAGGGAAATAAGGACTATCCAGGATAGTATCCTGATAAGCAGTAGCCAGATGAACTTCAGCAAGAGGATGTTTATCCAGAGTTAACTGCCCATCTTGATTTAAAAGATCCGGATCTATAGTAAGGCCTTTGGGTATCTTATTGCCGGCAAAAATAGTGAAGTAGTCTTCAGGCAGAGTAGATGCGCCATGTTGAACCACACCAGCAAGGCCAAATTCTGTCCTGGCCACTTTACCGATCGCGGCTAAAGTATTAAAACCTACCTTAGCATTGATTACATTACCATGAGCATCCCTAACGCCGCCGTGTTTAGTCCCGCTTTGCACAGCAACTTTAGTTATTCCTAGAAGCTGAAATCCGGCTTTTTCACTAAGCGCCTGTAAGACAATATTATATCCGGTCATAAAAGCCGCGAGGTCTTCTATTGAGCTGTTCCTCTCTTTGCCTTTTTCTAAGCCTGTGCCAATTTCACCTATTTCCCCGCCTAAATTTACTACAATACCTTGCTTATCTAAACCAAACTCTTTTTCTAAATGGCGAATATAGCTGGTCATTTCAGCTGTCATTTTGTAATTAAGTTTCTGTTGCTCGGGAATAGTCTGCTTAGACCAATCAACTAATGTAGACATATCTAAGTCTATTTGGTAGAAGCCTCCTTCTATAGCTTCACGGATAAGTTTTTGTAGATTTATTATTGCCTTAGGAAGATCTGCATCGCGCTCCTTGGCAGTTATTTGAAAGTGGTCACCTTGTAGATATATAGGGTGATTATAACCTTCTTTGATGGCTGCAGCTAAAATTGAAGTAGTAAATTCTACGGGTCGCTGGCCAGTATAGCCTATTTCTGATCTAGCAATCTCAAATATAAAAGGATCAGTTACTTTATTTCTAACGGCTGCATGGAGTACTGCTCTCGCGGAATTATAAGCCATACCTCTAATGTTTATAGCCGGAATCGCATAGTGCCTTGGATCGGTAGCCTTTTTAATATAGAGATCATAAGTTGAAGCAGGCTTAATACCAAAAGAAGCGGCTATATCTTTAATTAGTTTACGGGTTTTATTGACTATGTCAGTATTCGGATTAAAGGTAGCATCGTAGACTAATTTATCAATCAACCCATTACTTAAGGCAGTTACATTGGTTATTTTAATGCCATTAGAGGTAACTTCTACTATGTCTTTTAAGGCACTCTCAATTGCTGATAAGTTAGCGAAGTTAAGCTTGAGTTGGGTAAGAGAGTCGTAAGATATCTCTTTTGTTCGCGGGCCAGTTTGAGTTCCAGTAGTAGCGGTACCTGATAGAAGATTTATTCTTAAATCTGTAGTACTGCCGACGAGAGAGAGATCTCCTAATTGTTGTTGCGGAGTAGTAGCAGTTATGTTCGGGAAATTAGTTTGAGAAAGTATTGCCCCCCCCGAAAAATACCTTCTCTTTATCTGCTTTTTAGTTGCTAATTCCTGCTCCGGCTTGATATAATTGTAAAGCCCTTTTTGAAAGGCTTGTAAATAAAGGTTATAGACTTTCTCTCTTGCGGCTTTATCGCTTACATCTATGCCTTTAATCTTGCCTTTATCTATATAATTGCTGTATAGGGATTCCTTAAACTTATTCTTAAACCAACCAGCCAGAATAAGGGAATAGTATATCTGGCGCAAGGTGGCGAAGTTTTTGCCTTTGTTGATATCCGCGTTTATCTTAGGAAGAATCTGCTCCTTCATTACGCCTGATGATGCTTTGTTAATATCAGAAATAAGAGGTTCCTGCACATCTTTCCTTTCCTTCTGAATAGCGCCAACGTTGTTCTTTAGGGATAGAAAATCTTCCTCTAACATTGCCTTTAGGCTTGCTTCAGCTACCACCGCTAAGTTTTGGTTTTCATGAACCACCATTTTATCCGGGACAATCCAGATCTTGTTAAAGGTATTTACCGGAATATTCGTGGTTTTGGCTATTTTTAGAACTTCTTGATAGGTTTTGCCCCAGAAATCTTTACCAGTTTGACTTTCCGGATAGGTTAAGGATGCGGAGATTTGTTTTAGAATATAATCCTGCGATAATAATCCTTCGCCTAATTCAGTTGAAGTA
Source organism: Omnitrophica bacterium GWA2_41_15 (assembly GCA_919901915.1). Lineage (GTDB taxonomy): Bacteria > Omnitrophota > Gorgyraeia > Gygaellales > Profunditerraquicolaceae > CAKKQB01. Next base: position 15,189 of record CAKKQB010000053.1, read on the forward strand.
AGAATATCGGGAAGAATGCGGTCTTTTTCATAAGGAGATAAGTTTACCCAAAGATTTTCCGCGGGAACAGTAAGTCCAGATAGGAAATACCTGACTAAACGGGATGCCTCTTCCTTGGTTACTTTTTTAGTATTACCGTTGTCAATGATAAATTCCATTGTCAAAGGATTAGCCGGGTCAAACTTTAGCCCCTTTAGCACAGGAAACGAATAGGCGTCAGATAAATTAACGAATTGAGCGGGCCCGGGCAAGCCAAAGGCCTCTGCGGCAAACGCCGCATTGGGTAAAATAGTGTTGCAAAGAAAAACTACTGCGACGAACAGTGAAGCGATTTTTTTGAAACCTTTGCTTTTGGTGAATTCCATTTTACTATCCTCCATTTTTTTGGGTCGAATAATTCGACCCTTACGTTTATTTATCTATGTCATTTCGACCCCGACTTTCGCCGGGGTGACGTCTAATTCCATCCCCTAAACCCACAAAACAAAAAACCGGACTGACTCTTTTTGTCAATCCGGTTATGAGAAACTTATTCCATAACTTATCTCAAAGCTACCTCCATAACTTTGAGACATACCGGATAAAAACTATTTTTTAAAGCTTAAACTAAGTCTACCATATCTTTTTGTTTTGTCAAGTTATTTTTTTTAAAAAACTTTAAAGTGAGAGAGAAAATTAAGGGCTGGGTGGTTTTCGCGAAGTTATTTTTTTATGCGTGAATATCGCGAGAATTATTAGGTATGCTATAAAACCTAAAAATAAACTAACTATAAAATATCCAACTATTATTGGAAAAATAATTTTTAAAAGAGATAATTTTAATAAATTCAGCCAGTGAAAATCTTTTAGAAATTTTGACCAGTCTCGCAAGACATCTTGCGGGTTTATTTTTAATATAATAGAACTTACTTTTATGGATACGATAAGCGTAAAAAAACTCATCCAAGTATTGGTAAGAAGGGCGCCTAATAACGCGCTCGCGCGGTTTAGTCGTAATACCCATGCTAAAAATAAAGCCGCGATGGGGCCCGTGCCGGGAAAATTTCCTAAAAATACGCCTAAACCAAATCCTAAAGCAATTTTTTGCGGCGTATCGTTAATTTCAAAAAGCTTGGCGTATAGTGATTTAAAAAATTGTTTTATAGTGTTTGTTTTTTTGTTTTTCATATTGTCCGTGTTCATTACCCCCCTGTGCAAGTGAAACATTGTTTACATTTTAGAGATTATAGTGAATTGCCGCGTAGGGGCGGGCTTGCCCGCCCTTTTCTTTTTCGCTTGTATGAGATCATTCGAATCGTCACGTTTTTGTGGGCGGGCAAGCCCGCCCCTACGCGGCGACAAAAAACTATGAGTGGTATTTTATAGATTCGCCTTAATATTTGTGCCTAGAAATCTTTCTAGGCCTCCTGATTCCTGAATCCAGCCGTTATGTAAACCTAGCTCTTCCATTACTGCCTGAGCATATTCATATTCTTCATAGGTTATGCGCCGAGAGAGCTCTCCTTTAATATTAGGAGCTTTATGGCAAGGCTGATATTGACTCATTAGGCTTATATAAGTATCTTTTGAAATATTTTTGGCAATAAATTCCATTATTTTTTTTGTGCCCGCGATATCGCCGGGCAGGACTAAGTGCCTTATAATAAGCCCCCTAGTCAATATGCCTTTAGCGTCTATTTCAGCGATACCAACTTGTTCATGCATTTGCTTAACTGATTCCTGGTTATACTTAGGATAATCCGGAGCGTGAGAATAACTATCTGCCTGTTTATTATCCGCGTAACGCATATCGGGAAGATAGATATCTACTATGCCATCCAGCAGTTTTATAATCTCCGGCAGTTCGTAACCGCCGGTATTATACACCAAGGGTAAATTTAGGCCTTTGTCAATCGCGATTCGCAGGGACTTAAGAATCATCGGCATAATATGCGTGGGTGTAACCAGATTTATATTATGACAGCCAAATCGTTGTAATTCTAGCATAAATTGCGCTAGTTTTTCAGGGTCCACTTCTTGGCCTACATCTTTTTGACTAAATTCATAGTTTTGACAATATACACACGCCATATTGCAGTGAGAAAAAAAGATTGTGCCTGAGCCTCGCGTGCCTGATATAACGGGTTCTTCTCCTCGATGCGTCATATAACTGTATACTTTGGGTTTTAGGCCTGTCTTGCAAAATCCCTCTTCATTTTTTAAGCGATTTACTCCGCATTTACGCGGACAGATACAGCAAGATTCAAGCAAACTAAACGCTTTTTCTATCGCTTCATCTAAAGAACCATCTTGGGAAGATTTAAGGTATAAGGGGCGCATTTTTTGGGTCATTCGTATTTAAGGTTAAGAAATATCCCTAACTCTTTGATAAGCAACAGGATAACGAAAGTTTCTGTTTGCGCACGAAATTTTTTGCCGTGCGCTGCGGTTTACTCCTCGTTTCCGCAGTGACTTACGTAAGAAAGAAGTGCTTCAACTCGTCGTAAATCCTTGCGCGCTTATGGCAAAAAAATTTCTAATTGTGCGCAAACTTCAAACTTTCGTTATCTGATAATTGTCACTCCTTACTACCTTAAATACGAAAGACCCCATTTTTTTGTATTTACGGTAATTCGTTTTTTATCTGTTGCGCGTAAATATTTCTTATGTTATCAAATATTTCGAGGTATTCATTAGACGCGTAATCTGGGTAAGTCCATGTCCAGGGCTTAAAGGATTTATCTTCGTAAAAAAGGGTTACTTCCGCGTAGATACCCTTGTCTAAATATATGCGGTGTTTGTGGTCTTTGGTTGTAGCAAGAACGAGTTTTCCTAATTCCAGGTAACCCGGGTCAATGTTTATCAGGCGAACGGTTTTCTTTAGCAGGAACTTATCTTCAATTTTATTCGTAAAAATTTTTATTTTTGCTATTGACTGCGGATAAATTAATTTTTTAAAACTAATGAATTTTCTTTTTAGGCCGGTTCCGAATTCTTTTTCATAATAATCGGTATATTTAAAAGGCAGAGTTTGGCTTTGGAAATCAATCGTCCCAAAACGTTTTTTTAAGATAGTTTTTACTTTTTCAAAAAAAACCTCTTCTTTAAAAATGAGACCGATAATTAGTTTTGTTGGGTTGCGTTTTTTTACTTTACCCATAAAATAAAAGATTACAACGGGACGGGCGAACTTGGGGGTATGAATTGGCTTATATAAAGGTTTATTTTTTTACGTTGATTTTCCGAAATCTGATTAAAGAATATGGCGACATTAAAACCACTTTCTTTTTTTTCATCTTCTGTTCGAACCACTACGCCGATACATTTAATCAAAAGATTCTTATTGACTTTTTTAATTTTGACGGGCAGGCTTAATTTAACTGAAACCTTTGTAAATGGCGGGACATATTTTTTTAAGTGGCAGCAAACCCCTACACAGCTTACGTTTTTAGTAGTAGTGATAAAATCATATCCATTGACCGCTACTTTTATCGGTAAGTTGTGACCTATCCTCGGGTATAACCTTTTTTCAACCTTCTTTCTCATTTATTTTCTTGGCTGGATTTTTCTACAAATTTTTGGAAGCATCTTTTGTTACAATAAAATTTTCCGTTACGGTAATATCGTTTTAATTTTTTTATAGGCTTGTTGCAACTTAAGCAGTTCGTTTGTTTTTCTATCTTTGGCTTCTCTTCCTGGGCGGCCGCTTTAACTTTTTCTGCTGGCATCGTTTTATCCTTTCTTGAGCGTTTAATTTTATAATTCTATGCTTATTTCAAGCTAACTATAACATATTTTTATGGGTATGTCAATTATTTACAAATTTTTTATTTTTGGTATAATAAGTGGGCGCGTAAGTTATGGAATGAAGCGGCGCGCGTCACCCCGGCGAAAGCCGGGGTCCAAAGGTGTGTTGAAGAATTACTATGGGGGAATAAACAATGAGCATAATATATGAGGTTTTAAAAAAGGTTGGAGAGTTAACGAGTATCCGGTCTTTAAAGGATGATTCTCAGAAAAAGGAGGAAGTAAATAAGTCAAAAATCAAAACCTATATTATATACGTTGTTACAATTATTATTGGATTTGTAATAGCAAATTTCATTTTTAGTTATTTGAGCTCTCTTTTGATCGTGCCTTACGCGAAAGGCTCTTCCGTGCCCCCTGCCGTTATTGTTAGCGCTGTTCCTGCCGCTAGAATTACTCTTATAGGTAATTCTACGGCCGGAGCGCCTGTGAAAGAAGAATTGTCCGCGCCCGCGAAAGAAACGCTTCCTATGACTATCTTGACCAGCCGAGGCCGAAATGCCCATGGAAATGTCGGAGCCCAACCGGGTTCGGTCGAAAACAGGCTCTCGTTAACGTTAAATGGTATTTTTTTCGCGGAAGATAGTAATAGTTACGCTATTATAAATAATCAGATTGTAAAAGAAAAAGATATGATTGGAGATTCTATTGTAAAGCGGATTACCTTAAAAGAGGTAGAAGTTGAAACCGACGGCGTAAGTTTCAAGCTTTCAATTTCTCGTTAGAAATCACTTTTGGGCGGGGACAAGCCTCGCCCCTACTACAAGCCTCTATCAATTCTGTAGGGGCTTGATTTATCAAGCCCGTGGTTATATCTTTGCGGGTCGGATAAATCCGACCCCTACAAAGCCAAAGCCACACTTAATTTTGCAACAACCTTTTTTTGATAGCTGCTTTTATTATCCCAATAGGTACATTTTTTACAATTTGGGCCTTACCAATTCCCTTAATAAGAACAAGTCTATTTTTATCTCCAGTAAATTTTTTGTCGTGGTAATGCGCGTTTATTATATCATTTAAATTAATCTTTTTTATCCGGGTAGGTAAACCTGCCATTAGTATTAAATCAGAAATTCTTTCGAAGATACGATTACTGATAAATCCCATTTTTCTGCTTATTTCTATGGCAACAAGCATGCCTAAGGCTACAGCTTCGCCATGGCTGTAATGTTTGAAGTTAGATGCCGCTTCAATCGCGTGGCCCGCGGTATGGCCAAAATTTAAGATTGTTCGTATCCCCTTTTCTTCTCTTTCGTCCATTTGGACTATTTTGGATTTGATCTGGCTAGCGCGTTGCACGATATGCTCCAGGGCAGAGTTTTTACGCAGAAGGATATTTTTATAATTTTTTTCAAGATAAAGAAATAATTGCGGATCTTTTATCAGGGCGCACTTTATTACCTCTGAAAGCCCGCAGCATAATTGTCTTTGAGACAGGGTTTTAAGAAAGTTTATATCGCTAAGTACCAACCTAGGTTGATAGAAAGCGCCCACTAAGTTTTTGCCTTCCGGCAAATCAACCGCGGTTTTGCCGCCTATGCTAGAATCTACCTGTGCCAGTAATGTTGTGGGTATCTGTATATAAGGAATCCCCCGTTTGTAGATAGACGCCACAAACCCTGCCAAATCGCCAATTACGCCTCCGCCGAAGGCAATTATGAAAATTTTTCGCTTTATATCGTAACTGGCTAGATCTTTTATTACGCGAGAAACCTCTTCCAGGGATTTACTTTTTTCGGTATCAGGCACTGTTTTAAACCGGACGCTAAATCCGCTTGCCTTAAGCGTCTTGCTTAACAGGCCGCCAAATTTATTTTTTACTAATGGATTGGTAATTATATAAGCATCGAGGCCGATATTTAGGCAAGTAATATTTTTACCTAAAATATCTATCGCGCTGTTGCCGATAATTATATCGTAAGAACGTTTTTTTAGGTTAACTTTTAAGGTATGCATTTTTAGCGTAGAGCGTATAGCGTATAGCGTATAGCGTATAGCGTATAGTAAAAAAACTAAACGCTCTACGTTACTCTACGCTCTACGCTATCCGCTATTATATATTCCTAGTAAATTAAGTATAAACCCTGCTATGGGCCAGATGATATTTCCGATGACATTGAACCAGATAAGACCCATGAGAAGAAAAAAGGAATATGGCTCAATAAGCGCGTATTTTTCAGAAAGATTATAGGGAAGTAATCCCATCAATACGCGAGAACCATCAAGAGGCGGAATCGGTATAAGATTAAAAACGCCCAAAACTACGTTTATGATAGCTAATCTTAGAAGAATTGGGTTTATAGTAGGTAAAGATATATTCCTAACTATAATGCTTAGAATAACAGCAAAAATAAAATTTGCCAAAGGCCCGCTTAAGCCTACCCAGATGATATCTTTTTTGGGATTTCTTAACGCCCAGTAATTTATGGGAACGGGTTTTGCCGCTCCAAATACAAACCGTCCTTGCGTGCTAATGAAAAGAAATAATGGTAAAATAAATGTCCAAATAACATCTATATGCGCTAATGGATTAAGGGTTAGCCTGCCTGAATTTTTCGCGGTCGTGTCTCCTAATTTATACGCGGTTAAGGCATGCGAAAATTCATGCACGGTTACAGCGATAATTAACAATCCAAAAGAAATAAAGAAAGAAATTAACAGTGTTATTAGGCTCAATCCGTCACCTCTACTTTTTTGACATTAATAATAGGAGGGTTCAAGCTCTTTTTTTCTTGCCCTTCACTCAACTCTCCGGTTATTTTTACTTTTTGATAGTTAAAAGAATTAAGGCTTACTTCAGAGCTTTTTAGTAAATATAATTTTTTATCTTTATCGATTAGTTTATGGGTGGCTACGCGTTTAAATGTTTTAGGCAGTATTACGCCTTCAATAGTTAAGATGAGCGTGTCATGAGTTTCTTTTGCCGCGGTATTGGCGGGTTCTTTTTGAGATTGGATTTTCTGGGACGACGGGATTTTTTTGACAAATTTTTTATTTATCCAACCAAAGCAATTCAGTGTGGGTTCGATCTCGTACCAGTCATCTTTTTCAGCTTTTATATATATTACGTCATCTTTTTTAGCCTTACCTATAATTGGTTCTGATTCAGAGGCTCCGAGCCTTATATTTACTATTTCTTTTAAGACTTTCGCGCTGCGGTATGAATTTTGTGTTTGAGTAGAAACGTAATCAACGCATTCAAGCAGATTTTTTTTTATGTAGGCAGAAGCATGCTTAGGGAGCAAGACTTTATACCAGTCGTAAAGCTCCGCGACTACATCAAGTTGAGAATTCTTATTAACAGCGCAGATAACTTGAGAACTTATTGTTGAATCTGTTCTTATGTTTATATTATCAGCGCATAATTCGCCCAAAAAAGGAAAATCTTCTTGCGCGAAACAAGCGCCAAATAATAAAAGAATTGATGTTGTTATGATAAAAATAGTTTTTAGCGGCATACAAGATTAGCGGGTAGCGTATAGCGTTTAGCGTTTCTATTCGCTCTACGCTCTACGCTCTACGCTCTACGCTATTTCTTCTCTCCACCTTTAGCGGCGGCGCCTTTGGTTGCTCCGCCCGCGGCGGCAGCGCCTTCAGCGGGAACAGCTGCTTTTTCCGTCTTTTCTTTTTTGATCTTGATTCTTAAGGCCTTAATCTTTGGCAGGTTATAAACGTTACTGCCCTCTTTCCACTGCCCTTTTTCCAGCATAATTCTTAAGCGCTCGCTGCGCTTTAACACGGACTTTTGTTTTTTGTTTTTGTCTGAAACAGCTAACGATGGGTGTATAGACATTTTCTGATCTCCTTTACATTTGTTTGCGCCCTGTGGATTTAGGCGCTGTTTTTTTAATACAACAATCACGGTAAGTTTTTTTAAACTCTAACAAAGACGCTTGAGCTGTTTTTTTGTCTTTAAAGCCTCCTACGCAAAGTACCAGATAATTCCCTTTAGATAAGATTATAGGGGTAATGCCTTTTGTTTTTAAGTTTGAGGCTTCTTTTTGCGCGCTGGCTTTCCCCTTGTAACTAGCCAGTTGAATAATATAATTCGTTTCTGCCGTGAGAACGACAGGCTCCGCGGGGAGGGGGAGTTTTTTTGTGAGAGCGCTTTTAACCGTTGAGTTAATAGGGGTTTTTTGCTGTGCTAGTGTTACTGTCGAGTTTATACGGGGAGCGGCATTATTTAGTAAAGGGATTCTCTTGCCTCTTTCGACGCCTAAGGAAAATGAGATTATGCTAATAATCAATATGCCAACAACCAAAAGCGCCTTTTTTTCATAATTCCTCAAAAATTTGGCAAGAGGATTAATGCTTGCGTTGTTCTTTGTTTCAAGCGCTAAGCCAGAATCATTAAATAACTCTAATTGGCAATTATATGTTTTGTCCATGGTATTATTTTTTGGTAGTTAAAGTTTCTTTAGATCCCTCGGCTCCCTTCGGTCGCTCGGGATGACAAAAGGTTCCTTCGGTCGCTCGGGATGACAAATTGGCAGTTAAGGCCTCTTATTTTAAATAATTTTTTGTCTTTATTTTCTTAACCGCCCTTAAAAATGCTTCTACTACTTTAGGGTCAAACTGGCTGCCGCTTTTTTTCTTAATTTCTTTTATCGCGGAAGATGTATCTTTTCTTTCGCGGTATGGCCTGCCATAAACCATTGCCTCAAAGGCGTCTGCTACCGCCATAATCCTCGCGCCCAAAGGAATCTGGCCTTTTTTCAGTTTGGAAGGATAGCCTGTGCCGTTATATTTTTCATGGTGGTACATTATTATAGGTATAACAGGTTTCAATGCCTGTAAAGATTTTAAAATCTGCGCTCCTTTTGCGGGGTGCCGTTTGATAATATTGTATTCTTTTTTTGTTAGTTTTGTTGTTTTGGTAAGTATCTCCAGCGGAATGTCCGCTTTTCCGGTATCGTGCAAGAGGCTAGCAAATTTTAAACTCTGGATTTGTTTTTCATTTAAATGCATCTGTATTCCTACCGCGGCTACTAATCTGCTGAAATACGGAGAATGCGCGTACTCTCGCGGAACGCGGGTATCTAATAAGGTTACAAGCGATTTTATGCTTCCCAATACGATTTTTTGTTGTTCTTCATAAAGTTGTAAATTTTTAATTCCTACTATTGCCTGCTCAATTATGGTCATGAGTATTTCGCAATCAAACGCGTCAAAGGGGGATTGATTTTTTGCTCTTTTTATGACAACCATTCCCACTATATCTTCACAAATCATTGGCAAAGCTAAAAGTTTTTCCTGCTTTAGAGAGTTGAAGTTTTTCAGTATCTTTTTTTCGGTTCTGCCCGTAAGAAGAATTTTTTTGTCAAAGATGCGCCTTTTTTTGCCGTTGATCTGGCACTTGAGAATTGAATATTTTTTTGTCGGATCTAAAAGCAAGACCATACATTGCTGTGAACTAAGAATTTGGCTAATAAGCTTAGACAGCCTGTTGATTAATTCCTTTAATTCATAGGTTGTAGTAACTAAGCGAAAAACGCTATGAATGGCCGAAATTAAAATTTTATACTTTTTCGTATGGGTTGAAAAGTTTTTTATATTCATCTAGAGCGTATCTGTCCGTCATTCCGGCGATATAATCACAAACCGTCCGATGGACTCCATCTTTGGTTATTTTTTTCTGTATTTCCGTGGGAAGCTGTTCAGGTTGAGCCGTGTAGGCATTAAACAGTTCCTGAATGAAGCGCTTTGCTTTTATGCTCATTCTCATCACGCGAAAATGAGAATAAAGTTTTTTCGTCAGAAATTCCCTTAACGGCTTTCTTGAGTCTAGCAGAGTTTTACTAAAAGACACAATTTTCTGGTCAGTCTTTTTTACATCCAATTGAGACTTAATTTTAAATTTTAATATATTTTTTTCAGTTTCTTGAATTAAATTTGTAACTTGCGTATTAATAAGTGAACGAATTATCAGGTATTTCTTTTTTTTGTCATTAATCGCGGTATATTTTTTACTGATAGCTCCATTTATTTTATTCCATATTTCTATATCCAATAGCTCTCTTTCTTCAAGTAATCCGGATGCAAGGCCGTCATCAAGGTCATGGTTGTCGTAAGCTATTTCATCGGCAATATCAACCACTTGAGTTTCTAAGGAGGGCGGTTCACCCGGCGCGAGATCTTTCACTTTTGTTGGAACGTCAAATTTTGAAGAATGTTTTGCGATACCTTCTCTGACTTCCCATGTCAGATTAAGGCCGGGGAAATCCGGATATCTTTCTTCCAGATAATCAACAACTCTTAAGCTTTGCAGGTTATGGTTAAAACTGCCAAATTCGGACATGAGTTCGTCAAGCGCTTCTTCTCCTGCATGGCCAAATGGCGTGTGCCCTAAGTCATGGGCTAAGGCGATTGCTTCAGTAAGGTCAGTATTTAACCGTAAAGCAAAAGATATCGTCCTGGCAATCTGGGCAACTTCAAGGGTGTGAGTTAGCCTTGTGCGGTAATAATCCCCTTCATGGTTTACGAATACCTGGGTTTTGTATTCCAACCTTCTGAAAGCGGCGCAATGCACTATTCTGTCGCGATCCCTTTGATAAACGGGCCTATACGCGTGCTCATCTTCTTTGTAAACCCTTCCTTTTGTGCCGCAACTTTTTACCGCGTAAGGCGCGAGAAAGGAATTTTCAAATTTTTCTATTTGTTTTTTGTTTAACATAGCATCTTGTTAGTTTACCTTATAATTTCTACCTCTCATCCAAAGTTCTTCATCAAATTCTAATAATTCGCGCTTCTATTAAGTCGCCGATTTCAATTATACCAAAAGAGTTATACGGAGCGAATATTTTATCTGTTGGGCTACCCGGATTAAAAAATAAGATTTTTCCTTTTTTTTCGTTTACCGGCGCGTGAGAATGCCCGAAAACAATTAAATCCACGGCTTCATTTTTAAAAACATTGGTTAAAAAATCAATTAATGTGGCGGGCGCGCCGCATCCATGCGTTAGGCCGATCTTATATTTTCCTATAGAAAAAATTTGTTTTTCGGGGAGGCTCTTTTTTACTTCGGCATAATCCATATTTCCCCAAACCGCCCTGACGTCAGGACAAACTTTTTTTAATTTTTCTAACACACTTAGATCCACAAGGTCGCCGGCACAGAGAACCATGTCAACGCGCTTAAATTCATCCAGTATCTTTTGCGGGATATTCGCCGCTTTTTCCGGTATATGCGTGTCTGAAATAACGCCGATTCTCATATTATGTATTCGTGTTTCATGCTATCACCCATGGTTTAGAATATAAATCAAGAAGGAGGTTTAAGTTGTTAACATCCCAGGCCCAAACTTTTTCTTCTAATGCCTTGAGGCGCGTATTCGCGTTTATGTCTTCAAGCGTAACAATGATTTTTCTTTGAAGCTTATGCCGGTATTTCTTACATTCTTTGGCAAATTCCGAAACATCTTCTTCAGTCAGCTCTCCATGCTTAAGCCCCATTATCCAAAGGCAATCATCAGAGCGGCCAATAAGACCGTCTTTTAGCTGGGCGTTATTAAATTCCAGGGGTTTTATTTCTCTGAAATGATTGAGGCGTATTTTTCTTTTTTTAATCTGCATAGTTTCATCTTCAAAAAGCCGCAGTAATTCAGACATTCTTTCCATCAGAGGTTTTTGAGCGCTTAAAAGAAAATCATGCAGTATGTTTTGCGTATTTTTTCTAAATTGTTCTTTTTGACTCTTTGTGTCGAAAGAAAAGGAACGCAGTTTTTCTTGATAGACAAACCTTAGCCAAAAACCAAAAACACGGTCATTAATTTTAATAAAATCGGCGTTGCGAGTTATAATATCGAGCTCTAAGAGGTGGTTTATCTTTAAAACCAAGTCTTTTTTTTGGAGTTTCAGGATGTGCGCAATATCCTTAATTTTATTTCTGCCTTCCGCGATCAGGCAAAGGATGGAGATATGGCTATTAGAAAAGCCAGAATCTAAAAAGCGTTTAATATAAACGCTAAATTTCTGATTCAGTATTCCTGACGAATCAAACAGCAAGTTTTCAAGTACACCGGTTAATAGAGCTGGCTGTGCTGATAACTTTAAGGCTCTCCCTTGCGCGGTATTGTCCTGCTTTGACAAGGCTTCAGATATAAGCCTTAAGTATATCGGATAACCGCCGGCGAAATGCACGATAAAATTTCTAAAATCGCTGTTTAATTCTTCGCCCTGCGGCATCTTTAAGAGGTATTTTTCGCTTGTTTTTATGTCAAGCGGCTCTATTGTAAGCACTTCAAAATTACCAAATAATAAAGACAGATTTTTCGCGAGTATTTCTCTTGCCTTGTATTTCGCGGAACTGATAATGATATGCAGGGTACTCTTTTGGGTCATTAATATTTTTGACCATTCATGATAAAGGTTTTTGAATCCCAAATTTTCCAGGTTTTGGAATTCGTCAAAAATAATCACGCAGAATTTTCCTGTTTCCTGATGAAGAGATTCGCATAAAAACAATAATTCCGCGAAGATATCATTTTTTTTTCTTTTGTTAACACTGTTTAAGATATGCCGTATCTTCTCAACTGTCTTAGGGATATATTTCTCGGATTTACTGATCAGGAAATCGGTATTTTCTTTTGGGGCAGTATCGCTGTTAAGTAGAAAATTATAAAGTAAGGCGCCGACATACCTTTTTGCGAAGTCGCTTAATCGTTCCGGCCTGATTTCTAAATACACGTTAACGATAAGATTATCGCAGAATTTATCAAGGAATTTAAAAACCAAAGAAGTTTTTCCTATTTGCTCATCGCCAATAATAGCAATGTTTTGCCGGTATCCTTCTTTTAGGCCGTTTACGCGTTTCCTTAAAATATCAAGATAAATTTCTCGATCGAAAATTTTTTCTTCCACTATCGCGCTCCGTTAAATTAATTTTTACTAAAAAATCCTAACCAGGCTCGGCCAAAACTTTAAAAAATGCTTCCACGACCACAGGGTTAAATTGCGCGCCGCAGTTTTTTTCAAGTTCTTTAATGGCGCTCTCTTTGCTCATTGCTTGTCTATAGGCCCGCGCGGATGTCATAGCGTCATAGGCGTCAGCAATTGAAATAATCTGGATATCTATACTTACGTGGTTTCCGCTGATCCCATCAGGGTAACCCTTTCCATCAAAACGTTCATGATGCGACCGGACTATTGTTAATAGCTCTTCATCAACAGAAACTGACTTTAATATATCTTCTCCGATAAGAGGGTGCATGCGGATTATTGTCCACTCTTCATCACTTAGTTTTTCCTGCTTATTTAATATATCCTCATGTATTCCTAATTTTCCTATATCATGGAGCTGGGCGGCTTTTTTTAATAATTCTATTTTTTCTGAAGGAAGATTCATCTTAAGGGCGATTTTTTTCGTATATTCGGCAACCCTGTCAGAATGGCCGCGTGTATAGGAATCTTTTGCTTCTAAAATACGCACCAGCGATTGAGTTACGTGATAAAAATAATCCTGTAGTTTTTTTCTTGATTCAAGGAGGTTAGCCGCCATTTTGTTAAAAGAATCGGCTAATTCGCCTATTTCGCCGCTATCTTTAACCTCAACTTTATGTTTTAGGTCATCGAGCCCAACGCGGCGGGTTCCTTCCAGGAGTTTTTTAACAGGGTCGGTAATCTTTCTTGAGATTAACAGGCCCAAAATGATAGAAATAAAAATTCCGATAAATAATACAAAAATACTTCTATGATTAATTTCTTTTTGGGTATCACGCAGGTCCTGCGCGGACATGTCTATTCCTAATATTGCTATTGGTTGGCCATCTTTGTTAATGATAGGGGCGTAACCTGAAAGAAAAACACCCCATCTATCAAGAGTTAATTTTTTATCCGCGGTTGGTTCAAGAAACGCTTTAAGCATTTCCGGGGATGACTCCGCGTTATATATGTCTCCCGGATATGAAGTGGGAAATTTTTTACGGTTGCTCAAGGTGACTGGTTCAGGGTCAACGATAAATTGCAGGAGGTTAGTTTTATCAGTTTTTTTTAAGGTGTAAATATATTTTATAAACGGATTTGCCTGTTTAATTTTATTTAATTTTTCGGCAATAGTTTTATACGCGGCGGAATTTACCCCATCTTTGTTTAAAGGAACATGGGAAAGCGCCTCCGCGTCAACCATTATTATAGACATACGGGCAAGCGTCCGAAGTTCATTTCTTACCTGGTTGAACTGTGAATTAAGGCTGAATCTATAAATAAGGAAATTACTTAATGTCATTACGAAAAGCAAAGATACCATTAAGATTAATGTAACCTTCACGCGAAAACTGCTAAAAATTTTATGTATTTTTTTCATTTGTTTAATTGCGCGATAGTTCCTTCATGATAACTAAAAAATACTTTTGCTACTTTAGATCCCTCGACTCCCTTCGGTCGCTCGGGATGACAAATAGATAGTTGAGTTTAACTTGGAGCGGGTGAGCGGAATCGAACCGCCATATACAGCTTGGGAAGCTGCCATTCTGCCACTGAATTACACCCGCATGTAAAAATTTCGGTTTTTCCGTTAAGTTTTCCACCCTTCCATCAATTTTATGGAGCAATATTTACCGCACATTGTGCAAACATCAGGAAGATGCGGTTTTGAAGAATCCCTGTAACAGCGCGCCTTGTCAGGGTCTATTGATAATGAAATTTGTTTTTTCCAATCCCGTTTTCCGCGGGCAATGGAAATTTCTTTATCAAGTTTAATGGCTGATTTTACCTTTTTTACTATATCTGCCGCGTGCGCCGCGATTTTAGCGGCAACAACCCCTTCCTTAACATCTTCTATAGTTGGATGCCGTAAATGTTCAGCGGGAGTTACGTAGCATAAAAAATCCGCGCCAAAACTAGCTGCCAATGCCCCTCCGATTGAAGCGCTGATATGGTCGTAACCAGCCGCAATGTCAGTAACTAATGGCCCTAAAACATAAAATGGAGCGCCATTACAAATTTTTTTCTCCAGCTCTATATTTTCTTTGATTTGATCTAAGGGAACATGCCCCGGCCCTTCAATCATTACTTGCACGTTTCTTTTTCTCGCGCGGTTGGCAAGCGAACCCAAAGTTTTAAGTTCGGAAATCTGCGCTTTGTCGGTCGCGTCTAATATTGAACCGGGCCTTAAGCCGTCGCCAAGACTTAAGGTTACATCGTATTTATAGGCAATGTCGAGCACTTTATCAAAATACTCAAAAAATGGATTTTCTTTTTTGTACCGATTCATCCAGTTTGCCAAAATTGCCCCGCCTCTTGAAACAATACCTAAGAGCCTTTTGTGTTTTTTTAAAATTCCGAGGCTTTCATTTGTTACACCGGAGTGCACGGTAAAAAAATCTATGCCATCTTTTGCCTGATCTTCAAGAATATTTAAAATATCTTCGCCCTTAAACTTTAAGAAATCTCCTGTTCTTTCCGCGGTACTCACCGCGACCTCATAAATAGGGACTGTTCCCACAGGAACATAGGCGCGTTCCAATATTTGTTTCCTGATTCTTCTAAGGCTACCTCCTATGCTTAAATCCATAATCGCGTCAGCGCCATACTTTAAGGCAATTTCTAATTTTTCCAGTTCGCCTTCAGGGCACGGTTTATCCGTTGATGTGCCGATATTGGCATTCACTTTTGTACGCATTCCCCATCCTATGCCGCAGGGTTTTTCTATGTTGTGTTTTTTGTTTAATGGCACAACAACCTTTCCTTCTTTAATAAGATTCATGACTATCTTGGGTTCAATGCCCTCATCTCGCGCGATCTTTTTAATTAGAGGCGTTACTTGGCCGTTTTTTGCGTATTCTAATTGAGTCATTTTAAAGGGGGTTGTTCGTGTCTCGTTGTTCATAGGGGGTAGGCATGCCTACCCCCTACACGCACGGACACGAAGGGAATCTTTTTTCAAAAAATTTAACTCTTGATGAGATATCTTTATCGTCTAATATTGCCCTGCAAATAGCTACCCTGTTTGCTCCGGCTAAAATCACATCGTCAATATTGTCTTGATTTATACCGCCAATCGCGAAAAATGGTATATGAATCTTTTTTCTTACCTTTTTTATTAAATCTAAACCTACAGCCTTATATTCAGGTTTGGTAGGGGTAGAGAAAATGGGGCCTATGCCTATATAATCCGCTCCTTTTTTTTGCGCTTCAATGGCTTGATCTAAACTATGGCAGGATATGCCTATAATCTTATGGGCCCCAAGAACTTTTCTCGCGAGTTTTATCGAAACATCCTTTTGCCCAATGTGTAAACCGTCGGCGAGAGAAAGTTTTGCTATGTCCAGATAATCATTAATGATAAATAAAGTTTCGCTCTTTGATAGCAGTTTAGAAAGCCGCAACGCCTCTTTTAAAACATCTCCTTCGCTTGAATTTTTATCCCTAAATTGAATAATACTAATCCCTGAATGTCTCAATCGGTTAACTATACCGTATACCGATATTTGAAGAGCTTTTTTATCAACGACCGCGTAAAGATAGCAATCTTTCAGCAGTTTTTTTTTCAATTTCATAAACGCGGTATCTTATTTTTTTAAATCCTATAGCGGAATCTTTACTTATTAATTTGCTAAATTCTTCCAGGACCCTTATTGATTCTTTTACCCGCTGAATATTCGCGAAAAATATATCTTTAAAATTTTCTCTTTTCAGCTCATTTACGTAAATATTTTTTCCGACGTCTAAAAGGCTCTCTCTTTCTTTAAGCAGGCGAGTTTTAATAAAAATGGTTCTGGTGATTTCGTCTATCTTGTGCCGTATCTTTTTAAATTCTAAAGTATAAGGCCGGTTATTAAGTAAAAACCTGGTTATCTCTTCGCAAACCCGCAAACCTTCTTTCGCGCGGTTTATATTCGCGTCAAGGATCCGGTAGATATTCTTTTCAGGATAGTTGCAAGCTTTTAGCAATTTTTTCTATTAAGCTCGTAGTGGAACGGCCTTTAGCTAATTTTATTGTGAACACATTTCCGCCCTGGCCTTGCACGAAAGAAGAGCCTATTATATTGTTTTTCTGCCAATCTGAGCCTTTGATGAGTATATCCGGATTAAGTAATTTTATAATCTTAAGCGGTGTATCTTCTTTAAACGCGGTAACGTAATTTACGCTTTCCAGCCCCGCGATTGTCAGAAGCCTGTCTTTTTGGGGAATAATAGGCCGAAACTTGCCTTTTAGCCTTCTCACAGAGCTGTCGCTGTTTATAGCTACAACTAAAATATCGCCTTTTCTTTTAGCCTCTTCTAAATATTTAACGTGGCCCCAGTGCAGTAAATCAAAACAGCCATTGGTAAAAACAACCCGTTTGCCTTGGGATTTTAACCGGTAAATTATTTTTTTTAATTCCGCGAGGCTTTTTATTTTACTTCTTGACAAAGCTCTTGTTCTACGAGTTCGCATATAATATGGCCTATGGTGATATGCGCTTCCTGAATTCGGGCAGTTACAGATGATGGAACCAGCAAAGATAAATCCGCGAGCTTTGCTAATTCTTCTCCTCCCGAGCCAGTTAAGGCAATTGTTTTTATGCCCATTTTTTGGGCTTGTTTTATGCCTAAAGTAACATTTTTTGCTTTGCCGCTTGTGGATAAGCCTATCGCGATGTCATTTTTTTTGCCTAGGGCCTCAATCTGGCGCGCGAAGATTATTTCATAACCGTAATCATTCGCCAGAGATGTTAAAACAGAAGTATTTGTGGTAAGCGAAATCGCGGCTAAAGCGGTTCTGTCTTTTTTGAACCTGCCTACAAATTCAGCGGCAATATGCTGACTGTCGCTGGCCGAACCTCCATTGCCAAAAATAATTACTTTGCCGTTTTTCTTAAGACAATCGATTACTGCTTGAGCGATATCAAGAATATGAGTAATATTCTCGCGCAACAGCTCTTCCTTAACTTGAATACTTTCTAATAATATGTCCTTAATTTTTTCTCTCATATAATCCTCATTAATGCTATGGTTCGATTTTTTAGGTTCGGCTTCCTATCTGAATTCACTGACATCTAAGATTTCTCCCTTCGGTCGAAATGACAGTTTGAGATTGAGCCTTGTCACATTTCGAGGAGCGAAGCGACGAGAAATCTTTCCCACTAGCCGAAGCTGTTATTTAAAGAATACCTTGGCGACATCGTAGAGATCCATATCTACTGTCTTTAGAACTCGTACTGCTTCCTCAATCGGAACATCTATAATTTTTGCGCCTGCTAAAGCAACCATCCTGCCGTATTTTTTATCTTTTACTAATTCTATCGCTTTTACTCCGAATCTCGTGCCTAAAATTCTGTCAAACGCGGTTGGTGTTCCGCCTCTTTGAATATGGCCGAGGACGCTCACCCTTGTTTCATAACCTGTTTTTTTCTCTATTTCTTTTGCCAGGGCTTCACCGATGCCGCCTAGCCTGACATGTCCGAACGCGTCTAAATTTTGCTCTTGAAGAACTGCCGCGCCTTTTTTAAATTGGGCGCCTTCCGCCACCACTATGATACTAAATATTTTTCCCCTGCTATGCCTTTTTTCTATGGCCGCGCAAACTTCGTCAATATCAATGGGGATTTCAGGAATCAGAATCATATCCGCGCCACCCGCGATTCCGGCTTCTACCGCGATCCAGCCAGCGTGCCTGCCCATAATTTCAACGACAATAATACGATGATGACTTTCCGCGGTCGTATGCAACCTGTCAATGCACTCCATAGCAATATTTATTGCTGTGTCGAATCCGAAAGTGTAATCTGTGGCAGAAAGGTCATTATCTATGGTTTTGGGCACGCCTATAACATTTGCGATGTTGTCTTTAACTAATTTTGCCGCTACTCCTAAGGTGTCTTCTCCTCCGACCGCGATTAACGCGTCAAGGCCAAGTTTCTTGTAATTATCTTTTAGTTTTTGCAAATCACCTTCTTTTTTATACGGATTTGTCCTGCTTGTGCCTAAAATTGTCCCACCCTTAGGCAGTATCCCTGAAACAGTTTCGATGTTTAATGGTTGTGTATCAAGCTCAACCAAGCCTTTCCACCCATTTTTGATACCAATAATCTCGTATCCTTCATTAGCGCCCTTTCTAACGACTGCCCTAATTACGGGATTTAATCCCGGGCAATCGCCGCCGCCTGTAAGTATGCCTATTTTTATTGCCATGTTTTAACCTCCGTATAAGCTCTGTCAGATAGTTGACACTGAGCCCGGATGGGCTCGTAATGACACTTTTTCAGGGTAAACTAAATAACAGTCTCTAGCATTTCATTAACAAAATGAGTTGAAAAATCGCCTTTTAAAAATAAAGGGTTTTCCATTACTTTAATATGAAATGGTATGGTTGTTTTTATCGGCGCGATATGAAATTCATTTAAAGCCCTCTGCATTATTTTTATTGCCTGCTGGCGGTTATTTCCGTATGTTATCAATTTAGCCAGCAAAGAATCGTAGTGCGGGGGAACTTCGTATCCTGAATAGATATGCGTATCAACCCTTACTCCCGGGCCGCCCGGCAGATAAAGCGATTCTATTTTTCCGGGACAGGGCATAAAATTATTTTCGGAATCTTCCGCGTTAATGCGGCATTCAATAGCGACTCCTTTAGTCTGAATTTTATCCTGTTGTATTTTTAGGTGTTCTCCGAATGCCACACGAAATTGTTCTTTAATTAAGTCTATTCCGGTTACCATTTCAGTAACAGGATGTTCAACCTGAATCCGGGTATTCATTTCCATAAAATAAAAATTGCCGCTTTTATCTAACAAGAATTCAATTGTGCCCGCGCTTACGTAACCAACAGATTTGGCGCCCTTTAATGCCGCTTCGCCTAAGCGCTTGCGAAGCTTATCGTCTAAACCCGGCGAAGGAGATTCCTCTAGCAACTTTTGGTGTTTTCGTTGTATACTGCAATCTCTTTCTCCAAGATGAACGATGTGCCCATATTTATCTCCTAATATCTGTATTTCGATATGGCGGGGTTTTACGATATATTTCTCAATATAAACACTGGGATTGCCGAAATTTGCTTCTGCTTCTGCTTGGGCAGTCATAAGGCTTGAAACCAGGGTTAAATCATTATGGCATATCCGCATGCCTTTACCGCCGCCGCCAGCAGTCGCTTTAATAATTATAGGATAGCCTATGGTTTTAGCTATTTTTAGCGCTTCTTCTTTATTTTTAATTATGGACGCGCTGCCGTTAATTATGGGCAGTCCTGCTTTTTGCATAGCAGAACGCGCTGCCATTTTATCGCCCATAAGCCGGATATTTTTAGGAGTTGGGCCTATAAAGGTTATCTTACAGGATTCGCAGATTTCAGCAAAGTGAGAATTTTCAGCTAAAAAACCATAACCGGGATGTATCGCTTCCACATCGGTTATTTCTGCGGCGCTTATTATCGCGGGGATATTTAAGTAACTATTCGCGCTGGCTGGCCGACCGATACAAACAGCTTCATCGGCAAAGCGCACGTGTAAGGAATTCTTGTCCGCTTCAGAATAAACAGCTACGGTACGAATTCCTAGTTCGCGGCAGGCGCGAATTATTCTAAGGGCTATTTCGCCCCGGTTAGCAATTAATATTTTAGAAAACATTAACTTACTTGTATGTGTAGTGTTTTATTAGTGTCTTTTTTTAGCTGTGCCGCAATTCCTATCGTGTCATTCAGACTGCGTCACAATCCCTATCGTGTCATTGCGAGCCCGCCGAAGGCGGGCGTGGCAATCTTTTTTTGACGAAGAAAATTAAAAAGATTGTTTCGCTGACACAAACACTTCTTTAGATCCCTCGGCTCCCTTCGGTCGCTCGGGATGACAAAAAGTGGGTTAAATTGGTTCAATAAGAAAAAGCGGTTGTCCAAATTCAATTGGTTCAGCATTACCAACAAAGACTTCTAAAACAGTCCCTTTAATTTCAGATTTTATTTCATTCATTAGTTTCATTGCTTCAATGATGCAGATAACCTGGCCCGCTTCAACAGTAGAGCCCATTTCAACATACGGCGGAGACTCTGGAGAAGGCGAGCGGTAAAATGTCCCTACCATGGGGGATTTAATCTCGATTGTTTTTATATTTGATTTTTCCGCAACCTCTGAAATTTGTTTTGATGTTGTTTCAGGCGCATTTTGCCTCTCAACTATTATCGGTCCGCCGTTAAATCCTTCGGCCATTGAGCCGGTTTTTTTTAACCTAATGCGCATGCCGTCCTTCTCCACCTCTAATTCCGCGAGACTGTTTTCATTCATCAGGTTTATCATTTCTTTTATTTCTTTTATATTCATTTTACATTGGCCCTTTCCACATATTGGCTTACGCGCGTATCTACCTTGATTGTGTCTCCTTCATTAATAAAAAGGGGGACCTGAATAATTGCCCCTGACTCTAATTCAGCGGGTTTAGTGCCGCTTTTAGCGGTATCTCCTTTTACCCCCGGGTCACTATGGGTAATCTTATATTCTACAAAATTAGGGAGATTGATAGATAAGGTTTCTTGTTTGTAAAAATAACCGGTTAACTCGAGGTTGTCTTTTAGAAACTTTTTTTGGGCGCCAATATCATCTTCAGAAACAACTACTTCTTCAAAATTCTCTATGTCCATAAAATAATACATACCGCTGGATAAATATTGATATTGCAGTTTTCTTTCTTCAACGTATGCCTCTTCTATTTTTTCATCGCCTCTAAATGTCCTCTCTAAAACGTTGTTATTTTTAAAGTTCCGTATCTTTGCCCGTGTAAAGGCCGCCCCTTTACCGGGCTTTATATGTTGAGTTTCTAAAATAACAAATACTTGATTATCAATTAATAGGGTCAGCCCAGACTTCAGTTCATTTATTGACAAAGCCACTTAACACCTCGCATTCTTTCTTGTTTACCAAAACCATATCTTCTATTCTTATGCCAAATTTTCCGGGAATATAAATTGCCGGCTCAACAGTGAATACCATGCCCGCTTCTAATTCTATTTTTTCTCCGCCAGAAATAGTCGGCAGTTCATGTATTTCTAAACCTACGCCATGCCCAAGATTATGCCCAAAAAAATCAGCATAACCATTTTGGGCTATAAATTGCCGGCTTGCTTTATCAACTTCACTTATTAATCGACCCGGCGAAGCTATTTTTATTGCCTGTTCTTGCGCCTTTAAAACTATATCATAAATCTTCTGGGCAAGAAAATCTATTTTACCTAAAAAAAAGACTCGTGTCAAGTCAGATTTATAACCTTTATATTCAACACCAATATCAATTAATACCGGTTCGGAGTTTTTAATCTTTTTTTCTGATGAGCGATGATGTGGGAAACTTGAATTTGGGCCTGAGGCAACTATTATATCAAAGGCCTCGTCTTGCCCGCCATGGTATCTGATAAACCGCGCTAATTCCGCGGCAATTTCAAGTTCTTTTTGGCCGGGTTTTATAAAACTTTTTATAAATTCAAGGGCCTTGTCGGTTATCTTTATTGCTTCCCTTATATTTTCTAATTCTTGCGGTTCTTTGAATTGCCTTAATTCTTCGATCAGGCTATGGCTGTTAACTAAGCAGGCCTTTTTATTAAGAGTCTTTTTAATCTTTTCATATTCAGCAAATGGCAGGTATCTCTCTTCAAAGCCAACGCGCTTTAGCCCAAGGTCAAGCGCGGTTTGAGCGATCAGCCTAAAAACAGAACCATTTGTTTTCTTTAAGGTAAATGCTTTTTTAAGTTTTTCTTTTGTCTCTTCGATGTATCTTGAATCGGTAAAATAGACGTTTCCTTTTTTTGAAATCAAAAGATAGGAATCGCGGCTTATAAATTCAACAAGGTAGGATATATTGGCTGGCAAAGAGACGATAAGACCGTCTAAATTTTCTTGTTCTAATTTTAGAAAAAGCTTTTTTACGCGTGAATTCATTGATTATTAAAACGTAAAATCGCGTTTCTGGGCGGGCAAGCCCGCCCTTTTTATTTATGAATCAAATCTAATAACGCTTCGAGGCCTAAAATATAACTTTTAGCGCCAAACCCCATAATCGTTCCCTGGACAACCGGACTAATCAGCGATTTTTGCCTGAATTCCTCGCGAGAATAAATATTAGAAAGATGCACTTCTACGGTAAGCATATTGGCGGCGGCAATAGCATCTCTAATCGCGACACTCGTATGCGTATAAGCGGCGGGATTTATCAATAACGCGCTATATTTAGCCTTGCTTTTGCCTATCAAATCTACTATCTCCCCTTCATGATTAGACTGAACAATTTTAAGGTTTACCTTTTTTTTCTTGGCAACCTTGATTAGTTCATTGTTTATCTGTTTAAGGGTTATCCTGCCATATACCGCCGGTTCCCTTTGCCCTAATAAATTCAGGTTAGGGCCGTGGATGACGAGAATTTTTTTTAGCATATATTTTACGGTAGAGACGAGGCATTGCCTCGTCTCTACCGTGATTAACTATTACAACCAAAAAAAATAGCGTTATTATTATCGGATTCGTTATCTGTTAATTTCTTAACAGTACTACTTGCGTAACCAACCATGTAAATATTCTTCCCACTTACAGCCAAAGCTCCGGGTGGATAGCCTGGTAACCATTGACCCCATCTTAATCTAGGCATGTCGCCAGCATCAGTAATTTTTACGACAAAAGGACCCCCCCCAATGTAATCGGGCGGTGTCTGACTGTTCCATTTAATGGCAGTTTCTCCTAACCAGCTAGTATAACCAGTAGTCCATCCGCCAGCATAGATTGAGTTGCCTCTCACGGCTAAACAGCTAACACGCTCTGCTTCTTCTTTTCCTCCCAACCATTGGCCCCAGCCTAAGTTAGGTTCCCATCTAGATGTGGTAGTATTAAAATTATCAATGATTTTTACGACAAAACCTTCATCATTACCAGAATGTAGGGTTTGCCAGGAAATTTTTTCTTCCCCAGCCCATGGATTAGAACTAAAAGACCCCCCACCTACGTAGATGCTATTGTTAACCTTGTTCACAACTAAATCATGAACAAAATCACGTTTTTCTCCTCCTAACCATTGAATCCAATCTAATCTAGATGTAGTGATAGTATCAGTAACTCTTATGATAAATACTTCACCGCCGCCGCTGTTTGTACCATACTCATGGGGTCTTTCTGTTTCCCATGTAAAGGCTCCACCCCCAATACCTCCGCTCACGTAGATGCCGCAATTTTTTTCATTTATAGCCAAAATGCAAGTAACGCCATAAGTGGGTGAATATCCTATCAAGTCTAACCATTGGCCCCATTTTAATGTAGGTGAAGCGCCACCATCAGTGATTTTTACGACAAATAGTTTCAATTTTTTATTAACATTATCGCCCTTCCAGGAAATTCCATCTTCTCCATCTTCCCCGCCCCATGTAGAACTTTGAGATCTCCCGCTAACGTAGATATCGTCGTTCTTTTCATTTATAGCTAAGTCATAAACATAGTCAAAATTCGCCCCCCCTAACCATTGCCCCCAGACAGGTTTAGGCGTAGTGCCATTATCAGTGATTTTTATAACAAATCCTTCGACATATCCACTGTGTGTGCCGTACCAAGCAATATTTTTCTCATTGCCCGCATCCGTGTTTTTATTCTTAGCATTATCCCATGGAACAGAATTACTAGCAGGGCTAGCAGAATATCCGCCAATGTAAATGTTATAACCCTTTACAACTAAGGCAGTAACAAAGTCACCGGAACTTCCTCCTAAATATTGACCCCATGGGAGTGAAGTCGTAGAACCATTATCAGTAATCCTTACGATGGATCCTTCTGCATAGATGGATCCTTCTGCATAGTTGGGACTGTCTGTACCACACTTTTTAATAATACCT
>CAKKQB010000054.1 GCA_919901915.1 Omnitrophica bacterium GWA2_41_15
GTCTAAAATAAAAGATTGTTTGACAAAAGAGGATAAGGGGGTATAATATATTTTGTAGTAAATAAAAGTTTAGACAAACTTAGGCCGTAAAGGGGAAGTTAGCTAACCTTTACGGTTTTTTTTTGTTTTAACCCGTCGAATTCTTTTTCTATTGCAAATTTTGGGTTGAGGTTTCATTATTTACTATAATTTTGGTGAGAGGAGGTAGTAAATAATGGCAAGAGGTAAAGTAAAATGGTTTAGTGATCAGAAAGGGTATGGATTTATCACTCCTGAATCTGGTGATGATGTTTTTGTGCATCATAAATCTATCCAGGGTGAAGGTTTTAAATCCTTAGCTGAAGGTCAGGAAGTTGAATTCGAGATTGAAAAAGGACTTAAAGGCTATCAGGCTGTAAACGTTACCAAGGTGTAGTTAGAAACAGAGCGTAGAGGGCGGGTAAGCCCGTCCTCTACGCGATGGTTATGTTCATTAAAAATACAAGGAGGATGTAAAAATGCATTCCGGTAAAATTAAGAAAATAATGCGCGAAAGAGGATTTGGTTTTATTAGCGATACCGACGGAAGAGAAGTATTCTTTCATCAGAGCGGTTTAGTAGGCGAGCAGATGGATTCTTTAAAAGAAGAACAGAAGGTGACTTTTGAAATTGAAAATTCCCCTAAAGGCCCTCGGGCTATTGGTATCTCTATTGTAAAAGAACAAACAGATATGTCATGAAAAAAGTTAAAACTTCGCTTAAAGGCAGAAAATGTAAATTTCCTCTTTGTAAGCAGATGCTTAGTATTTATAATCATGAGGCATACTGCCATGTTCATCTCGGCCAAGCTGTTCAGACACATAAGAAAGTAGATAAAAAGATATAATAGCGGCTCGGATTTACTTGTATCCGAAGCCGCAATGAAACAGTCCTTCCTTAAATTCGTTTTTAATCAATAAAAAGGGTTCAATGTTAAAAGAGATAGATTATAAAAAAGAGTTGAATTCGGCACAGTTTAATGCTGTGCAATCAATGCAAGGGCAGTTTTTAGTTATTGCCGGAGCCGGTAGCGGTAAGACCCGTACGTTAGTGTATCGCGTCGCTTATCTGGTAGAAAAAGGAGTTGAGCCGAGAGAGATACTTTTACTGACCTTTACCCGCAAAGCAGCGGAAGAAATGCTCAAGCGGGCATCATTGCTTTTAGATGACAGATGTCAGAATGTTTCGGGCGGCACGTTTCATTCCTTTGCTAATGGCGTTTTAAGAAGGTATGCCGGCGTTTTGGGATTATCCAACAACTTTACTATTCTTGACCGTTCGGATGCCGAAGATGCCGTAAGCCTTGCCCGCAATCAGTTAGGATTTAATAAAATTGATAAACACTTTCCCCGAAAAAAGGCGATTACCGAAATAATTTCTATCAGCGTGAATAAATCAGAAACCATTGAAAATGTGATTTTTGACGAATATCCGCAATTTGTTAAGTGGTCGGATGAAATTAAAAAAATAAGCTTTGAATATAAGAAATATAAATATTCTAAGTCGTTGCTTGATTATGATGACCTGTTGGTTTATCTTAAAGATTTATTGGAAAAACATGAAAATGTCCGGTTTGCTTTGGCCAGCAGATATAAGTATATTATGGTGGATGAATATCAGGATACCAACAAAATGCAGGCCGATATTATTTGTCTTTTAGCCGGTGAACATAAAAATATTATGGTTGTAGGCGATGATTCTCAAAGTATTTATTCTTTTCGCGGTGCGAATTTTAAGAATATTATGGATTTTCCTAAGATTTTTAAAGATACCAAGATTATTACTCTGGAAGAAAATTACCGCTGTACACAGCCGATTTTGGATATGACTAATGAGGTGATCCGTTTCGCGGAAGAAAAATTTGAAAAAAATCTTTTCACCCGGAACCAGGGGATAAAACTTCCGGTTTTTGTGGATGCCAGGGATGAAAATAGCCAGTCCAGATTTATTGCTAATAAAATATTAGAATTAAAAAAAGAAGGCGCTCGGCTAGGAGACATCGCGGTGCTTTTCCGTTCCGGCTGGCATTCTAATGACTTGGAAGTAGAGCTTGCGAACCGCGGTATTCCTTTTATAAAATATGGCGGACAGAGGTTTGTTGAGGCGGCGCATATTAAAGATATGATAGCTTACCTGCGTATCGCGCATAACCACGCTGACCAGATAAGCTGGTATAGGGTATTTTTATTATTAAAAGGCGTAGGCCCAAAAACTGCTGAGCGCCTGATTGCGGAAGTAGCAGTAAATAAAACAAGCCTTAGCGTAGACAAAAAGTTTATAAATAAAATTGAAGGTTTGGGTGAGCTTTTGGAATTGTTAAATGAAACCGATGCCGCGAAATATTTGCCTGTCAATATGATTCAGGTTTTTTTAAAATATTATCAACCGCTGCTTAAAGAAAAATATGATGATTTTCCTAAGCGCCTTAATGATTTGAGTTCGCTGGAGCGCATTGCTTCAAGATATGACTCTCTGGAGCAGTTTCTTACGGATATGGCGCTTGAGCCGCCGGAGAAAAACATAAACACGGAAGCTAAAGATAGGAATGATTCCGCGCTGACTTTATCCACAATCCATTCAGCAAAGGGCTTAGAGTGGCATAGTGTGTTTGTGATTTATGTGGCAGAAGGGTACCTGCCATCGTATTTATCTCTGGAAGATAAGGATGCTATTGAAGAAGAGCGCCGGCTGTTCTATGTGGCTATAACGCGGGCTAAAGAGAACCTCTTTTTATTAAAGCCTCGCATTAATTCTTCCCCCAGGAGCTATCTTGACAGCACAGGCTCAGTGTTTACCACGGTTTCGCGTTTTCTGGAAGAAGGAAACATTTTAGATAGATTCGTAAAAACCGAAAGCGCTAGCGGGTCAAATTAATACAAAAGGGACAATTCTCTTACTTTTTAATAATGAGGGTTGTCCTTTTTTGTTTGGTATGCACTTTGGGATTGTTGCGAAATGCTCTTTTCGTCATTCCGGCGAAAGCCGGAATCCAGAACTCTTTGATTTCAATAAACTTATGGATACCGGCTTTCTCCGGGGCAGGCTGTCGCCGGAATCCAGGTTAATAATATTTCCTGGATTCCGGATTAAAACATTCCGGAATGACGGTTTTTCTTAATTACGACACAGTTTGATTACGAGCGAACGAAGCGAGCGAAGCAACCTTTTTTAAGCTTTCCCTCATAAGCAGGGGGGTAACGATCTATGGTATCATTCCCACAGAATGCGTAAAATATTCTTGATATAGCAAGGTATTGCGTGTATAATTACTTTTGCGTATCTATGAGAGTTTAATAATAATAATAATAATAATAAAAAAAAAATACTTTTGCCACAAGGCTATGGTGCGGCTTCTCATAGCCGAAGCCGTTTTGTTATGAATATAGGAATTATGCGCCTGTAGCTCAAATGGATAGAGCAACTGCCTTCTAAGCAGTAGGCTGGCCGTTCGATTCGGCCCAGGCGCGTTAAGTAAACAGCACTATGAAATTTTGGAAAAAAATTTTCTTGGCGGGTTTTTTAGTTTTATTTGTTTTTTTTAGCGCGATTTACTTGCTTGTATTTTTCAAAGGTAAGAGCATCCTTACAAAAAAATTAGAAAGCCTGCTGCATAAGAAAGTAATGCTTGATTGTGTTTACTTGAGTTCGCCGTTTAATTTAGTAATAAAAAACTTAGATATTCAGGGTTTGGCAAGGATTGAAAAGGTGTCTATCTCTCCGAGTGTAGTTAATTTTTTAACCGGTAAAATTGTTTTTAATCGAATCAAGATCATAAAGCCACAAATTGTTTTTCAAAGGATCCCTCCTGTGGTAAGCGCGGTTAAACTGCTCGAAGAGCCCCAGAAATTGACCACGGCGCCTAATAAAACGGAACCGGAAACGCCATCTATTCCGTCTGTGCCGGCGCCGAAGATAAAAAAAGAGGGTATTTTTTATTTTATACTGAAGCGTTTAGACGTCAATGATGGAAGATTGACTTTTATTGACCATGTGGCTGAGCCGCATGGTATTAAATTAACGGTTAAGGATATAAATTTCAATTTAACGAATTTATACGTATATCCCGTTTCAGCAATTACTAACTTTGAATTAAAAGGTAAAATTCCATGGGGAAAAAATAAAGAAGGCATAATTGAAGCTAGCGGCTGGTTAAACATTTTCAAGCTTGATATGCAGGCTAACTTAAAAGTTCTCTCTATTGATGGAGTTTATCTTCATCCGTATTACGCGAATTGGCTGAAGAGCCTGGAAAAAGCGCGTATCGAAAGCGCAACCCTTAATTTTACAAGTAATATTACGAGCTTAAGTAATAATCTCAAAGCGGAGTGTTGCTTGGAATTAAGTGATATCGTGCGTAAGCCTCGGCCGCCAGAGGAACAGGCACAAAAAGCAGAGATAATTACCGACGCGGTATTGGGTATCCTTCGGGCTTCAGACAAAGAAAAAATTGTTTTGGATTTTACTATTCTGACAAAGATGGATCGTCCGGAGTTTGGTTTTAATGATATAAGGGCGGCCTTTGAAAAAAAATTAACAGAGGCAAGAAGCAGGAAGGGGTTTGAGCTCCAGGATATTTTATTGTTTCCCGGTAAACTTGTTGAAGGCACAGTAAAAGGCACGGCTGAATTATCTAAAGCGGTAATCACAGGCGTGTTCGCCGTAGGAAATGAATTTAGAAAAGTAGCAGATAGTACGCTTAAGAAAGAAAAAAAAGAGAGCAAATAAAAGTAAGAGAGGTCACTGAAAAATTCCTAAAAATTATATCAGCGACCTCAGAGATTGCTGCCTATTTTGGATTATTTCAGCAATCTCGTAAGAGGGAAAATACATAGATATAAGTTGCATTGTGGTGGCTATAGCTCAATCGGTTAGAGCATCTGACTGCGAACTAGTTAATTATATTGACATTCCTACTGTTCTTTGATATAATTTTATTGTGCCAAATCAAAAATGTAAAATTTGCGGCAAGGAATTTTATGTAAAACTTTTTCATGCGAAAAAGGGTTGGGGTAAATATTGTTCTATAAAGTGTCGTACTAAAGCTCAGTTTACAGGTAAATGGGTTGAGTGCAGTTATTGCGGTAAGGAGATTTGGAGGACGCCCAAAGATTTTAAAAGATCAAAAAGAAATAAATTTTTTTGTGGTGTGGCTTGTCATTGCTCTTGGGAAAATAAGCATGTCCGTTATGGTATCAATGCTCCAAATTGGGTTTCTGGAGAAACTGCTTATCGCGATTTAATGCGCAGGCATAATATTCCATTTAAATGCGCTATGTGCGGGTTTTCTGATAAAAGAGCATTGGTTGTTCACCATAAAGATAGTAATAGGAGAAATAATAATATTAAGAATTTAGAAAGAATATGTTGTAATTGTCATGCTATTTTGCATGCGTAATAAATAATTGTGGTGGCTGTAGCTCAATTGGTTAGAGCACTAGACTGTGGCTCTAGAGGTTTTGCGGGTTCGATCCCCGTCAGCCACCCCATTTTTTGTTTTGAGCATATAAAGCCTCCCAATCAGTCGTAGAATCAACGAGTTGCGTTGGTTCTAACCGGTTGTGGAGGCTTTGTACGTCTGGGGCGACCTCTTGGAAGATGGCAAGGCAATCATCGACCTGAAAACGCAGTTTTCTGCCCGATAGGACGAGGTTCGAACCTAAACACGAGAGAACATACCTTTTGTCCTCCAAAGTACCTGTGTCGAACCGTTTCTGCGCGGTTTGAGCGAATATAAAGGCCTTGTCAGCACGATCCAGCCATGTTTCAACCCTTGCCTGCGTATCACCAATTAACTCCTCGTATTTCTGCTTTTCCTCGAGCAGATCGTCTTTCTTCTTGGCGTATTCTTCCTGACTGATCTCTTCATTGAGGCGCATATTAAAGAGCGCGTCTAATTTTTTGATGCAGGCGTCCAGATTATGCCGGTGCGCTTTGGTGATTTCGTCGCGGTCGACTATTTCTTTTGATTGATCAACTTTCAGTTGTTTTATCGCCCAATCCCTGAATTGCGGCGGTATGGTTATCTTTCCTAAAATGTCACGGATCTGATTTTCGAGATCCTCTAATCGGATAGGCGGCTCGGAGCAATCCCGCTTGATCCTTTTCGTGCAACGATAATAAGTGTGATGATTTGTGCCGCCGTTCTTTAAGTGCTTAAATTTTTCCTCAGCGGTAATATAAGCCCCGCATTCTCCGCAACGCATCAGGCCGGTGAAGGCAAAAGTGTGCGTTTGCTCCCGAGGGAAACTCCGGCTATTGATAATTTTTTGCGCTAAATCAAACTCGGTCTTGGTGATCATCGGTTCATGCTTTCCCGGATATACCTCGTCATTCCAGAGGAATGCGCCGTAATAGAAGGGATTGCGGAAGAGCAGGTAGAAGTTGTGGCTTGACATCTTAGTGCCCTTAGCCATTTTTAGGCCCATCCCGTGAGCGATATCAAAAAGTTTGTCAATGGAACAGCGTTTCTCCAAAAGAATCGCCCAAAGTTTCTTCATGATCGGGAAAGAGACGGGATCCGGATAAATCGGTGGCTTGTCCGGCTGATTGTAAAGATTATTAAGATACCCGACCGGCGGCTTATGCGGAAGCCAGCCCTGCTGAATTTTATTCCTTTGGCCGCGCTTAGTATTGACGCTTAAATCGAGAATGAATTGATTGGCCATCCCGAACTCAAGGTTCATCATAAGAACGTTGTCTGTGGGGTGATAGGCGCGCTGGAATGTCTGAATATGGCGAATAATCGATTGTTGAAGCATCCAGCTGATCGTGCCGCCGTCTATTGGGTTGCGCGCCAGACGGTCTAATTTCCAGCAGAGAATGCCCTCGGCACGGCCTTTGTGAATATCCGCGATCATTTGACTAAAGACCGGCCGTCCCGGGGCCTTGGCAGATTTCTCCTCGGTGAAGATTTCACTGATGTTTAGATTCATCTCTTGGGCAAGTTTTTTGAGCTCTTCAATCTGCGAGGGGACAGAGGCAACCTGTCTGTCTTCGTTCTCCGATGACTTGCGAGCGTATAGAAAATATCTGACGGGCTTATTGATCATTTCTTCTCGATTTTGTTTAAGAGTTTAATCAAATCAGATTTCTTATATAGACGGTAATTGTTGAGCGGATGGCGGTGAGGCGTTAGCTTGCCCTGTTTATCCCAATTGCGCAATGTCTGCTTGGTTATTTTAAGCAGGTCCGCCGCTTCATGGATTTTTAAATATTCAGGCATAGGTTTCTCTCCTTTAAGGTTATAAAACATTATAACTTGCGCCACTCTTTGGTTCAAGTCCTTTATCGTCTACATCCTGCCGCGCTTTTTCCAAAAAAAGAATTCTTTTTAGTTTTAATGAACACGACATGACATTTTAAAATTTTAAATCACTCACGGCCAGCGCCTCGCCTGACCCTCGGCCGACACCCCCTTCCAATGACCCGTAAGCTTACACAAGCATTTGTGCCAAAACAAAGCCATATTCAACCCCTCATCGCATAGATTGCAGGCGTTTCAGCAGGGCAAGGTTCTGCAATATAGACCGTTGAACCGCTTTCTCGTACTTAATGACCTTGTCCCAATCATCTCCGGCAGGCAGGCTACTCGTC
>CAKKQB010000055.1:0-27187 GCA_919901915.1 Omnitrophica bacterium GWA2_41_15
ATAATGTGGAATAATTATCGTAACTACTTGATAAATAGCGGGATAACGAAAGTTCCTGTTTGCGCACGAAATTTTTCGCCGTGCGCTGCGGTTTACTCCTCGTTTCCGCAGCGACTTACGTAAAAAGAGGGTGCTTCAACTCGTCGTAAATCCTTGCGCACATCTGCCGAAAAATTTCTAATTGCGCGCAAACAGAAACTTTCGTTATCTGACAAGCATCACTTTTTATCACAATAATTACGAAAGAACCAAAAATTCCTTAAGTAGAAAATCTATGATTTGAGCGCAGATAAAATTGGCAATTAGGGATTGTTGCAAAACACCATAAAAGTGTCATTCCGGCGAAAGCCGGAATCCAGAAACAATGGGGCTCGACGACAAAAAACTTCTGGATTCCCCGGTCAAGCCGGGGAATGACAATTTGCAGGCATTTCGCAACAGACTCAATTAGCGTAGAAATTCGGAATACTTATTACGCAAAACCTTAATTAAATAGCAGTTAGGTACAACATTTTAAGTATTTATCGAAAAAAAACTTAACCACGAAAAATAATCTCTGAAATTTGTACTTCCGTTTTAAAAAAAGCCAGTAACTTCCCGGAGAGAAAATTAATTTAATTAAGGAACTTAAAAAGTACTTCCTGTGCAGCCTGAGCCTTTCCCCTATTAGGTTTTTTATTTTCGATTTGTTCAACCGTTCAGTCAAATCGCTGCCGTTCCAATTCAATAAAGAATATTCGGCCGGATTGATATTTTCATCAACCATCTCATATAACCGCGTCCCCGGCAAAGGGGTAGCGATAGAGAAAATATAGACGTCCGCATCTATTAAGTCCGCGATCCTCTCCGTCTCTTTAAAATCCTGATAAGTCTCGGTCGGAAAACCCAGCATAAAATTCGCTAAAGCCCTGATCTTATGCTTCTTAGCCAGGGCAAAGGCTTGAATAATCTGCGCAATATTAGTTTTCTTGCCGATTATCTCATCCAAGATCCTCTGGCTGCCGGATTCCACACCGAAATCTATCTGGACGCATCCTGATTGGCGCATAATACTCATCAGCTCTTCGTTTATGGTATCAACCCGGGACTGACACCCCCAGATTAAGCCGTATTTTTTCAAAATCCGCGCTACGCCTATCGCATGCTCTCTTTTTATGGTAAAAGTATCATCGACTATCCAAAGCCCTTCAATGGCGAACTTATTTTTGAGAAGTTTAACCTCCTCTTCTATCTTGTCCAGAGAACGAAAACGCAGCTTCCTGCCAAAAATCAGGTTGCACCCGCAATAAGAACAGTTAAAAGGGCAGCCTCTACTGGTCAATAACAACGCCCCTCTTAACGGCAGCCCCCTGATTGTGCCGATATTGATATCAAAATACCGTGGATCAATTTCCCCGTAAGACAGCGCGTCGAGGCTATTCATCTCGTTCTCGCTCATAAGAGACCGGTCAGGATTTATTATTATCCGCCCCTTGTTCTTCCATGCCAGCCCATTGATAGTTTCCCAACGAGAAGAACCGCTAAAGAGTTCCCGGACAAACTCATGCAGGGTAATTTCACCTTCGCCGATACCGACAAAATCAAATCCGTTATCCAGAAAATCAGCAAAACGGTAAGTCGGCTGCGAGCCGCCGACAATGGTAACAATGTCCTTATTCGTTTTTTTAAGCGCGTAATTCATCCTGACCACCTCGTCAAACTCCCGGTGGCTGGCTGAAAAACAAACTACCCGTGGATTAATCTGGATGATTTTTTCTAATAGCATCTTCTCTCTCATGGGCTTTTCGGGTTCAACCTGGGAAATCCGTGAATCCAGAATAAAATTATCGAACCCCTGTTTTTTCAAATAACTGGAAAGACAGAGTAACCCGCTAGGATACATATTCTCATACCAGAGCGAAGGATTAATAACGAAAATTATATCTTCTTTTCTAGACATCTTTCCTGAATTCATAAAACAACGATTTTGGGAAAAAAATATTCCCGAATAGATTGATCAAGAACCCTATAGGCAAGGTTATAATCCAAAGTGGACAAAACCTCACCGGTGTCCTAAAAAGCTGCTCATCGAAAAACATCAGACTGACATATAAAGATTTAGTCTTCCAATTGTCGCGCCAATGGCCGATACCCAACTGAGTTTTACTGGACTGTTTGCGCTTAAACATATAATACTGAAAAACGTGCTGCAAGAAACCGGTTTTTCTCTTTCTAATCAGGCTAAATTTCTTGTCAGCCAGCAATTCTTCCAGGCTATTTTCTCCAAAAATTCGGACATGATGGATCTCTTTGAAATAAGTCGGCCGAAGCTTCAGGAGCCATTGCTCGGATTTCCAATATGGGATATTGATGATAAATTTCCCTCCCGGCTTTAAGACCCGCCGGGCCTCAGCGATGACCCGGTCTAAATTATCCACGTGTTCCAGAACATCCAGAGAATAAATCTGGTCAAAATAACCGTCTATGAATTCCAGGCGCTCCATATTCATCACTCTATAATCTACGCCGGGAAATCTTTTCCGGGCAACAGCTATATCTTCGACAGATATATCGATCCCGACAATATCATCTCTTTGGGACAAACAATAAGCGTTAAACCCTTGGCCACACCCTATTTCTAGAATTTTTTTCCGCATACTGAAACGGTCACTCCAATTTAAACATAGCTTCGAAAAATTTCGTCTGGATCAGGCAGTCCTTCCATAACCGGCGCCTAATTCAATAATAGTCTTAATGGCTTTCTTGTCAATTCCGGAATCCATTACCGCCTTAAACTCAAGCACTGAATTTGCCAAATCCTGTGAGATCAATTTATTCTTGAGGTAAACCTCGGGAGGGTTGCCTTCTGCAGGCTCATTGAGGCTATCAAGAAGGCGCGCCTTATCATTTCGCAATACATATTCGTAAACCATATATGTAATAAAATTATACGACAACGACTGCGCCCAATTAAAACATTTATGTTTCTTGGTCAATAGGGTCCTGACAGCATTTTTAATTACCGATTGCACAGGAAGATTACCAACAAGATATTTTATCTGTTCGTCCCAAGGTGAAACAAGCCAAGTAAAATAATCGAGCGCTATTGTTCTTTTAAAATTATCATATCCGTATTTTTCTAATTGTTCCAGGTTTTTTTTATTCAGGGCAACCCAGTATTTGGAAGGAAACAGCTCTTTTCTATTACTTGATAAAAAAACTTCGAACATGTCGTTTAATAAAGGCATATTTTTATACCCATAGATAATCGGACTGTTGCGAAATGCCTTCAAATTGTCATTCCCCGGCTTGACCGGGGAATCCAGAAGTTTTTTGTCATCGAGTCCCATTGTTTCTGGATTCCCGCGACCGAGGGCGAAATGCCCGAGGAAGTGTCAGAGCCCAACTGGGCTCGACCTTTCGCGGAAATGACGGTTCCGAAGCATTTCGCAACAGTCCCATAATACTCCTAACCTGAATAAAGCTAATTTTTTTTATTATACATCTTCCCAATAATTAAGGAAACTGTTTTTTCACTTTTTGTTTTTTAACTTTTTTATTATTATTCTTGTTTTCTCTTTCTTTATGCTATATAATTCCTTGTGCTCAATAAAATATAGGTTCTTTCGTAATTATTGTGATAAAAAGTGATGGTTGTCAGATAACGAAACTTTCTGTTTGCGCGCAATTAGAAATTTTTCAGCATATGCGCGCAAAGATTTACGACGAGTTAAGGAACCAAAATATATCACATTAAAAAATATGCCTACTCAAGTCGCGGTAATAGTAAGCAATCATAACTGTAAAAAATACCTCTGGGATTGTTTTGATTCTCTGCTTCGGCAAACTTATGAGAATTTCGAAATTTACCTCCTGGATATCGCTTCCTCCGACGGCTCAGTTGAATACACCTCCGGGCTGTTCCCCGCCGTAAAAATAATCGCCCTTAAAATTAACTGCGGATTCGCTCGAGGCTACAATCTGGCGATATCCACAGTTGAAGCCGAATATATCGCTTTCTTAAACAGCGATACTAAAACCGAACCCCTATGGCTGGAAAAACTGGTTCAGTCTATTGAACAGAATCCGGATGCGGCAATAGTAGGCAGCAAAATATATTTCCTCAACCAGCCCGGAATAATTAACAGTTGCGGCAAAAAATTAACTTACTCGGGGACAGGTTTTGATATCGGATACGGTTTAAAGAACAACGCGAATTATGACGAGCCTGGAGAAGTGGGCGGACTTTGCGGAGCAAGCATGTTAGCCAGAAAAACTGTTTTTCAAAAATTGGGCGGCTTTGACGAGGATTATTTTCTACTCTGTGAAGATATCGATCTCTGTTGGAGAATCTGGCTTGCGGGTTACAAAGTAATTTACCAGCCACTTTCAATAGTCGGCCACGAATTCGGCTCAGCTATCGGCAAACGTGATACCCCAATAAGAATATTCTATACTCAAAGAAACGCCCTGATCACCGTGTTTAAAAACTTCGCAGGAATGCGATTATCATTTTCCTTAACAATAATAATCGCCTACACGGCAATAAGAATATTATTTTATTTAACCACCGGACAAAGAAAAAACCTTAAAGCGCTATTAACCGGAACCGGAGCATTTTTCCCGCAATTGAAATCTACCCTAACTAAAAGACGGGTTATCCAAGCAAATCGAAAAATCAACGACGCATTTCTTTCTCAAAAAAGATTACTAACTTCTTTAAAAGATTCGGCGCAAGAATACTTCCGAGTCAGCCGCCTCTCTACCTAAAACCGCGAACTCTCCATCTTCTTCCATTTTACCGTATACTTGCCGAAAAAATAATCTCTCCAAGCCAACAGACAGGAAAAATTCACCAAAATAATATAAAAAACAATCCTCGCCAGATTCGGAAATTTCTTATTTATCAAGTTCAATAATGCCAAAAGTAAAAACAATCCTAAAAATGAAAAGAAACAGAAACCCAAAATCGTCCTAAAGAACACTCCCGCTACCACCAAAAACCCAAACAAAAAAAACGGGCTTAACACTGGAAACAGTTTATGGCCAGGCAATATTATTGTTCCATATAACCCATAACCAGGGTTAAAAAGCATAGATTTATGCTTATAAATGGTCTGAATCGTCCCAATAATTACCCGTTTGCGCTGAGTAATCAAATCCTGCCTGCTATAAGGAGCATACTCATAAACCTCTGCACCAGATTCATACACCAAAAAATAACCTTTGCTTCGAATATAAACCGAAGTATCAAAATCTTCAGTAAGATTTCTTTCATCGACAATGCAAAGCTCCTTACGACAAGCGAAAAGTTCACCAAAAAGGCTAACCGCCGAATCAACCTGACTTTCATAGCGACGCAGATTATTTTCATACTCCCGGAAAAATACTGAACCTTGCGATCCCGGACCTTTTAATTTTTCACGAACCGTATACCTACCCGTAACTCCTCCTACTCGCAAATCGGAAAAATTACTAAGTATTTTTTTTAGACAACCCGGCTCAAAATATGAATTGGCATCGCTAACCACAATTATTCCATAGCGGCTGAAATTTAAAGCATATCGTATTGCCGCGCCCTTACCCTTACGCTCATTTTCAGTCAATAATTCTACCCCGTAAGATTTAAAACGATTAACTATCTCTCCGGTCTTATCCGTAGAACCACTATCAACCACTAAGAACTGAAGCTTATCATGCGGATAATCCTGAGCCAGAAGATTCTTCAACCTCTCCTCGATGACCCGCTCTTCGTTAAAAGTAGGTATGATTATTGTAACTTCCGGAGTATAGGATAGATTAATATTATTTTCTTTTTTTAATATACAAGAAAGGAGGGCGATAAATAAAAAGTATCCCCCATAAATCCACATGAGGGAAAACAAAAAAAACAAAAGTATAAATAAAGGAATCATATAAAACTTAAACCCGTTAAGTTCAAGTTGCTAATGCAAAAAGAGCTTAGTTTATAATAAGTTTTTTGTATATTTAAAAGTAACTTTTTTAAGTGTACAAAAAACAAAAAATAGTATAAACTTTTGATACTCAAAAGAGTGGGAAGGAGAAAAAAATGAGTATCAAAAGAAACCCAAAATTTCATCACCTGACTCAAGAGAACCGCAATCAAATTGATCTTTTAGTCAGAGATGGATACACGCTTCAAAAAGATTTGCTCCCATATATAACAGTATTCCAGCAGAGAAAATTCAAAGGCGTTATTTTGGTTAAAATTTTATCCAGATGCTCCGTAAATAATAATATCGACTTACATCCATCCAAATCATAAAAAATTTTTTTCCAATAAGGTTCATCGTTAGGGCGAACCCTATCAATTAGATAAAATTTTAAAAAAACGGCCAAGCTAAATAACCAAAATTCTCTGTGGTTTGCATAAAAATACTTTCCAAATCTTTTGCTAACCCCCAAGCCCAACGGCCTCTCATCAAAAGTCCGTATTTTATCAGCCAACATGCGATAGATATTTATAAGAGGATTATATTTTAGAGGTTCGATAAAAGCAAATTTACCTCCGTCACTTAAAACATTGTACATAGATTCTGGTAGTTTCTCATAATCAATATGATGTAATACGCCATTGCCATAGATATAATCAATTTTTAAGGAATGATAATCTTTGAAAATCTCTATGATATCTCCTACTAAAAAATGTATATTTTCTTCTACGTTAAATTTTTTTGCTAAATATTTTGCCTTTTCATATGCTGCCTCTGCAATATCTATCCAGATAACTTTTGCCCCTTTTAAAGCAAAATATATGCTACTCTCTCCGGTACCAGCCCCTATATCAGCGATGACCTTACCTTCTAAGTCACCAAAAAAATTTACAATGAACTTATTTTCAAAAGCAGAAATTGATTCAAACAAAACGTAAGGATCTACTATCCTACTATGCTCTTTATCTTTGTAGAAATATTCATGAAACTCCTTTTCCCTAATAATAAAATCTGATTTTTTTAAAGATAAATTCATTTATTATCCGGAGCCCATGGTATAGAAAATATATTTTTTGCCTTCTAACTCATAAACTTTTTCTGGCCTGATATTTTTCAAATAATCATTCATAAACTCTTCTACTTTAAGTTTACCGCCTTTTTCCAGGATCCAATAATAAGGAACAAGGTTTTTCCCGGTTTTAAGTAACCCTATTTGAAGCAAAGAATAATTATTTCGTATATATTCCTTAAATTCATCGGCAATACTTTCAAAAAAGTATGGTGGATAAATATATAAGTGCTTTATATGAAGTTTCTCCTCTAAATTCTTAAAATCTTCCAAAGAAGACGGCCAGCCGCATTTTCGACACGCATATCGGCAGGTAGCATACCCCTGAGAAAAGGTGAGCGCGAAGAACCTATCTTGTTTTTTTGTAATTTTATTTAAATATGCTCCTGCCACATCCTGGCCGAAAAAAACTGTTCTATATGGCGCTAAAGCGCTCTTATAAACTGACGGCAAAGTAATTAAAATGATAGCTGCAATTAAAATTCTTTGAATGATAAAATGCCTTTCTTTAAAGAAAGAGGATGCGTAAGCTGATAATTTTATTATAAAATAACTGCTACAAATTACCACTAAAGACAAAAATGGCATCTGATAATAATTATGCTGATTAATAAAATCAGAAAAAAACATAAAATACGGAATTATGGTAATCCCGTAAACAATAATAAAATAAGAGAATATATCTTTTTTATTTCGCAAGAATCTCATTGAAATAAAACTCATTCCTATGATTGCGAATAACATATAAAAAATAGTAAAATTTTCTCTTATGGCGTAATTAAGAATTATTTGGCCATATTGCCGCCAATAAGAAGGAGTGAATACCGAGAAAAGTTTAATTCTTCCTACTGCAGAATTAAATTGCAATGCGTCTATCGACTTCCACCATAACAAAAGTAATAACACAGGAAGAATAACAATAACAACTACACCCGCCCATTTCTTTAAGCTAAATTTTCGGAGATCTAATAGGGGGATTAAAAATATCAATCCGCAGATTGGCAAAATAAATGAAATCTTATAAGACAATGTCAACAAAAATGAAATTGAAAATAAGAAAATAAACTTTAGCTTGTATTCTTTAATAAATTTTAAAAAGGCCAAAAATGACAGTAGCATCCAAAAAAAAGCTGGGGACTCAGGTTGCAGGTTTCTGCCAAAGTATATTCCTAAAGGCATAATAGCCAGAATAAAAGAGGCTAAATAAGCAAAAGACGCGCTAGGCAATAAAAGATAACATAAGTGATACATTATAATTATAGCCCCAGCCATAAATAGCACTTGAATAAGGCGTGGACACCATAAATTTTCTATCCCTAAAAATTTCTGACATAATAGAATCTGGTAGGGCACCCAAAGAACCTCCGCATACACATTGGGAGGAGTATCCTTATCCCAGTTGTATACAAAATAAAACCTCTCTCGAGCATAATCACCTGTTTCTTTCATTAATTCTGCTGCTCCTAAATACTCATTCTCTTTCATATTGTGGTAACCTATAGCCGGAAAACCAATATGGTAAAGCCTGATCACAATAGCAAATAGTACCAATATAAGTAACAATAAAAATCTTTTCATAAATTTATCTTGTCCTTTATTACATAGAGGGGGCGGCCCTTTACCTCTTCGTAGATCCTGCCTATATATTCACCGATTAACCCTAAAGAGAATAATTGAATACTACTAAAAAAAACAACAACAATCAATAGCGATGTCCATCCGGGTAATATCCTATTCGGAAGCATTATCTTAGACATCATCGCATATGCCATTAAAATAAAACTTGATATTATGCCAATAATCCCTAAAACGGTTACCATTTTCAAAGGCTTAGAAGAAAAAGAGGTAATACCATCCACGGCTAATTTAAAAGATTTCAAAAAAGAATACTTTGGTTTCCCCGCAAATCTGGCGGGTCTGTCATATTCTAATGTCAATTGGCTAAATCCAGCTAATACCTCCAAGCCGCGCATAAACCTAAAATGCTCTGTTAATTTTCTTAAATAAAGAATTATCTCTTTATCTAATAATTTAAAATCTCCACTATCTAGTGGAATTTCCACTGTCGTAAGTTTATTTAACAAACGATAAAATATTTTAGCGGTAAATTTCTTTAAACCGCTTTCCCCTATTCTCTGCTTGCGTTTCATATGAATAATCTTATACCCTTTATTCCATTCCTTAATCATTTCCGGAATAAGCTCTGGAGGATCCTGAAGGTCAGCATCCATAATAACCATAGCATCCCCGTCAGCTGCATCTATGCCGGCGGTAATTGCTATTTGTTGACCGAAATTTCTTGAAAAGCTTACTACTTTAATTCTCTCGTCATCGCGAGAAAAACTTCTAAGCAAGAGGAGCGTATTATCAGAACTTCCATCATCTATGAAAATTATCTCATACTTAGTAATTAGTTTTATATCCAGGCATATAGTAAGCGTCTCTTTCAACCTCTCAATTAGCTCTTTAATTACCTTATCTTCATTAAAACAAGGCACAACAATAGATATTTTCATTGCTTAGTCCTTATAAGAAATCCTTATTTCCTCTTTAAAAACAAAAGACTGATAAAGAAAGAGGAAAAAACTGTTTGCAGACCGATAATAATCAAGGTCATCGCAAAGATAGATTCCCGTATCCTATATAATGCCCCGAAATTTTTAGAAAACCATTCTATGAAAATAAAAAGCGTTACGCCAGATCCTGCCAAAAACACAATGCCTCCCAAGATAAGCCCCTTTTCTAAAGTAAAGTGCCGCTGAAAAAATGAAGTCAAAGAATCTGCTTTTAAAAAACCTTCTCTTATAGCGAAAGAATGGGCAAAAACCCCCATATGAAAAATCTGATAAGAGAGAATGCAAAGTAAGCTCGCGAAAACCATGAGATGCGTACCCCAATAGCGGCCTAAAAACAAAAAAGGCCCTTTTAACAAAAAAAGCGAGAGAGAAATCCCTACTACCATGCCCAAAATGCCGGGAATAAAATAAAGCCAGGCAGGAGAATAAAGCAGCATAAACCGTACATGCCGCCAGGCATCAGAAAAAGGTTTCAATTTAGACTCGCCTTGACGCGGATAATAGTTAATAGGTATTTCGCAAATCTTTAAATTATTCTGTAATGCCGCGACTACCATCTCTGTAGCAAACTCCATACCCAGGCTTTTTAATTTCATCTTTTGATAAGCCTCTAAAGTAAAGCCGCGCATTCCGCAATGGATATCAGAAAGCCGTGTACGAAAAAAAAGACGGCACATTCCTGAAAGAATAGGATTACCAATATAGCGGTTCATCCAAGGCATTGCCTTTTTGTGCATCTTTCCTTTAAATCTTGAACCCATTACAAAATCATAACCCTGACGTAATTTTTCAAGAAAAGAGCTGATGCTGTAAAAATCATACGTATTATCGCTATCCGCGATAACTATATATTTACCTCTTACTGCCTCTAACCCCCTCAAATAAGCCGCGCCATAACCCTGAAAAGGCTCATAAACAACCACCGCGCCTTTTAATTCAGATATTTCTCTTGAATGGTCAGTTGAGCCATTATCCGCGACAATAATTTCTCCCTTAAGGCCATCTCTTATAAAAACCTCTTTAATCTTTTCTATACAGCCGCCAATGGCGCCTTCTTCATTTAAACAAGGCAAAACTACTGAAATTTCGATATTATCGCTCATCTTCAATCCCATCCCAAACAATCTCAAAAACTCCAATATAGTTATCTTCGCCTTCTTCTTCTATAAACGGTTTAAAATACTTAAGACCCTTACCTTTCAGGAAAAGCAGGCGTGCAAATAAACTGCCTGCCAACTCACGATCAAAAGCTATGCAACGATACTCCTCTTTCTGGTTTTTAAAAATTAGGACAGAAGGATTTAAGTCATTCCCAGGATAAGAGATTTCTTCTAATTTGCCCTGCTTAAGAATAAAAAGGCTTCCAGGCGTTATATATTTTCTATCAGCCGAAGAATACATATCCACAGTTTGCTCTTTAGGGTTATAAACTAAACCATTATCAAAAAACACAGCGCCATTTCTTTCAGACCCCATTTCTATTCCGCCACGAAGCTGTAATCGCGGTGACAGCCAAAGATCTAAATTACCTTGAGATACTAAAATAGCTTCATCATAAAGTTTCCGCGCCTGAGAGCTATCTATGCCCCATTCACTAAGCTGGCGCGTAATCTCTTCTTTGGTTTTTTTATTGATATTTTTATTTATATAAAATTTAACAAAATCCCAATTTCCGATATATGAAATAGGAAATATTTTATACTGCATTGTAGAATCAACAACAAAATAGGCTTTATCGGGCTTATTAAAAAGTATTTTACTTACATCCTTGGCTGCCAAGGGAGGCAAAAACTTTGCCAAGCTATTTTTGGCTTCCAGAATATCGCAAGAAAGAAGTTTCTTTAAAAATATCACGGATTTAATGGGGTCCTTGATATGCTCATTTATAATATCAAACGCCTTATTACCTCCATTATTTAACATGCGCAAAATTCTTATTGCCTCCTTTTCGTTATTTGTTATTAAAACGCGCGCCATCCAGTAAGCCTGGGGCATATCCTGACTCTGCCCATCAAAGATAACCCTGCGGTTAGCAACCACCCTAAACCAATCCCCAAAATCCCACCATGAATTAATAATCGCCTCCTTTGGCGTATATTCTTTTATCTGGGTTAATGCCCTATACCATGT
Organism: Omnitrophica bacterium GWA2_41_15; assembly: GCA_919901915.1. Lineage (GTDB taxonomy): Bacteria > Omnitrophota > Gorgyraeia > Gygaellales > Profunditerraquicolaceae > CAKKQB01. Next base: position 11,709 of record CAKKQB010000055.1, read on the forward strand.
ATCACCCATAAGAGGATACGTCCCTCTAAATAAGCTATAGGCGTTATTAAAAAGCCCTGCCATTAGCGCTATTACAATTACCGCGATATAGCCAAGCATTATTTTTTTTGTTTTATAATACTTACACAATTCGCTCACGCCCCAGCCTAAAGACAGGCCAAGAGGCACAATAATAAACATAGAAAATCTTATACCCTTAAGGCAGGCGATACACATACTCATAAACCAAAATATCATAATAACAATAGCCTCGCGCTGAAAAACAGTACATTTTTTTTTAGAAAAAACAAATATGAACAGGCCCCCTAAACTGACAACTGGTAAAAATAACAGCCCCACCCCTCCTATAGATTTGGCAAGCGAAACAATATCCACCTTCCTTAACTCCGATACGGTAGAATAAACATTGGGCCAGATAGAAACAGTTAAGGACGTATTCAAATTAAAGGCATGTTGAATCTGACCATATAAATCTTTTAATGGCTGAATACCTGAAAAAATAATAACCCAAAAAGAACTAAATAATAAAAACGAAGATAACGAAAAAAGGCGCTGACGAAATAAAGCAAAATTCTCTTCTTTATACTGCCAATATATAAAAACAAGATTTACCATAGAATAAGCTTCACATACAAAAATGATCGTAGCTATAAACCACCAATACTGCCAGGTGCAACAAAACAAACCTACCCAAAAACCCGCGATACACATATGCCTGGTCCTTAAATGAACGGATGAAGCACTGCAAGCCAAAAGATATGACCAGACAATTAGCAAAGGAAATAATAAATTAAATATATCCGTATCAAACCAACCCGCGCAGCTACGCGATAAAAAAATCGGCGATAAACCGACAAATAAAGATGTAATTACGGCAGTTAAATTATCCCAATGATAAAAGCAAAATAAATATAACAAGACTATAAATACAGCGGTGAAAAACAAAGGAAGATAAAATAAAAAATTAAAAAGAGGCGCAGGATTAATAAAAGAAAAAACCTTATAGAGAAAGGAAGAAAAATAAAAAAGAAAGTTATTCCAGGAAATATAACTACCAGACGGGGCAAGCATAAAACTATTAAGTTCTTTACCGTCTACAACCTTATCGCCCACATGGCCAGAATGAAAAACGTTCTCTGTATATTTTGCCCAATCCCAACAATCCAATTCCGAAAGATACGTCTGACCTGCCGCGTCTTGATAAGGATCTTTTAATTTAAAATAATTTTCCTGTATTAGTTTTTCTACTTCTTTTTTATTTTGTTTTTTATAGTCGGAAAGCGCGACATTTGCCAAAGTCTTCTTGGCAAAGATATTAAGGTCGGAGAATTTCTCGTCAATTCCTTTAATTACTTCCTGCCTGATTTTTTGCTCTACTATGCTTTTAGCTTGATCTTTTAACTGAGGCAGATAAATAGAGCCAGCGCGAAAATAAATATTCGCTCCCAAAACAAAACTAAGCGAGACAATAAAAATAATGCGTTTCTTTGATTTTGGGCTCAACTTACAACAATTAGACAATAAACGCAATAAGCGCGTTAATTTAAACATAATTTCTCCTAGTATAATATTCTTGCTATACATATTTTATGGCACTATTATAAAATAGCAAATTTTCGTTGTTTTGTAGGGGCTTGATTCATCAAGCCCGTGGAGATACTTCCGAAACGCCTTTATAGATGTTCCCTGAGAGACATAGTAAGCATAAACCAACTGGCAGAACCAGTAAGATACGAATACATCCCCCTGCCTTGCGAATCAAAATATTCCGGAAGGCAAGGATAAATTTTAGATTGCCCTGTATTAACTGCCATATTATAAATTGAATCTAAAGCTCTCTCTGCCTCATTAACAAATCCTCTTATCCGCAACGCGTAAGCAAACATAACAATCATGTGGTTAAAAAACGCGCCATTCTCCTTATTCCCATAAGCAAAGGAAAATGCCCGGCCTAAATCATACTGCTCTCCTTCAAAATTAGTATTCAGACGATACCCTTTTATTTTCTTATCAAAAAGATATTTTTGGACATTCTTTAAAATTTCTTTAATCTGCTCATCAGTCGCAACCCCGCTCATTATAGGAAAAACCTGCGAAACCAAACTCATCCTGACTAAATTATTTTTAATTCCCTCAACACATTCCTTATTATTATCGTAATAACCGTTAAAAAATCCCGGCTCTACCCACTCGTCCTTTCTAATATAATCCATCATCCATTCGGATTTTTTCCGAAGATCACCGACAAGCAAATCAACATCTATAGCAACCTTATCTCCTGAAATACAGGATCTCGTCTTCGCGAAATAATTATTTAATACGGATTGTTTTTGCTTAATATCATTATAATTTATTTTGCCCAAAAGTATCTTAAATTCTTTGGCAATTTTAATTTTACTTTTAGTTGTTTTCTCTAACAAACTTGCCAGCAGACTTAGGTTTTGAGCGTACATACAGCTAAAAGCAACACTCTCTCCATTTTCCTTAGCCATATCCAAGCCGTCATTCCAATCCGCGCCTTCAAGCCGCAAAAAATTATGCGCTCCAACATTAAAAAACTGCGCCAGATTCTGTATCAAAAGATGCTCAAAAATAGTTCCTTTGTAAATCTTTCCAGAGACAGTCCTTAATTTATTTCCTGCCTGCGATTTCCAATCACGATCGCAACCGCGCGATCTATAAATATGCTGATCGCGAAAATAAGTAGCCTCTTCAAAAAGAATATCAAAATCCAGCGTCCTATCCAAATATAAATTTAAAGTTAAAAGCGGCCATACACCATGATCCATCCAAACGCGGGCAATATCATTGCGGTCAGCGATAAATTCTCCTGTTTTTTTTCCAATAATAGTGGCATTTGAACCATCAATTCTTACGCCTGAAATATTATTAACCAGCATTGCCCGCGCTTCAATAGGATCATTTAATATGAGGCCCAAACAATCCTGCCAAAGGTCCCGCCAACCGCGGCCGCCTTTTCCGTAATCAAAATCGGGTAAAAAGGAGCAACCAAAAAACTTTCTCAAAACCGGCTGTATACTTACCCAGCGAAGCCAATTATCAAAATGAGCCCTTAAAGAGTTTTTCTGCTCGAAAGGCTCATCCTGAAGCCCGAGGGGCTGAAGAATCTCAAAAAATCCTTTCTCATTTCGCTTCCCATGGCCTCCCTGACTTAAACCAATCCAAAAACTCTTTGTCCTCTCAAGGGATTCTTTAATTTTATTTACGCTGTTGAATTTCCTAATAACCTCTCCAATTTGCTTTCTATCTTCGGTTATTCCCATAAGAACAACATAGACAACAGACTTACCGGGCAACAAAGCATGCCGGGCAAATCTCAATGCCCCAAAAGCCTCTTTACCCTGCGCATCACCTCTAACCGGCAGAATATTTTTTAACACACTAGCTGGCGCCTCAAGGTCGCCATCATCTCCGCAGAACATCTCTTGTGTCGGATAAATATACTCAGGCGGAGTAAATCCATCTTCATAACCAAAAACAAAATAATTTGTTTTATTCGGCCTGTGCCCGGTTTCATCAAAAATCAATGTAGGACGGGCAACCACCCCAAATTTATGCAGTGTTACTCTTTGAAGCAGTGAAGTCACATGCCGGTGATCGCGAATATTTCCTGCCCCACGTCCATAAATCGGGATAGCCGCAATAGGCGTAAACTCTATTTTTTCCTGAGAAATATTAGTAATAGTAACCTGCATTATCTCAACCGGCTCGCCTTGCGACCCACGGCTCCGCCGTGAAGCGAGCGAAACCGAAGGCTCACCAATTGCCGGTACAAAAGAAAGAATCTCTACCTTTAAACCAATCTTCTTATTTTCCCTTGAAATTTTATGCCAGAGAAGCCCTGCCTCTAATTTAAACTGGTCACTTTCAATTTGCTTTAAATCTTTTGAAACCCCGGTTGCTGACCAGATTTTATTTTTTTCAAGGTAAACCCAAAAATTTCTTGAGGCTCTCGAATCTGTTAAATCAATACGGGAAACAGGAGTAAGCAAAAATGAATTCTGATTAGATTTTATATCTCCGTGCAGATCGGGAGAAATCGATGACATCAAGGCGTCATTACAAAGAGGAAAATAAAGGCTCTTAATTTTATCTGCTGAATAAGATTCAAAACTTCCGAAATTATCTGTCCACTTCCAAAGGTTATTTTCCATTTTCTTCTTTAGCGGCCTGTTGCGAAATAACAAATTTTCGTTGTTTTGTAGGGGCGCGATTTATCGCGCCCGTCGGGATATCTCTTTCGGGTTCGATAAATCGAACCCCTACAGGCGATTCTGCAACAGACTCTTTGGCGGCTTTTTTAAAAACATCCAGATATCCGGGATCCAATATTATGCCTAAAAATTCTGCTTTCAGCATATCTTCCAACGCTTTTTTATATTCGTAATTAAGATAGTGCGTGATTCCGCGATTATAATAGGCATTAGCATAAACAGGATCTAATTCAATAGCCCTGTTCAAATCTATTTTGGCTTTATTAAATTCGCGCTTACGATAATAGGTAAACCCTCTGTTATTATAAATGCGCGCGTAATCCGGGCAGGCGCTAAGAGCCTGATTAAAATCAAGAATCGCCTCATCCACCATGCCTTTTCTCGTATAATCAATCCCTCTAAAGATACATACCGCTGGCTCTTTAGCAATCTTTCTATCAAAAAAATCCCCTAATATTCTAAGCGCTTCCTTTATAAGGTAAACTTCCCGGTCTTTCTTCAGGCCATCATCAAACTCTCTCTTTGCCTCTTCGAATTTACCCTGGACCGCGTATTCCAGACCCCTATCAAGAGACATTGGTTCAAAACCCTTAACATAGGCGTGAACCTTAGTTGTCAAAAATAAAAACATAAACAATATAACTATTTTTCTTAAATAAAATCTGCGCATCTTTCTACCTATATTATACCTAAAAGCCCGCCAAGAAATTGGCGGGCTTTATTTGGTTGCGGGGGTGCGATTTGAACGCACGACCTCAAGGTTATGAGCCTTGCGAGCTACCAGGCTGCTCCACCCCGCGAAATTTTTCCTATAATTCCTATAATGGGACATCCACCCCAAACAGGCCACAATACTAACCAACCAACTAATCCTTTTTCGTAATTATCTTAATCGGAATCTCGCCTTTACGCACAACTCCTAATTTTTCTCTGACGATTTTTTCCTGATAAACCGAATCTTCTTTTATAAGCCTAATCTCTTCCTGTAAAAGAGAATTTTCTACGGTTACGCGTTTAACCCTATCTTCTAATTCCTTTCTTTTGTCTCTAAGCTCCTGCAGTTTAGTGTAACCCGGCAAGAATATAATCAATAAAAAAACCGCCAAACCAAAAAGCCAAAATGCCTTTCTCAATATCAGCAGCATTTTTCATTTCCAAAGCAAACCCGCGTAAAGCGCCTTAGAACCTAATTCTTCTTCAATTCTTAATAATTCGTTATATTTACAAATTCTATCAGTGCGCGATAATGAACCTGTCTTAATCTGGCCTGCTATGCTCGCCACTGCTAAATGGGCAATAGTTGTATCTTCGGTCTCGCCGGAACGATGGGAAATAATCGCTTTATATTTATTCTTCTTAGCAATATTTATTGTTTCAATGGTTTCGGAAAGCGTACCAATCTGATTTAACTTTATTAGTATAGCATTACCTATGTTTTGCGCAATACCTTTTTTAAAAATTTTCGGGTTAGTCACGAATATATCGTCACCAACCAATTGAAGCCTACCGCCCAATCTCGTAGTCATCTCCTGCCAACCCGTCCAATCATGCTCGGAAAGCCCATCTTCTATAGAAAGAATCGGGTATTTATTAAGCCAATTTTCGTAAATTTGAATTAAATCCGAAGAAGTTTTTTCAGAGCCTTCAAATTTATAAAATCCGTGTGTATCCGTATGTAATCCGCCTATATCCGTATTTTTATAAAATGAACTGGCCGCGCAGTCTAAAGCCAAATGAATATCGCTTCCCGGCTTATAGCCTGCTTTTTCAATAGCCTGCAAAATCAAACCAAGCGCTTCTTCATTCGATTTAAGGCTCGGAGCAAATCCGCCCTCGTCTCCAACGGATGTGGATAAACCCTTAGATTTCAAAAGCGATTTTAAATTATGAAATACCTCGGTTGCCATACGCAATGCCTCGGAAAATCTGGCCGCGCCTACAGGCATAATCATAAATTCCTGTATATCCAAATTATTATCCGCGTGCATACCGCCATTTAGAATATTCATCAGCGGTATGGGCAAAATTCTAGATTTTTCAGTACCTAAAAATTTGTATAACGATTGCTTTTTTGAGGCTGCTGCCGCCTTAGCTACAGCCAAGGAAATACCCAATATCGCGTTAGCGCCAAAATTAGATTTATTTTCAGTACCATCTAATTTAATAAGCAGTTTATCTACTTTCTCAAAATCAGGCGCTAAACCCTTTATTTTTGAAGCAATTATCGTATTAACATTGCTGACTGCCTTTAATACGCCTTTACCTAAATATCTTTTTTTGTCACCGTCTCTTAATTCCAAGGCTTCATTCTCGCCTGTAGACGCGCCCGAAGGAACCGCGGCAGAGCCTTTTACGCCATTATCCAAAATCACATCTACCTCTATAGTAGGATTGCCGCGTGAATCCAGAATTTCTCTCGCAAAAACTTTCTTAATTTTCGCCATCTCATTACCTCCTTAATTAATATAACCCAACGTTATTATATACACAAAAACAACTAAGTCAAGAAAAACCCTTGGTCTTGTCAAACCAAAATAGAAATGTCGTATTTTCATATTTCAATTACGGAGTGTCTGAATCGTCGCGTTTTTGGGCGAGCAAGCTCGCCCCTACTTTAGAATACGACATTATCATATTGGGATGACAGAAAAACCCTTGACCCCACAACAAAAAAAATTGACTTTAGCTGTTTAATATGGTATCTTTATTTTAAGGTTAAAATTTTTAATCCACGCGGTTAGTTTTTTACACCGGAAACAGGTCCGCCTTTGGCGGAAATCTGTAAAAATCATTTTTAATATGAACTGGAAAATAATTAAATTTTATCTAAGACTTTATTGGCTCAGGATAATCCTTATTGTAGTATCTCTAATTATATTTATCATTTTTAATCTTGTAATTATGGCTGGGCTCAAGGCATGGAAAGAATCAGAATCATACCTTAGACAATCCCAATTAGCCGTTTTTCCCCTGCAAATGTTTATGTATAGCGTTATGGGTATTATCCAAGGCGCGGTTTACGTCTTTATGATGTATTGGATGTTTTATAAAAAAGGTGGCGAGGGATTTACCCAAGTAACTAAAAAGGCTGTCAAAGGCAAAGAATTGCTGATTACATGGGATGACGTTATTGGTATGGATGAGGCAAAGCAGGAATCCTTAGAAGTGGTAAAACTGATCAAGGACCGCGCGGAATTACAACGTATAGGCGGAAGAATCTTAAGAGGAATCCTTATGTTGGGCCCGCCGGGCTGTGGTAAAACATACTTAGCCAAAGCTATTGCCACAGAAGCAGATATTCCGTTTATCCCTATGTCTGGTTCGGAATTTGTAGAGATGTTTGTAGGTGTAGGCGCGGGAAGAATTCGCAGTCTTTTTAAAAGAGCGCGCCAATTAGCGGAATTAAAAGGCGGATGTATTATCTTTATTGATGAAATTGATGCTGTAGGCATGCAAAGAGCCGCGGACCCGGGTTTTGGAGGGCAGACTGAGACCAATACAACCTTAAATCAGCTTTTAGTGGAGATGGATGGCCTTAAGGAAAAAGATATAAATATCGTCATCATCGGAGCAACTAATATGCCTGAAAATTTTCTTGACTCCGCACTCCTTCGGCCCGGAAGGTTTGACCGCAAAATTTATGTAGATTTACCGGGCTTGGAAGACCGTGAAAAACTCTTTGCCTATTATATAAAAAAGATTAAATACAATGCGGGAGATATAAAATTTGACCGGCTCGCGAAAATAGCGGTAGGTTACTCTCCGGCAGATATAGCAAATGTTATAAGAGAAGCGACATTAATTGCCGTGCGCCATAAAAAAGATGCCATAACAATGAAAGAGATTGAAGAGGCGCGAGAAAGAATAGAATTAGGTATAAAAAGAAAGATTAAGATGAGCACGCGGGAAAAATGGCAAACCGCTTATCATGAAGCAGGCCATGCCATTGTAACATACCTGCTTGCGCCGGGTAAGGATGTATTCAAAGCCACCATAATACCCCGCAAAGAAACAATGGGGGTGGTCTGGACTCCGGAAAAAGAAGAAACTTTTATCAAAGATCAAAATGGGTTATCAAACGATATAAAGATTTCCTTAGGTAGTTACGCCGCGGAAAAAATCAAATTCGGCTACACTACTGCCGGAGTAGATATGGATTTCCAAAATGCCTTAGGGATTGCCCATAATATGGTCTGGCGCTGGGGAATGGGAAAATCCGGCCTTATTGGCAATTTTCATACTCTTATACGACGAGGCGTTCAGTCGCTTTTAATGGCTGAAGAAACAAAAGCAAAGCTCGATTCTGATGTCCAGGAAATCTTGCACACCTGCCTAAAAGAAGTTACCGAACTGCTCACAAAAGAATCCGCGCTCCTGGATAGATTCTCCCAGGAACTATTCCAGAAAGAAGAACTTAATTACGATGAAATTGAGGCCATCTTTAAAGAACTTGGTAAGGCTCGCAGTTAAGATTCTTATCGCCTCATCCTTTCTTTGTGGCTGCACTTCCTCTACTACGCCCACATATCTTACGAAAGATGCTAGTCAAGCTATCCAAAATATTTGTAAAACCGAATACAATATTAAAATTATAACAAAACTATCTGGCTCCACGGTTTGGATTTATATGCCGGTGGAAAATATTATTTCAAAAGCGGATAAACCAGAAAAATCTAAAGAATACTTTATAATTAAAAAAAATATAGGTGCATTTGAATACGGCAAACTAAAACTTAGCTATTACATAAAACCCATCCCTGAAACTGAAAAACTGCAAGAAGCCACCCTTAATAAAGATATCGCGGAAAAAACTAATAAGGTTTTTCGGGTCATAAGCCGCGTAATCTTTAGTATGGAACGAACAAAAAAACAACCGAAATTTTACTGTTTCATAGTTGCTGACACTAAAACCGGAATTTTAATCAAGCAAACCTTCTATTGCCTTGATCTTAAAAAAGTATTGTATCAATTTATCTCCCAAACTGAATTCCAACATCGCAATATCCAGGAGACAGAGATAACTTTTCAGGCAATAGGCAATAAAGAGGGCTTAAATGTAAATTATAAGGATATTACTATGCGGGAATTTATCGCGAATCAGATAAGGCATCGCGTATTATTGAAATTTCAAAAACCAGAAGTGAAACAAAACGCGGATATAAACAAAGAAATAATAAAGATAGTCGCTAACGTTGTAAAGATTTACAATTTTAAAGATTTTCTAAGCGTAGAATTAAACAACATCTTTACTAAGAAAAAAATATTGCTGAATCGAGCAGCCATTCTCGCAAAACCTGTCGAATAAAACCTTTCACTAAAATTATGTTGCTACCACACCCATACTTCTAAATTTCTTATACCTCAATTTTAACAATTCATCTTTATCTAAAGATTTTAATTCTTTCAAATTCCTATTTATTGCCTCTTTTAAATTTTGAGCCACCTTTTGCGCCTCACGGTGCGCCCCGCCTAATGGCTCAGAAATCACCTCATCAATAATACCTAATTTTAAAAGGTCCTGCGCGGTCAATTTTAATACCTCTGCCGCTTCAGGCGCCTTTGCGCCATCCTTCCAGAGTATCGCGGCGCAACCCTCAGGAGAGATAACCGAATAATACGCGTTCTCAAAAACGCAAACCCTGTCTGCCACACCAACACCCAATGCCCCTCCTGAACCACCCTCGCCTATCACTGTAGAAATTATGGGAACTCCTATTTGAATCATCTCCCTTAAATTAAGCGCGATTGCCTGCGATTGCCCGCGCTCCTCCGCGCCTACTCCGGGATACGCGCCAGGCGTATCTATAAATATTATGACAGGCAAATCAAACTTTTCTGCCATCTGCATAACCCGGAGCGCCTTACGGTAACCTTCTGGATGCGCGCAGCCAAAATTGCGCTTTAAATTCTCCTTAATGTCTCTGCCTTTCTGATGGCCAATAACAACGATTTTCTGATTATCTAATTTCGCCATACCGCAGATTATCGCCTTATCATCGCCAAAAACCCTGTCGCCATGTATTTCTATAAAATCAGACATCAGCATACTAATATAATCCCGGCTGTAAGGCCTTTGAGGATGCCGCGCAAGCTGCACTTTCTGCCAAGCGGTTAAGTTACTGTAAATATCTTTTCTTAAATGCTGAAGCTTATCTTCCAAGCGCTTAATCTCAGAAGAAAGATCTATCTTTTTGCCTACAACGAAATTTCTTAGCTCCTGAATCTTTTTTTCCAATTCCGCGATTGGTTTTTCGAAATCTAATCCGGCCATTTTTTTATACACGAATTCACACGGGTTAAATATCCGTGTTAATGAAACTGTTACAAAATTAATTGTAGGGTTCGATTTATCGAACCCGAGAGAAATATATCTCAACGGGCGCGATAAATCGCGCCCCTACAAAATAATAAAAATTTTTTATTTCACAACAATCCCCTAATCCGTATCCTTAGTCAACAATAACGACCTCTGTCCCCTCAGGCACAATTGTATATAATTCCTCAACTTCAAAATTAGCCATACGCACACAACCTTGAGTAGCCTGTTTGCCTAAACTCTCTGGCTCGGTAGTGCCGTGAATACCATAACTTGCCAAATCAAGCCCTAACCAACGCGTACCCAAAATATTCTCCGGACTGTCAGCAGGTATAACCGCGCCATTCTTGAACCATGTAGGGTTAGGAAGCTTATTAACAATTTTAAAATTTCCCACGGGAGTAGAATTATTTTTTCCCGTTGAGACAATGTATGTTTTTAAAATTTCCTCACCAGATTTTAGAATCAGAATATTCTGAGATTTATCCACAAATATATTAAAAGGCACAGTTATTACTTTAATTTTTCTTCCGGGAACAATCTTATCACTGGTCAAATTGTTGCTCTTTTTAATCAAATCGGCAGTAGTCTTAAACTTATTAGCAATCTTAATTAACGCGTCTCCTGGCTTTATTTCATAAAGGACGCTGTTAGAAGTTACTATAGGAGAAAACAATAGCTTTATGTTTATCTCTTCAATCATTTTTTGCCAATTCATTACATCAGCGGAATTAGAAAATTCAACAACTAATTTTTGGTACACGGCTTTAGCGTCAACAAGATTACCCTCTGCCTGAAATTCTTTTACTTGGGACAATAAATCGGACATAGTAAAACCACTGCCGCTGTAGGATTTTACCCGCGAAGGAGTTGAAATTTTTTTAACTTTGGCCGTAACCGCGCCTTTGGACCCCGCCACCGATGAGGCAGCGGAATTACCCTTTATCTTCAACACCAAGAATACGGCAATCAACGCGAATATTACAAGCGCTGCTATCCAAATCTTCTTATTCACTTCGATCTCTCTTTCTGTGGATTTAGCATGACACTAAAGCAATAATTATACCTAATAAAAAACCAGCAATAACCTCAACTGGCGTATGACCGACGAGTTCACGCAGCCGCTCCTCCTGAATCCTGCCTTGCCAATAAATATCATCCATTACCTTATTTAGGATTCTAGCCTGTCTTCCAGTCGCGCGGCGAACCCCCTGCGCGTCAAACATCACTACTATGGCAAATGAAGCGGCCAAAGCAAAATAAATACTGTCAAATCCTCTTTCAAATCCCACAGCGGTAGCCAAACAAGACGCGCCTGCCGCATGGGCAGACGGCATTCCGCCAGTACCCACAAACCAACGAAAATCAAATCTTCTTAGCCGAATCACCCCAATAAGAACCTTGATTGCCTGAGCAATCAGCCACGCGGAAAGAGTGGTTATAAAAATTTTATTCTTAACTAACTGCGTTAAAACATCTTTCATTATTGTTTGGGGGCGGGGATTACTTCTATTTTAAAATTAGCCGAATATATCTCCTTACCATCCTTTATAAGATACCCACGGTTTCCTTCAATATTTTTTTTTCTCTCAACCTGTTTTTTTCTCTCCACATGTACTTTGCGCGCCTGCCCTTTGATCTCTCTAATAGCCTTTTTAAGTTCAATGATAGAGCTTAATTTTACCTTAAAACTCTCATTTTCTTGCAAAAGCCGCTCTTTCTCCTGTTGTAATACTTCACCTTCTATCCTTGAAAGGCAAAATCTTGAATTTAACCCTTCAATTACCTGCGCTGCCTTTTCCGCATCCGCGAATAAACTACCAATCCTTATTTTACCTGCCTTTAAATAATTTCTCAATTCTGAATTTCTTTGCTTAAGTTGATCGCTTATATTTTTTTCTTTGCCTATGTCCTGCAAGAGGTTTTGCTTCTCCTTCTCTAAAATTACCATCTCATTCCTTACCTTATTTAGCTTATCAGATAAATCATTCCTCTCTTTTAAGCTGCGGACAAACTTAAAAACGCTAACTATGGTAATACTAAACAAAAAAACAATTAAGATGTTCTTAATCAACCCTTTATTCATAATTCCACTAACATTAAGAGATATTTAAGAAATTGCTGAAATATCCTAAATAATACGGCAACCCCTAATCAAAAAATTAGAAACGCGAAAAACAAATATCATTTAAATATTAGATTACCACAAAATTTGTAATGAAACAAGCCTTTTCTTAAAGGGTTATGGGTTAGCGCTTCATTTAAATACTTGACGGAAGATTATAGTTGTAGTAATCTATCAACAATAGACATCTTATAATGAGAAAAAGAAGTAAGGTGTCTGATTACGGTGATTAAGAAGCGGATTACGGAGATTAAAAACAGCAGAGTATAAAATCGGATTATTGATAGACTTTGGTAATAAAAATTGCCAAATGGGGTGATTAATAGTTTAATCGCTGTAATCTTTAATTAATCTCGGTAATCAGGTATAATCTCTAAATTTATACCTGAAGATTATACCAGGAGGTTTTAAATGGCTGAAATAAAATTCGAAGAAGCATTGAAGAAATTAGAGAAAATTGTTGATGATCTAGAAAAAGGAGATATTTCCTTAGATGAAGCATTAAAAAAGTACCAGGAAGGCATTGAATTATCCCGGGTTTGCAGTCAAAGGCTTGAAAATGCCAGAAAAAAAATAGATATCCTCAGTAAAGACAAAAAAGACGAATTTGAATTAAAACCATTAGACGAAGTAAATACGGAAAATTAGCATCCAGCGCATAGACGGACTTTACTATCCGCTATATGCTATACACTATCCGCCATACAAAAAACATGCTGTTGGAAAAGATAAGTAGTCCGCAGGATTTAAAAAAACTCAAACCAGACGAATTATCCGGGCTTGCTAAGGAAATCAGGCAAAGAATTATAGAGGTAGTCTCGCAAACCGGAGGTCATATTGCTTCGAGCTTAGGGGCAGTTGAGTTAATTATCGCGTTGCATTACTGCTTAGACACGCCCAATGATAAAATCACTTTTGATGTAGGGCATCAGGCTTACGCTCATAAAATTCTTACGGGAAGAAACAAAGACTTCTCTCGCCTCCGACAATATCAAGGAATAAGTGGTTTTCTCTCCAAAGATGAATCTATCTACGACGTATTTACCACAGGGCATTCATCTAACGCGGTTTCATTAGCTTTAGGCCTTGCCTGCGCGAAAGATATTCTGCCAGAAGAAAAATATTTTAAGGTTGCGGCAGTTATTGGCGACGGCTCTCTAAGCGGAGGACTTTGCTTTGAAGGCCTAAACAACGCGGGACATCTTAAAAAAGACATTTTAGTTGTTCTAAATACTAATGAATTAAGCATCGCCCCAAATGTGGGCGCTTTAAGCACGTATCTTAATAAGATTATTTCTTTGCCTATATACAATCACTTTAAGGATTCCTTAGAAAATTTTGTCCAATCGCGTATGCCCAAAGGAAGCCAGCTGATAAAGTTAGCCAATAAGTTTGAAGAGGGCCTTAAAGGATTATTTGTTCCCGGTATTTTATTTGAAGAGCTAGGATTTCGTTATTTCGGACCTCTTGATGGGCACGACCTAAACAAATTGATTCCCGCAATAAAGAATATCCTTAATATTAAAGGGCCAAAGCTTTTACATGTAATTACTGTAAAGGGCAAAGGTTATCTGCCCGCGCAAAACCAACCCGTAAAATTTCATGGAACAGGGCCTTTTGAAATTGCTACCGGAAAAACACTAACTAACGCCGAGAGCGGCCTTAAAACCTACACAGAGGTCTTTGGCGCGAAACTAATTGAACTCGCCAAAGAAAATAAAAAAATAACCGCCATAACAGCGGCTATGCCAGAAGGAACAGGCTTAGATAAATTCCGCGATACTTATCCGAAAAGATTCTTTGATGTGGGAATAGCTGAAGGGCACGCTGTCTGTTTCGCGGCAGGGCTTGCTCGGGCAGGCGCCAAACCCGTTATAGCCATATACTCTAGTTTTTTACAAAGAGCTTATGATCAAATAGTTGAAGATGTGGCTTTGCAAAATTTACCAGTTATCTTTGCTATTGACCGCGCTGGTATTGTGGGAGAAGACGGAGTAACACATCAAGGAACCTTTGACATAAGCTTCTTAAGAACCATCCCTAACTTGGTGGTAATGGCGCCAAAAGATGGCCCTGAATTAGAAACAATGCTTGAATTTGCTTTGAATCTGGATAAACCGGTTAGCATAAGATACCCAAGAGATAAGATCCCAAATCCTAGGGTCAAAATTACAAACAAATTACAAACAAATCACAAATTAGAACTGGGAAAAGCGGAAATATTCAAAGAGGGAAAAGATTTTCTAGTAATTGCTCTGGGAAGTATGGTTTACCCAGCGCTTGAAGCGATCGAAATTTTAGAAAAAGAAGGCCTTTCAGGCATGTTGATTAACGCGCGTTTTGTAAAGCCATTGGATATAGCCTTATTTAAAGCTCTTGGCGCGAAAACAAAATTTATTTTTACCGTGGAAGAAGGAATTTTAGACGGAGGTTTTGGCAGCGCGGTTAACGAAATAATAAATAACCGACTAACAAAAATTGCCTTACCTGCTAATTTTATACCCCAAGGCTCAAGAGATATTTTATTAGATAAGTACGGATTGACAGCCAATGGAATTGCCAATAAGATTAAAGAGGTTATAAATGGCTAAAATTACCATTGATAAAGATAAGTGCAAAGGTTGCCTGCTGTGTATCAATTTCTGTCCCAAGAAATTGATTCTAAAAAACAGCCAGTTAAATAAACAAGGACTGAACTACGTAGAATTTAAAGAAAATGGCGGGTGCATCGGCTGTTCTTTTTGCGCGATCATCTGTCCGGATTGCTGTATTACCGTGTATAAATAAGATTAGCGTATAGCGT
>CAKKQB010000055.1:27287-31578 GCA_919901915.1 Omnitrophica bacterium GWA2_41_15
TAGCGTATAGCGTGTAACGTTTAGCGGATAGTAACAGGAAAACCCATACTTTTTGTTTTTCCTATCCGCTATACGCTAAACGCTAAACGCTAAAAAAATATGTCTAAAAAAATACTGCTAAGCGGAAATGAAGCAATAGCTCAAGGCGCTCTTGACGCGGGCTGCTATTTTTATGCAGGTTATCCCATTACACCACAAAATGAGTTAATCTCTTATATGGCAGCCAACATGCCTAAAGCAGGAGGCGTATTTATTCAGGCAGAATCAGAACTTGCCGCTATAAATATGGTTTTTGGCGCTTCTGCCACAGGCACGCGCGCAATGACTTCATCTTCAAGTCCAGGGATGAGCTTAAAGCAAGAAGGAATCTCTTATATTGCCGGCACACAACTTCCAGCGGTAATTGTCAATATTATGCGCGGCGGCCCGGGATTAGGTAATATCACGCCAGCGCAATCAGACTATTTCCAGGCTACACGCGGCGGAGGACATGGTGATTATCATTGCATCGTCCTTGCGCCTTCCACAGTACAAGAAGCGCATGATTTAATGCCGCTTAGTTTTGACTTAGCGGATAAATATCGTAATCCAATAATTGTGCTTGGAGATGGAATGCTTGGTCAAATGATGGAACCCATTTTCGTCATGCGTCATGCGTCGCGCGTCGCGCGTAAACGCATCACGAAAAAATGGGCGTTGACAGGATGCAAAGAAAGAAACCCTAACGTAATAAAATCGCTTTATCTAAAAGAAGGGGCTTTAGAAAAACTCAATCTCCTTTTACAAAAAAAATATAAAATAATCAAAGAAAAAGAACAGCGTTATGAAAGCCTTCACCTAGACACCGCGGAAGTTATTATCGTCGCTTACGGAATTATGGCCAGAATCGCGAAAGCCGCGGTAAATAAATTAAGAGCGAAAGGCAAAAAAGTAGGCCTGATTCGGCCGATAACGCTCTGGCCTTTTCCGGAAACACTGATTACACAGATTTTAAGCGGATTACACAAAAAAAAACATTCTCCGCTTTTTTTAGTGGTTGAAATGAGTTACGGCCAGATGTTAGAAGATGTAAAATTAGCGGTTAATGGCAAAGCAAAAGTTGAATTTTTAGGAAGGGCCGGGGGAGGAATCCCGACTGAGGAAGAGATTATAAGTAAAATAAAAAGAATCGGCGGATAGGAAAAATAGCGTAGAGCGTAGAGCGTAGAGCGTAGAGCGGATAGGAAAAGCAAAAACTAAACGCTATACGCTAAACGCTAAACGCTAAAACATATTTTAAATGAAAAAGGTATTTAGTCATCCTAGATCATTGCGCAATATACCAACCCA
The DNA here is from genome assembly GCA_919901915.1 of Omnitrophica bacterium GWA2_41_15. GTDB lineage: Bacteria > Omnitrophota > Gorgyraeia > Gygaellales > Profunditerraquicolaceae > CAKKQB01. The sequence continues at coordinate 28,617 of CAKKQB010000055.1, forward strand.
CTACTGCCCCGGCTGCGGACACGGTATCACGCATAGATTAATTACTGAAATAATTGATGAGTTAAACATCAGAGAACGCGTGATTGCTATAGCGCCAGTAGGCTGCGCGGTTATCGCCTATGATTATTGGGATTTTGATTGCTCTGAAGCAGCGCATGGAAGAGCTTTGGCAGTAGCCACTGCTATAAAAAGAGTACGGCCCGAGAATATTGTTTTTACTTACCAAGGAGACGGGGACTTGGCGGCAATCGGAACAAATGAAACTATCCACGCGGCAAATCGGGGCGAAAATCTGACTGTAATTTTTATCAACAACGCTATTTATGGCATGACTGGGGGCCAGATGGCTCCCACAACCTTATTAGGGCAAAGAACCTCTACTACGCCAAACGGGCGGGAAGCCAAATTTCAAGGGTATCCATTAAAAATTTCTGAAATGCTGGCGGTTTTACCTGCGGTTAAATATGTTGAGCGTGTTTCACTGCATAATCCCCAGGAAGTTTTAAAAGCAAAAAAGGCAATAAAGCAAGCATTTCAAAATCAAATAGATAACATAGGTTTTTCTCTAGTTGAAATTTTATCACCTTGTCCAACCTACTGGGAGATGAATCCAAAGCAAGCAATGGATTGGATAAGGGATGCAATGGCAAAAGAGTTTCCGCTGGGGAAGATAAAATAAGTTCATTGAGTTTATTGAATTTATAGAACTCATCAAGTTCCAACTCAATAACTCAATTAATTCAATAACGAACATGGAACTATTGCAAAATAGCTCAAAGTCGTCATTCCGGCGAAAGCCGGAATCCAGTAATCGGAATGCTCATCGAGAAAATTTTCTGGATTGTCCGGTCAAGCCGGACTTTTGACAGCTTGAAGGCATTTTGCAACAGCCCTAACATGGAAGAAAAGATTATAATCGCAGGCGCAGGCGGACAGGGCATTATGCTTCTAGGCAAGGTTTTAGCAGAAGCTGCCATGCGGAAGAATAAATTTATAACTTGGCTTCCGGCATACGGCGCTGAGGTGCGCGGTGGAACCGCATATTGCATGATAATAATATCTGATAAAGAAATCGGCTCTCCCTATATACATAAAGCGGACACCCTGATAATTATGAATAACTTATCATTAGAAAAATTTAAAAACAGAATAAAAAAGAACGGCCTCATGCTCATTAACGCCTCCTTTATTAAAAATGATTTGCTGATTTCGCCAAAAATGTTAAAATATTCGTTTACGGACATAGCCAAAAATATGGGTAATATAAAAGTGGCAAATATGATTGCTTTGGGCTCTTATTTGGCAAATAGAAAAATATTAGATACGCAAACCGTAATTAAAGCCATCGAAGAAATGACTCCTCCTGAAAAAAAATATTTAATCGAAATTAATAAAGAAGCGTTACTCGCTGGCAAAAAGCTAACCCTGTCCGCTCATGAGGCGCTCACGGGCGCCTAAACAAAATTTGGAGTAAACATATGATAAGAGTTCGTTTCGCACCTAGCCCAACAGGCAATCTGCATATCGGCGGCGCTCGTACCGCGCTTTTTAACTGGCTTTATGCCCGCGCAAAAAATGGAAAATTTATTTTAAGAATAGAGGACACAGATAGCGCGCGCTCAAAGCAGGAATTCGTTGATGAAATACTGAATAGCCTAAAATGGCTGGGGTTTGATTATGATGAGATTTATTATCAAAGCCAAAGGTTTGATTTATACAAAGAATACGCGCAAAAATTATTAGATGAGGGGAAAGCTTATACAGAAAAATTGCCGGATAAAACAGGTGAGGCAATTATTTTTAGAGTGAACAACCAAGCGGCTGTTCATCCCGAGCAAGCGGCTAGTCATCCCGAGCAAAGCGAGGGATCTTCGCAAAAGATAAAAATTAACGACCTGATCCGAAGAGAAATAGAGTTTGACTCCAATGTCATCAAAGATCAGGTTTTGATTAAATCCGACGGAACACCTACATATAATTTTGCCTGTGTAGTAGATGATGCCACAATGAATATTACGCATGTTATCAGGGGTGAGGACCACATATCCAATACCCCTAAACAGATCCTAATCTATCAGGCCTTAGGGTTTTCTGTCCCGGAGTTTGCGCATTTACCTTTAATTATGGGCACGGAAGGGCGGCTCTCAAAAAGAACAGGAGCTACTGCTATAAGCGATTACTCTAAGATGGGGTATCTGCCGGAAGCCTTAGCTAATTACCTATTACTGCTTAGCTGGTCCCCGGGAGAAAACCGTGAAGTTATCGATATAAATGAAGCGATTAGATTATTTGACGTAAAAGACGTAAATAAAACCGCGGCCAGTTTTGATTTAGATAAACTTAGCTGGATAAATAATCAGTATCTTAAAAAAGAGCCTTTGGAAAAGCTTGTTGATTTGATTGTCCCTTTATTAATAGAAAACAATTACATCCAGAAGGATAATTTTGACAGGGATTACATCGTTTCTATAATAAAATTATTTCAAGCGCGGCTTTCCACAATAAATGATTTTCCTGACTGGGCAGATTTCTTTTTCTTGAAAGATATTAAGATGGACGAAAAGGCAAAAGAAAAATTCTTAAGCCGCGATTTTTCCAAAGAGTTTAAGCTCTTTATTGAAAGATTGGAAGCCTTGGAAAAATTTGACATTGAAACTATTGAGACAAGTTTTCGGGAAATAGTGAAAGAGCTTTCTCTAGAGGTAAAAATACTGATTCATCCTATCCGGGTAGCCTTAACCGGCAAGACCGTAGGTCCGGGATTATTTGAGGTCATTTATTATTTAGGCAAGGAGCGCGTAAGAGAAAGATTAGAGAAGTGGATTAAATAGAAACCAATTTGCCCTGTCGTCTAATCGGTAGGACTTCAGATTCTGGATCTGACTATCATGGTTCGATTCCATGCGGGGCAGCCAACCTTGACGCTCAGACGAACTTCACAACCTCAAGTAATTCATATGGT
>CAKKQB010000056.1:0-21925 GCA_919901915.1 Omnitrophica bacterium GWA2_41_15
TCGAATGGGATTACGGTAAAGGATACAACCCCACCTACCGTTCCTGTTGTTACTGATGAAGGTGATTATGTGTATAGCGCTACCACACTTTCTTTTTCGTGGACTTCTGTTCCTGGTACAGCCCAGTATGTTTATAAGATTGGTACTTCCAAAGAGTCTTCTGATGTAACTGGGGGAATGGTAGGCGCAGGTGTTCTTAATATTACTAGAAGCGATTTAAAACTTGTAGTAGGCAAAACCTATTATTTTACAGTTATAGCTATAAGTGGCGCAGGGCCTATAACTAGGGGTTATTCAGACGGGATTAAGGTAGGGGTAGAGAAGAAGAAAACTGTATCTCCTCCGCCTGCTGCGCCAAAAAAGTCTTAGACGTAGGGGGCAGGCATGCCTGTCCCGTGCAGTTGAACCCGTATAGTTGAAGGAGGAGGGAGAGAAAAAATGAAAATTAAACTTTGGGTTTTAATTTTAGGAATTTATTTGATGGGGGGCACATCTGTGTCAGCAGAGTGTAAGGTAGTATTAACGGATGATTTTCAAGGTAAGGTTTGTACGGATGAGGTTGTAAGAGGAGGATTTAAATCTAGTGAAGAATTATCATATAATGGGAGGTGGATGATTAATGAGGATGGAGGTATATTTGAGGGTGAAAAGATTTTATCGCGCAGTTTTTTTGATGCTCCCTATTATAGTCAAAAACTACGCAAAAAAGGTAATCTTACTACTTCCACTTTTTATGGCGCAGTTATATATGATGAGTCTAAGGAGATAGATGGTAAAATTGCTTTTTCGGAAAGCTTAGAAGGCAGAGAATTGTTAACTAATGGCGGTATATTTGAAGGTAAAAAGATTTTAAAGCGTAATCTTGATTGCAGTCAAGAACTAACCAAGGAAGGCAATCTTACTACCTATGCTTTTCGAGGCACAGTTAACTATAAAGAAAGCAAAGATCCAAATGGCAGAATCATCGCCAGTCAGGAAAGCTTAGATGGTGATTGGTTTGTTTCTCCTGCCGTGAAATTAACAGGCGGAATGGTTATAGAAAGACTGCCTAATGGCGAGATTTCTCTGCAAGATAATCGTGGCATAGGCGATCAAATGAGCCGGACAAGATAATTAAAATTATTTCAAATAAGTAAGACCGTTTCTGAATTATTTTAAACATATAAAAAGGACAACTCCGAAGCTTTACCGCGAGATGAACTAATCAGACCAATAAGCCTAATATTACCCACCAAAGAAGACTTACTTCAGGTAAAAAGAAAGTAAAATCTAGTAGATTATGTATTAGAAATATGAGGTTGGCGGTAAACAGGCAGATGGCGGGTCGGAATGACACCTTTAGAGTATTTTGCAATAGTCCCACGGTTGTTTTTTTTTGAATATTCCGCAATCCAATTTTAAAGGCACTGAATACTAACCACAAAAAAGAAATTATCCCTAATATTCCTATCTCTGAGCAGATTTGAAGATATGTGTTGTGGCTGTAGCGGGATTCCGGCAGATTAAAATTTCCTAATCCTACGCCGGTTAAGGGATGCGCTTTGATTATTTTTAAGGTTTCCTGCCAGTAGTTTAATCGCATCATAATAGAAAAGCATGGTTTAGCGTGTTGCAACTGGGTGATTGACCTTGTGATAAAAACTACTCCTGTAATAATTAATAGGCTTAAGAGAAAGAGAATTTTTCTTTTTTTTAATTTTCCTCGCAGATAAAAATATATTAATAATCCTAACAAAAGGCTCAAAAGCGCCCCTAGAGATTGGGTAAGCAGGAGGGCAAAAAATAAGGGTATAATAAGCAGAATTTTGTCTTGGTAAATTAAGGCGAGCGGAATAATCATAATTAAGTATCCTGCCAGGGTATTGGGAGTGACAAAAGGGAAAAATATTCTTTTTCGGCTGATATAATCTAAGGCAAAGGGGCAGGTAATTTTTGCTTTATGGATGTATTCTAATATATGTTTAAAACCGAAGAAATATTGATAGATGGCTAATAGGCTGATAATGAATCCAGCAAAAACAATCACGCGGATAAGGCGTGTTTTATCTTTATAATTTAACGAAGATGCGATCAGAAATAAAGATAGGCCAGTTACGTATTTGTAGAGTTCTTTGAAACTATTTAGTTTGTTTAATGAGAGTAATATAGAAATAACTAAGGCTAAGGAGAAAAGAATTAAGGGATATTTTATGGCGCGTAAAGAGCAAAAAGTGACAGTCACAAAAGGCGTGACAGTCACTTTTTTTTTAATTGTAATCCAGGCAAGTAGGAATCCTAAGAATAAATAAGAATAGATAAAATTTAAATAAGGAAAGGCTAAGGAAGAAATAAACGGCCGGATAAGAATTAAAATTAGAAAAGTTTTAAACATTGTGTTATAATAACGTGTATGCGCGCGCGTGCATTTTACGTATTATGCGTATTATACTAATTTTTGATAAAAATGTCAAATGAAGGGAAATAAGGATAAATGCAGGGGGCAGGCATGCCTGTCCCCTACGGAGAAAGGGGAGTGAAGATGGTTAAAATTTTTATTAAAATTTTTGTTTTTTTTATAATTATGGCGCTTATCGCTTCTTTGGGAATTATGTTTCATAAAAGTTATCAGGTTGTTATTTTAAAAAGAGGAGCCAAGTGTAATTGTAAAATTCAAGGAATAGGCGCTGATGTTGTCGTAGTTAGTGGAAACGTGTATCATTCTAAAGATTCCGTATGTGGAGGCAGAATTGTTGAAATTCATCCAGACAGGGTTATGGTAATGTTCAATGAGGCAAAAGAGGAATATAGGATAGGGGAAGTAATAGAAAGATTTAACAAGATATCTTTAGGTATGAGTAAAGAAAGAATCAGGGGATTTTTAGGAGAGCCGACTTTAATAAAAGAGGCTAGATATGACAAAGAAGGAAGAAAGGTAGAAGTAAATGAGTATTCAGAGACAATCAAAGAGGGTTGGGAAAAAAAATATCGCTTATATTTTACGGATGATAAGTTAGTAAAAATACGGGGAGCAGAGGGGGCTTTTTAAAAAATACTAAGATGCTTTTTTGACCGGACGAGGACAGAAAATTTTCTCGATGAGTATTCCGATTGCTGGATTTCGATTTTCACCGGAATGACGACTTCGAGCTATTTTGCAACAGTCCCTTATTTTGAACTTATAGGGCGCGAAAGATCTGGTTTAGATTCTTCGGCGCTTCGCGCCTAGAATGACAGGGGTTTGTTGTTGTAAGTGTTGTAAGTTTTTGTTTGACATGGGGTTTAATTCCTGTTACAATCTTTTAGGTTCGAAGTAATTTAAGTAGTTTCCATTGAAAAAATAAAAACTATTGTTTTTAGTAGTAATGAAGCATTAACAATAAGGAGACAGAGGAATGGCTAAAGGCAAGGGGATAGTAAAAAAAATATTTAATTACATCTTTGGTTTATTTTCAAATGATATGGGTATTGATTTGGGCACTGCTTCTACCCTTGTTTATGTAAAAGGGGAAGGCGTGGTTCTTCGCGAGCCTTCAGTTGTGGCGATAGAGCGCGGTTCGAATCATGTATTGGCAGTGGGAGAAGAGGCAAAGCGTATGCTTGGCCGCACACCCGGCAATATAATAGCAATCAGGCCTATGAAAGACGGCGTTATTGCTGATTTTGAAATAACCGAGGCAATGCTGCGGTATTTTATAAAAAAGGTGCATAAGCGCCGCGTGTTGGTAAGGCCAAGGATAGTAATAGCTATTCCTTCAGGGATAACGGAGGTGGAAAAGCGCGCGGTTAAGGATTCCGCGGAGCGCGCGGGAGCAAGAGAAGTTTTTTTAATTGAAGAACCTATCGCGGCGGCGATAGGCGTAGGCCTTCCTATACAAGAGCCCATAGGTAATATGATAATTGATATTGGCGGCGGCACCACGGAAGTCGCGGTGATTTCTTTGGCAGGCACTGTTTTTTCTAAATCTATACGCATTGCCGGAGATGAGATGGATCAGGCCGTTATTGAGTATTTGAAAAAAACATATAATCTTATGGTGGGTGAGCGCACTGCTGAAGATGTAAAAATAAAGATTGGCTCCGCTTATCCTTTAGAGGAAGAATTGAGTTTGACTGTAAAAGGAAGAGATCTGGTTTCAGGTTTACCTAAGGCTATCACCATAACCTCAGAGGAGGTAAGGGAGGCGTTGCAGGAGCCTTTGCGCGCTATAGCAGATGTTGCCAGGATATCATTGGAAAGAACTCCTCCGGAGCTCGCCGCGGATTTAATTGATCATGGCATAGTTTTAGCCGGAGGCGGGGCGCTTTTAAGAGGGCTGGATAAATTAATTTCTGAGGAAACCGGTTTGCCGGTTCATATCGCTGATGACCCTTTATCCGCGGTCGCCAACGGCACAGGAAAAGTCCTGGACGAGATACATTATCTTAAAAAAGTTACTGTTTCTGTAAAATCCGAAACACGCGTTTAAATAGCGTATAGCGGACGTAAGGGACAGGCATGCCTGTCCCTTACAGGTAAATAAATTCAAAAAGATGTGGTTAGATTTAAGAATAAAAAACTGATATTTCCCGCGATAGTAGTTCTGTCTATTTTGTTGTTTTCCTTTATAAGTTCATTCCTCCAAGCGCCATTCCTGATTTTTTTAAAATTACCTTTAGGTTTGTTTTCAACGGTTCGGCGCGAGCTTACCGCTGTAATATTTTACCACTCTAATTACGTCGAGAATGAAAAATTGCGCTCTGAGATAGGCGTGTTAAAAAACAGGCTCAACGCGCAAAGGGAAATTTATTTGGAAAATCAACGGATAAAAAGCGCGTTGGGTTTTAAGCAGAAATCCGCGTATAAATTGATTGCCGCTACGGTAATAGGCCGCTCTATAGACAGCTGGTCTTCAGTATTAATAATTGACAAGGGCAGTTCCAGCGGTATAAGGGTTGGCATGACAGTGGTAAGCCAGCTGGGTATGGTTGGCCGCGTAATTGAGGCGTTAAAGTTTACTAGCAAGGTATTGCTTATAAATGACCCTAATATCGCGATTTCAAGCATAGTTCAGCGCAGCCGTCAGGAAGGGGTGGTTTGCGGAACATTAGGGGTTAATTTGATAATGAAGTATCTGGATGAGGAAGCCGATATAAAAATTAAGGATACGATAGTTACTTCCGGCTTAAATGAGTTTTATCCAAAGGGTTTGTTGATTGGCAGGGTTGTGGAGTTAGGGAAAGAGTCTTCCGGCCTTAGCCGTTACGCGTTAATAAAACCAGTTGTTAATTTGAATAATATTGAAGAGGTTTTGGTGATTCTGCAGTGATGTTATGAAGAATTTGAAATTATTTTTTTTAATTTTGGTTTTTGGTATAATTCAGGCAGTATTTTTGGATTGGTTTAAGGTTTTTAATGTCCAGCCCGATCTTCTTTTGCTTAGCATGGTAATCGTGAGTTTGGGAAACGACCGCGGCCATTCTCCGCGTTGGGCTATCGCCTTAAGTTTATTTGCCGGTATTTTTAAAGATATATTTGCTTCTTCGTGGGGCTTGAATACATTTTTATTTCCATTGTGGAGTTTTTTTATTGTCAGGTTATCCCATAAGATATCTTTTGATGAAGATATTGTCCGCGTTGGATTGGTGTTTGTTGCCACTCTTGTTTACAGTATTTCTTGCGCGTTGATACTCGCCTGTTCTGGCAAAATTATCCCTTTTGGCATAATTTCGCGGATCATTATTTTAGGATCATTTTATAACGTGATTGTCTTTTTGTTAATAATACAGATATACACGGATAGAAGAACGGATAGACACGGATAAGTCCGTGATGACCCATGTTAAAAAAGAGGTTCTTTCGTAATACGGGAAAAGGGCGGGCAAGCCCGCCCCTACGCGACGATTTATAGGGATGATGTAACTTAAATACGAATGAGTCAAAAAAATAATGAGATTAAAGATTGTTAAGCTAGCGGGGTTTTTTGTATTTATATTTTTAAGTTCTGTTCTTTTTAGTTTTCAGTTTGTCCGCGCGAAGAAATATCGGGAGCAAAGCGATAAGAATTGTTTAAGATTAGTGCCTCAGGAAGGATGCCGCGGCAGAATCCTTGACTCTGAAGGCTCTGTTATCGCGGATAGTAAACTTTCTTACGATGTAATGTTTTTCCCGCAAGGGGAGAGTAATTTTAATAAGGTTTTGGCGAATGTATCCGGGATTTTAGAATTAAAATTAAAGGCTTCAAAGAGCGCGGATAAATTTGTTCGAGTTGCATCTTCAATGCCTGTTACTATCGCCAAGAACATTGGCATAAAGAAGGCAATCGCGTTGGAAGAGATGAAATTAGAGAATCCCGGTTTGATTGTTTTGCCTGTGCCTGTCCGGCGTTATCCTAATGAAAGACTCGCGTGCCATATAATCGGTTATCTTGGCGAGATTGATCATTGGCGGCTGACAAAGTTAGAAGATTATGGTTATAAGACAAAGGACATTGTGGGGTTTGGCGGGATAGAGGAGAAATATGATTACTATTTACGCCAGGAAGAAGGAGGATTATTATCTGAGGTGGATCATCGCGGCAGGTTCACGCGGGTGTTAGGATTTAGACAGCCTGTTAATGGCAAAGATATACAGTTGACCATTAATTTAAAGCTTCAAAAAATAGCAGAGGATGCCCTTTCTTGCAAAAAAGGCTCTGTTGTAGTTATGGAACCTTACACCGGAGAGATTCTTGCTATGGCAAGTTATCCAAATTTTTCTCCGGGAGCTTTTGCTGATAAGAATGCGTCCTCAATCCCTGTTTTTCTTAATGACCTTGACTCTCCGCTTTTAAACCGTGTTATTAGCGGCGCGTATCCCGCTGGTTCGTTATTTAAGCTGATAGTGGCAACCGCGGGTTTAGAAACGAGAAAAATCAATCCTTCCACAATTTCTATTTGTCAAGGCAGTATGCTAATCGGAAAAAAAGAATTTAACTGCTGGGGTACGCATAATCAGCAGAATTTGCATTTAGCGATCGCGCACTCTTGTAATGTATTTTTTTATAGGGCAGGTTTAATTTTGGGACCTCAAATAATATATGATTACGCTGTTAAGTTTGGTTTGTCAAAAAGCGTTTCATTTGATTTGTGTTATGAAACAAGCGGTTTTGTGCCTTCGCCATTACGGAGGAAGATTAATCAATTTTCTCGCTTTCGGCGGGAAAATTGGTATGATGGAGATACCGCGAATTTGAGCATAGGCCAGGGGGATGTGCTGGTCACCCCTTTACAGATGGCGTGTATGATGGCAGTGTTCGCGAATAAAGGGTATTTAGTCAGGCCTTACATAACTAAGGCAATTGACGGCTCTGAAACAGGCGTTTTTCAAAAAAAAGCCGTGTGTCTTTCTTTGAGAGAAAGCACTATAGATGAAATCAGGCGGGGGTTAAGAGAGGTTGTTTCGGATCCTGACGGGACAGCTAACGTGTTATCTACTTTAGCGGTTTCCGTCGGAGGCAAGACAGGCACCGCGCAGGCTCCTCCCGGCACATCTCACGCCTGGTTTGCCGGATTTTTCCCTTTTGAAAATCCAAAATATGTTATCTGTGTGTTTCTTGAGCGGGGAGGGCATGGTTATTATTCTGCTTTGGTGGCGAAACAGATAATAGAAAAAATGCTTGAAGAAGGATTGGTTTAGATATTAAAACGATCCGTAGGGGCGAGCTTGCTCGCCCAAAAGAGAGAAAAGGGCGGGGCTTGCCCCACCCATACGCGGCGATTTATAGGGATTATTCCTGATATGGTATCTGGGTGGGCAAGCCCACCCCTACGCGATGATTCGGATCGCTAACCACTAATTTATGAGAAATTCGCGGATTACAATATTTATAATCGCAATTATAATTGCTTTTATAGGAATTTTATCTATATACAGCAGTACTTGCCAGAAGGATACTGAATTATGGCAGGCAATTTATAAACGCCAAATTATTTGGGTTTTTTTGGGGCTGGTTTTATTTTTTCTTGTGTCTAATTCTGATTATCGCCGGTTGTGGGATTGGACGTATGTATTATATACTTGCGCGTTATTCTTTTTGCTGTTAGTATTTATCCTTGGGATAACGCGTTTAGGCGCGCAACGCTGGCTTAAGTTCGTCTGGTTTAATTTTCAGCCGTCAGAATTGGCAAAATTGATTCTCGCGATATTTTTGGCAAGATACTTTAGCAGGAAATCTGTAAGCGATATATCTTTGCCTGTAACTAAGTTTGGCGTTTTTCGCGGCCTCATTCTTCCTTTTTTGTTCGTAGCTTTACCCGCGGGCTTGATTGTTGAGCAGCCGGATTTAGGTAGCGGCCTGATGCTTGTATTTTTGTTTATTTTTTTATTGTATCTGACCAATGTCAGGTTAAGAAATATTTTCATATTTTTATCGGCGTTTATTTTGTTACTTCCGTTATTTTGGCATTTTATGCGGGATTATCAGAAGCAGAGATTGTTTGTGTTCTTGAATCCGAATATTGACCCTTTAGGCGCGGGTTATACTATAGTTCAGTCAAAAATCGCCATAGGCTCAGGCGGAATTTTTGGCAAAGGATGGCTTTCCGGGACACAAAGCCAGCTGCATTTTTTGCCCGAATCTCACACTGATTTTATATTTGCTACCTTCGCTGAAGAGTGGGGTTTCTTAGGAAGCATGATTTTATTGCTTTTGTATTTTTTATTAATTCGGCAAGGTTTTTTGATAGCGCAAAGAACGCGAGATGATTTTGGCAGGCTGCTTGCCTTGGGAATTTCTTTGCTCTTAGGTATACAGATTTCTATAAACATCGCTATGAATTTAGGGTTTGCGCCTATTGTGGGCTTGCCTTTGCCTTTAATGAGTTATGGCGGTTCATCTGTAATTGTAACTTTTGTCGCTTTGGGTATATTGGTTAGTATTGATAGAAGAAGGGCAGTTTTCTAGCGTAAAGCGTAGAGCGGATAGCGGATAGGAAAAGCAAAAAACTATACGCTATACCGCATTAAGGCGTAGGGACAGAACAATGTTCTGTCCCTACATGGCTCTACGCTATCCGCTAAACGTTAGTTTACTTTAATTATGTTATTAGACGATTTTCTATTACAGGTTATGAAACCTGCTCGTTACATTGGGCAGGAATGGAATGTTTCCCGGAAAGATTTTGATAAGACTAATATAAAATTTGCTTTATGTTTTCCGGATTTATACGAAATAGGGATGAGTAATTTAGGCATAAGAATTATTTACGGAATCCTAAATGAAATCCCTGATGTGGTTTGTGAAAGGGTTTTTGCCTGCGATTGCGATATGGAAAATATGTTGCGGGAGAAACATCTTGAAATTTTTTCTCTGGAATCTAAAAAGAGCTTGAAGGAATTTGATATAATAGGGTTTTCTTTAGGGACAGAGTTGAGCTACGCGAATGTCCTTAAGATTTTGGATCTTGGCTCTATCGCGTTAGGCGCTTCTTGCCGGGGCAATAAGGATCCTCTGGTGATAGGGGGCGGGCCTAGCGTATTAAATCCTGAACCAATGCATGAATTTTTCGACTTGTTTGTTATTGGCGAAGCGGAAGAAGCGCTTTTAGAGATTATTGATGTTTACAGAAAACACGAGGAAGGATACAAAGCGGGAAAAATCAGCAGGCATGAGCTGTTGTTTGCTTTATCTCAAATTGAGGGGGTGTACGTACCCTTGTTTTATGAAGTGAAGTTTTCTTCCGAAGGCAATATGGAGTATTTTAAGCCGATAGTTCCGGGCGCGCCAACAAAGATAAAGAAACGTTTTGTGCGAGATTTTAATTCTTCGTATTTTCCGCGGAATTGGCTTGTGCCTTATATTCAGCTGATTCACGATCGCGTTGTTTTGGAGGTTATGCGCGGCTGTCCTAACAGGTGCCGGTTTTGCCAGGCAAGGGCGCAGTATTTTCCTTTTAGGCAAAGAAGCGCGGAAAAGGTATTAGAGCTGGCTTCTTCGGCATATAAGTGTAGTGGTTATGAAGAACTGTCTTTGGCAGGGCTTTCTGTAAGTGATTACGCGCATATAGAAGAGGTCCTGAAGGGGCTGGTTGAATTATTTAAAAAAGACGCGATAGGTATCTCTCTGCCTTCAGTTAAGGCAAAGACAATGATAGGGGGGATAGCTTCTTTGATTGCCAGCATTAAAAAAACCGGCTTGACTTTTGCCCCTGAAGCAGGTTTAAGCCGAATGCGGGAACTTTTGGGCAAAGATTTTAATGAGGGGGATTTTTTTACAGCGCTGGAACAAGCTTTTCTTTCGGGTTACCAGCACGTAAAACTTTATTTTATGATTGGCTTGCCCGGTGAGTCGCAACAAGACCTGGACGCCATTATTGATTTATCGGCTCGCGTGTCAGAATCAAGAAGGAAAGTAATGGGCGCTCCCGCGCAAGTTAATGTTAGTATAAATATGCTGATTCCAAAACCGCACACTCCTTTGCAGTGGCTTAGGATGCAGGATTTAGAAAGCATAAAAATGAAACAGGATTATCTTAGGGAGAATATAAAGAATAAGAGGATAAAATTAAGTTTTCATAGTCGTTATATGGGCTTTTTGGAAGGGGTGCTTTCCCGGGGTGACAGGAGATTAAGCCGGGTTATTTTGCAGGCTTTTCTTGAAGGCGCTAGTTTTGACGCGTGGGCGGACCATTTTTCTTTTGAGAAGTGGGACGCGGCTTTTAGGAAATGCGGCATAGATCCTCTTTTTTATTTAAAAGAAAAAACAAAAGAGGAACTCCTGCCCTGGGATTTTATTGATGTGGGGATACCCAGGGAATTAACGCGGGAAGAATTTGAGAAAACTATTGATATATAAGAGGTTGGGGGGTATAATTTAGGTATGGGACAGGCATGCCTGTCCCATACGATAACCGTTTTTTGTAGGGGCTTGATTTATCAAGCCCGCAGATATTTATTTTTCGGGTAATGTTTCATATTAATTGGGAGGTTAAAATGATAAAGAAGAATGATGAAAATGGATCTTTGGGCGCGCATAGCTTGAGGTACAAGCTAGTTGTATCTTTTTTTCTTGTAGTTGTTTTACCTTTACTTGTGTGCGTGTATTTGGTGTTGCCGAGGGTTGACCTTAAGATAGATATAACCGTGATTTTAATTGCGAGCGTGTTAGTCGCTATCGCAGGTTTTTTTATAATTAAAGAAGTATTTGACAGGGTTGCCATTGTTACGCAAGAGGCAAAAAAAATTGCTTTAGGTGGTGATGCTCATGGATTAGAAACAAAGCCTATGGATGAGGTAGGTGAATTAAGCGATGCCCTTAATATACTTATGCAAAATATGCGCGAAAATATGAACGAGTTAAGTGGATACGGCGAAAAAACTACCCAGATAAATTTTGAAATTCAGAAACGCGTGATGATGTTTTCTAATCTGTTGCAGGTAAGTTCTTTGATTACGCAGGGCGCTAAAATAGACGATATCTTAAAAGCTATTACCGAAAAATCTTTGCTTCTGACTTATTCCGAGGTATCTTATTTGTTATATAGGGCTGAAAAAGAAGAGATATTTTCAGTAAGGATTTCAGTTGGCGCGGGTGGAGAGTACTTATTAAATATTAAAGTAGGTTCGGAAGATGATTTGTTTGCTGGAGCCATTAAAAATAATAAGTTGTTAATAGTGGACGCGAATAATGCCCTGGCGCAGAAGGAATCTTTGGCTTTTCAGGAAAAATTCAAATTAAAAAGCATGATGGCCTTGCCTATATGGTTAAGAGGAAGGGTTGTCGCGATATTAGGCGTGGGAAATAATGACAAATCGTTTGTATATACAAAAGAAGACATAGAACGTTTGGATATTTTTACTAAGCAGGTAGCTATCGTTATTGAGAATAATTTTTTGGTTAATCGTGTAGAAAAATTAGAGGTAAAAGACGCGCTTACTGGTTTATATAACGGGCCATTTATGTATAATCGCCTGCAAGAAGAAATAAAAAGGTCAATTACATATCAGAGGCCTTGCGCGTACATACTTTTTGAAGTGGATAATTTTAAGAAAATCAATCAGAAGTTTGGTTCGCTTCAGGCAGAAGGCGTTTTGAAAAGAATTGCCGCTTTGATTAAAGGTTCAGTTACAGATATTGATCATGTAGGCAGAATAGGTGATAGTGAGTTCGCGGTGCTTTTACCTGAAAAAAACAAACGCCAGG
Source organism: Omnitrophica bacterium GWA2_41_15 (assembly GCA_919901915.1). Lineage (GTDB taxonomy): Bacteria > Omnitrophota > Gorgyraeia > Gygaellales > Profunditerraquicolaceae > CAKKQB01. The sequence goes on from CAKKQB010000056.1 coordinate 12,138, forward strand.
TTCAGCTGATTGCTGAAGGGATAACGAAAAAGATAGCCCTTGCCTGGAGTCAGGAGCGGGATATTAACAAACGTTTTAGCGTAAGCGCTGGCGTAACGGAGAATCCTTTTGATGGCATGAACGCGGATGAATTGACTGCTAAAGCAAGGGATCTGCTCGCCATTGCCAAGGGAAGAGGCGGAAATTGCGTGGTTGGGTTTATTGGTAAGGTATAGGAAATTATTATTGCGACACAGTCGCAGTGACATATTTGGGATAAGGAGATATTGGATGTTGTTAAGAAGGGTTGTGGATAAAAAACTTGGCGATTTGTTGATTGAGCGGGGTATAATTAATCAACAGCAATTAGAGGAAGCCTTAAGTTTCCAAAAAGAGAAAGGCGGCCTTATAGGAGAAAGCCTTGTGGAATTAGGTTTTGCCAAAGAGGAAGAAATTGCCCACGCCTTAACAGCTCAATACGGCTTTCCATTTTTATCTCTAGGCAACTATGATATTAATCTTGAGGTAATTAGTTTGATTCCCGGCCGTATGGTTAGACAGTATTTTCTTATGCCTGTAGATAAAGTGGGAAATAGCTTGAGCATAGCGATGTCAAATCCGCTTAATGTAAACGCGATAGAGGATGTGGAGCTTTTATCCGGTTGTAGTGTTCAGGTGTTTGTTACTACTTCTTCAGATATCAAAAAAGCAATCGTAAAATATTATAGAGATAAGGAATAGTATCTGGGCGAGCAAGCTCGCCCCTACGCGACTTACGTAAACTAGATCTATGTTTATTACCTTTAAAAATGATTTCTCTAAAAGAACAACTTAAAGAATTATTGATCAATAAGAAGGTTATAGCGCTTGATGAGCTTGATAGGGCATTGGAGCTTCAGAAAGAAAAGGGCGGCAGGCTTAGCGATATAATTGTGAGTTTAAATTTTGTTAAGGAGGATGTTCTTATCTCAACTTTAAGTGAGGGTTTGGGGCTGCCTTTGATTAATCTTAAGCGTTTTAAAATAGACCCTGATATAGTAAAAATCATTCCGGTTAATATTGCCCGTTTTTATCAGATAATCGCTATATCAAAAATTGGCGATATGGTTACTCTGGCTATGGCGGATCCTTTAAATATGTTTGCTATTGATGATGTGGAAGCGCTTACCGGATACAAACTCAATCCAATTATTTCAACCAGCGCTGATATAATGCAAGCCATAGAGGTGTCTTATCCGGATTTAGCTGATAATATAGTTGAGGGGCTGGTAAAGGATCTCACGCCTTCTTCAATAGAGCTTATTAGTGATAAGAAGGAGGCTTTGCCAGACGATGAAGAATTGTCTCGTATCAGCCGTGAACCACCGGCAATCAAGGTTACCAATATGATTCTTCAAGACGCGGTAAATAGGAGGTCATCCGATATTCTTATTGAGCCATTTTCTGAAAAACTGCGCTTGCGTTTTCGTATTGACGGAGTCTTAGAGGAACAAAAGGATTTGCCTAAAAGTATGCATTCTTCTATTGTCTCCCGCATAAAAGTAATCTCTGATTTGAATATTGCTGAACATAGGCTTCCTCAAGATGGCCGTTTTAAGGCTAAGATTATGGGAAGAGACGTGGATTTTCGTATTTCAATTATTCCTTCTAATTTTGGAGAGAAGATTGCCATCCGTATATTAGATAAATTACAGGCCCAGTTGGACATAGAGAAGCTAGGTTTTAGCGAGTATACTATTTCAATTTTAAAAAAAGTATCAAAACTTCCGCATGGCATGGCGCTTGTCTGCGGCCCTACGGGTTGCGGCAAGACGACCACCCTTTATTCGGTTTTAAAATTTGTAGACAGCCCGGAAAAAAATATTGTTACTGTTGAAGACCCGTTGGAATATCAATTAAAAGGGATAAATCAGGTGACCGCGAGGCCGGATATTGGCCTGACTTTTGCCGCGGCGCTGCGCTCAATTTTAAGGCAGGATCCCAATATCATAATGATCGGCGAAATCCGCGATTATGAAACCGTTGATATTGCTATTAAGAGCGCTTTAACCGGGCATTTGGTTCTTTCTACTTTGCACGCGACTACGGCCCAGGGCTCAATTGTGCGCTTGGTTAATATGGGGGTAGAACCATATTTGATTAACGCGTCTTTGGTTTGCGTGTTGTCGCAGCGGTTGGTGCGTAAAATCTGCGTGCATTGCAAGGAAGAATATGTTATAAAAAAAGATATTATTGATAGTTTGAAATTAAATCTTGGAGGTGATGTGGAACCGGTATTTTTTCAAGGGAAAGGATGCCCGCGTTGTTTGAATACCGGTTATAGCGGAAGGGCTGCTATCGCTGAAATTTTATTGTTGAGCCAGCAAATTAGGGAGTTAATTTTAAGCGGTAGTCAGGAGCACGTTATAAAACAGCAAGCGCGCAAGGAAGGTATGAAGACGTTAAGAGAGGATGGGATGCGCTTGGCGTTAGGCGGTATAACTACATTAGAAGAGGTTCTGCGTGTGACTGCCTCTGATGGATAAGATCGTATATCGTATATCGGATAGCGGATAGTTAAAAAGAAAAACTTTTATTCTACGCTATACGCTATACGCTATACGCTAAAAATGCCTACTTTAAAAGAAAATATAATTGGGATATTGTTAGAGAGCAAGCAGCTTACTATGCAGCAATTAGAGGAAGCGCTTGAGATTCAAAAACAAAAAGGCGGCCCTCTTAAGAAAATATTAGTTGGCCAGGGTTTTATTTCCGAGGAGACTTTGCTCTCTCTTTTGTCAGATCAGCTTTATATTCCTATACTGCATCTTAGTAGATACAAGTTTGACGCGGATGCCATTAAATTGATTCCGGAGCACGTGGCCAGGGAGTATAATTTAATTCCTCTTTCGCGGATGGCTGACGCGATTACTATTACTATGTCAGACCCTTTAAATATTTTTGCTTTGGATGATTTAAGGGCGCACACAGGCTGCGATATTGATATTGTTTTAAGCCCTGAAGATGAAATAATTAAGGCAATAAATGAGCAGTATCAGCTAAAATCTCAAGATATGCAGTATGTTTTGGATGAAGCGGCGAGTCAGGAAGCAGAATTACTTGGACGGGAAGGCATTAAACTGGACAGTATTTTGGAAGAAAGCGAAAAGGCGCCTATTGTTAAATTAGTTGATTTTATGTTGGCGGATGCTTTAAAGAAAAGGGCTTCTGATATTCATATTGAGCCTGAATTTGAGTGTTTGCGCGTCCGATACCGTGTTGACGGCGCTTTGCATGATGCGTTTAAAATACCCAAAGCCAATCAAAACGCGGTTATCGCCAGGGTTAAGATTATATCTGACCTTGATATTACGGAAACGCGTATCCCTCAAGATGGGCGGTTTAAAGTAAGGTTTGAAAGCAGAGAAATAGATTTTCGCGTTTCAAGCCTGCCTATAAGTTTTGGCCAGAAATTTGTTCTGCGCGCCCTCGATAAAGCTAACTTGTCAGTGGGTTTAAGTAAGTTAGGTTTCTCTGAAGAGCCTTCCCGCATTTTAAAAGAGGCTATTGCCAAGCCATTTGGCATGATTTTGGTTACTGGGCCAACCGGTTCAGGAAAATCCACTACTCTGTATTCTGTTTTAAATCAATTGAATACCGCGGATAGGAATATCGTAACTATAGAGGACCCTGTGGAATATCAGCTTGATGGGATTACGCAGGTGCAGGTCAGACATGAGATTGGCCTTTCTTTTGCTTCAGGTTTGCGTTCTATCCTAAGGCAAAGTCCCGACGTGATTATGCTTGGAGAGATAAGGGATTCAGAAACCGCTGATATCGCCATAAAAGCGGCTTTAACCGGCCAGCTTGTGTTTTCAACGCTGCACACCAATGATGCTATCTCAAGCATCACACGGCTTATTGATATGGGCATTGAGCCTTTTTTGGTTGCTTCCGGCGTAGTTATGCTTTGCGCGCAGAGGCTTTGCCGTAAAGTTTGTTCTAAATGTAAAAAGCCGATTGAGGTATCCGCGGATATCTTAAAAAGGGTTGGGTTTGAACATGATAATACGGTGTTTTATGACGCGAAAGGCTGCAAGTATTGCAATAATACCGGTTTTCATGGCAGAGTCGCGATTCTTGAAACAATTCTTATTAATGATGAAATGCGGGAAATGATTATAAGAAAAGATTCATTGGACGAGATTAGAAAATACGCGGTTGAAAAATGTAATATGAAGTCATTGAGGGATGACGCGTATTTAAAAGTAAGAGACGGATTAACCACGCTGGACGAAGCTGTTAGGATAACGACGGAGGAATAGCGTATATCGATAGAAAAATTTATCTATCCGATATCCGATATCCGATATCCGATAAAACTATGGCTAAAGAGATAAGGGTTTTATTGATTTGTGATGACGAGGAGCTTTCAAGGTTTTTGAGGGAAAAGCTTATGGTTGAGAAGGGGTATGCTGTTTCTTCTGAATCAGGGGGTGTATCCGGATTGTCTTTATTGGGGTATAGTAGTTTTGACGCGGTGATCGCGAAATGCCCCATGTTTGATCTGGATTCCGCGGAGCTTGTCGCCGGTTTAAAAAAAATAGATCCTGATTGCGTAATCGTCGCTCTTCTTGAACAGGTTAACAGCAAATTGTTAGGGTATTTGCATACGGCCGGGATTTATGATTTTGTTGTTAAACCTGTGGATATAGAAAAATTATCTTTTCTTATTGAGAAAGGAGCCCGGTTACATTCGTTAATTTTGATGAATAATAAATTGTTTCAAGGTTTAAAGGAAAGAAATGAAGCGCTGGAGAAACAAAATATGCTTCTTGCTAGAAGGATAGAGGATTCAGCCAAAAATCTGACGCGGCTTTATGAAGATTTGCGGTTAACCTATTTGCGTACGGTTAAGTCCTTAGCGCAGGCAATTGAGGCTAGGGATAGTTATACCCATAGTCATTCTCAAAAAGTTAGTGAACATGCGGTAGTCATAGCTAATGAGATGGGGCTTTCTGCCAAGGAAACAGAGGTTATTAGGGAGGCTTGCGAACTCCATGATTTGGGCAAGATCGGGATTCAAGATAGTATTTTAACTAAGGCTAGCGCTTTGACCGCGCAGGAATGGGATGAGATAAAAAAGCATCCGGTAATCGGAGCCCAGATTTTAGCTCCCCTAGCTTTTTTAAGTAATGTGGTAGATTTAGTCAGACAGCATCATGAGCATTACGATGGTTCAGGTTATCCCGATGGCTATTTAGGCGAGAATATTCTTTTGGGCGCCAGGATAATCCATTTGGCTGATGCCTATGATGCTATGTGTTCCGCCCGCGCCTATAAAAAGGAACCATTGACTAAAGAAGAGGCGATCGCGGAGATTAAGAGAGGCAGTGGTAAACAATTTGACCCTAAGGTTGTGGATGCGTTTTTAAAAGTTGTGGATAAGTTATGAGGGGGAGGTGCGAAAATGAATACTTACCAGTATGTCGCGAAAGATAAAGACGGCCGGACTGTTATCGGGTCTTTAGAGGGCGTTACAGAATTAGAGATTGCTGAAGTTCTTCATAAGAAGGGCCTGATCGTGGTTACAGTCAGCTATGTAAAAAACCATAAAATTAAAGTTAAAGCAAAAGGAGTAAAGTTAGATGATTTAGTTATTTTTTCCCGGCAGTTGGCAACAATGGTTGAAGCGGGGATTTCCTTAGTGCACGCGCTGGGAATTCTGGGAGAACAGATTGAGGATAAGGATTTTAGGAATGTAATCATAACTGTGCGTCAGGATATTGAAGGGGGAATGAACTTTCCCGATGCTTTAAAAAAACATCCAAAAGTGTTTTCTGAGCTTTTTAGGAATATGGCTAAGGCTGGTGAGACATCCGGTATGCTTAATGAGGTTCTGGACAGGTTAGCGACTTTCTTGGAAAAACAAGCCGCTCTTACCAGAAAAGTTGTTTCTAGTTTAGTGTATCCGGCGGTAGTAGTGACCATGGCAGGATTGATAACCGCGGTTTTATTATTAAAGGTTGTTCCGACTTTTAAAAGTATATTTGATACATTGGGAGGGCAATTGCCATTTCCTACTCAAGTACTTATCTTTATCAGTGATTTGTTTAGGAAGTATTTTTTTATATTGGTGGGGGTATTATTCGCGGTGGGTTTTGTTTTAAAAAAATATATTAATACTGAAGGGGGCAGGTTAAAATTTGATTTTTTTGTGCTTAAGGTTCCTGTTATTGGCCAGCTTTTTCGTAAAGTGGCAGTTGCTAAATTCGTGCGCACATTTTCTACTTTGGTAAAAAGCGGTGTTTCTATAATGAATACCTTGGAAATTGTAAGTAGGACATCAGGAAATAAGGTGGTAGAGAAAGCGATAATTGGCTGCTCTAACGCGGTGCGCGATGGCGAGCAGATTTGGGTGCCTTTGTCTAAAAGCGGTATTTTTCCGCCGATGGTTACGCGTATGATTGCCGTAGGGGAGCAAACCGGCCAGCTTGAAAAAATGCTTTCTAAGATCGCGGATTTTTATGATGACCAGGTGGACGCGGCAACGCAGGCATTAAGTAGTTTGATCGAACCATTGGTAATTGCTTTTTTAGGAACGGTTGTCGGCGGCATCGTGATTGCATTGTTTTTGCCGATTTTCAAGATAAGTGAACTGCTTTCTAAGTAAAGATTTCTTGTCGTTTCACTCCTCGAAATGACAGAGTCTAATAGATTGTCATTTCGACCGAAGGGAGAAATCTTAGTCGTAAAACTACAGAATCAATAGAGGTTTGTAGGGGTCGGATTTATCCGACCCGCAAAGAGAATAACGGCGGGCTTGATAAATCAAGCCCCTACAGAAGTTTTATTAAGACTGCATAAAATCTTCTTGTATTTCTTGAATAGTATCGTTATGTTTTTCGCCAGGAATGAATTTGTGAGCAATGTTATTCCAGAGCCAGCTATAAACTTTTGGGGTAATGCTGAATAATGTTTTGCCTGAATAGGAACGCGCGCAGCTGGTTTTTAGGTATCCTATGCTGGATATAACCAGCATAAAAATAATCAAGCTTACCAGTAAAGCTCCTCTTAAGATACCCAGTATGAAACCGCCCCATTTGCTCAATGTGGGTAGCGCTTCCATTTTTAGAAAACGGTAAAAGACTATTCGTAAAGCCACAAATATTAAATAAGCGATTATAGCTAGAGCCGTGAAACAAATAAAATCTATAAATTCAATGGGTGTAGCTTCTTTGGTATGAGGGATAACGCGGCTAATCAAATCTGACAAGAAAGTAAAGTAATGCAAGGCCGCGTACGTCGCGGCTATGGTCCCTAAAAATTTAAAGAACTCAATAACCAGCCCTTCTACAGCCCCCATCCAGATTATTCTTAGAAAAATAAGAATGGTTACTATATAATCTACCCAATTAAATTTATTTATAATTTCTAAAAGCATAATCACCTCCTATTATTAAAATTCACGAATAATCCCGAGCTCTTAAAAAATTATACCAACGAAAAGCGTCTATGTCAAGAGGTTGAATTGTCTCTAATTATATGTTATACTTATAGTGGAGGGATAAATTTAAAGAATTAGGGGCAGTAAGGAAAAAGGTTTCATAATTTATGGTTTATTAAGAGATTTGCAAGGGTCGGATTTATCCCGCAGGATACCCTCTCCTATGCTTATTAAGGGGGAGGGGCTAATCCGATCCGGAAAAGTAGTTATAGCCTATTCTTTAAATTGAGAATAGGCTATTTTATTTACGGGGGTCAAGATTAGACGTTTGGGACCAAAATTTTCCTTGACAAATTAGAAAGGAGGTGGTATATAAAGAAGAAAAAGTAAAATAAGGTGACTGACGCTGAGAGAAAAAACCTTTTAACAAAAGAAATATAAGGAATAATTTATAAACAACAAAGAAATAAGAGGTTAATTTGAAAAGCGCACAAGTTAATTTTACCTTAGAGAGGAGGTTTTATAAATGAGAAAAAATAGAGGTTTTACGCTCGTAGAAATTATGATCGTTGTTGCCATCATTGCATTGTTAGCCGCTATTGCTATACCTAACCTGTTAAGAGCGCGTCTTCAGGCAAATGAGTCAGCCGCGCAGGCCGCGTTAAAGACGGTTGTGACCGGAGAGGTTACGTGGCGCACTGCCCATTCATCTTACGCTAACCTAACGGATTTGGATAGTGAGTCACCTCCATATATTGATAAGACTTTAGCAGATGGCGTGAAAAACGGTTATACTTTTACTACCCCAACTGTTGGTGCTGAAGAATTCTATTGCTACGGTACACCAACAAATCCAGGTACAAGTGGAGTGCGTTCATTCTGTATTACTGAGGATGGAGTTATAAGGGTAGGAGTAGGTAACGCAACAATAGCTAATCGTGCTGCGTGTTTAGCTCTCAACCCAACCGCGCCGTAACAGTTTTATTCCGCATCTAGTGTGAAGTTTTTGCCCCGCGTTCAGGGAAACCTGGGCGCGGGTTTTTTTTATTTTTCTTGCGGAAAGAATTTTTTGTGATAAAATTAAAATATGTTTAAAGATGCCAAAGCCACAAGCGCCAAAGGTAGAAGCTTTGTAATTATAATGCTTGTCATCGCGTTTTTGGCTGTGTTTTTGAGGTTTGGTATCAAGAAATTAATAGAGGTAAATATAACGCAAAGCGAGTCTAACGCGCAGGTTACATTAAAATTGATTTCTACTGCTTTAGAGAATTATGCTAAAGATAATAATGGCGTTTATCCGGAAAGCCTTTCCAATTTAACAAAAACCCATCCGCCGTATCTTGAAAAAGATTATACCAGCCAAACTTCTTTAATAAGAAGTTATGATTATAGTTGTTCACGGCTTACAGCGGTCGGCTATAGTTGCTCTGCTACCCCTTCAAAATGTAAATTAACCGGAAAAAAGTCTTACACTATAAGTACAAGCGGTATTTTGTTATCAGAGGATTGTAGTAAATGACCCTGCCAAGGCGGGGTCATCCCGAGCGAAGCGAGGGATCTTAAGGATATCGCGATGGATATCGCTAAACTAAAAAAGCAAATCTTAGAAATAATGTTTAAATATATTCCAAAAGACGACTACGCGATTTTTCTTTTTGGTTCTTTCGCGCAAAATAAAATTTACCATAGTTCTGATATAGATATAGGGATTGTTTCCAGAGAGGTTTTAAAAAATTCAATTTTGGTTAAAATTAAAGAAGAATTGCAGGAAGCCCAAACATTGCGCGATATAGATATAGTGGATTTTTCATCTGTTCAGGATAAGGGTTTTTTAAAAATCGCTTTAAAGGGGATAAAGATATGGCATCAAACGAAGAAATCAAGAGTTTATTTGAGCAATTTAAGAAAGCTCATGATAGATTAAAAGAAGCAATAAATATAAAAGAAGAGAGCGATATAAAACGCGATGCTGTTATTAAACGTTTTGAATTTACCTATGAGCTACTCTGGAAAACTTACAAAAAGATAGCGCGGTTAGAGAAGTTGGATTATTTTAATCCCAAGGCGTGTTTTCAGTTCGCTTTCAAAGTTGGTTTGATAGAAGATGAAGGGCTTTTTCTTGAAATCATTGATGCCAGAAACAAAACCACTCATGTATATTCAGAAGAAGAGGCAAAAAAGATTTACGATTTTATAAAAGATAAAGTTACAAGCGCTTTTGACGCGGCAGAAAAGAAGTTAAATAGCATTTGCTAAGTCAGAAGGCTGGATTCCGGCTTTCGGTCCCGCCCAGTTGGGCACGACACTTCCTCGGGCATTCGCCCTCGGTCGGTCCCGCCCAGTTGGGCACGACACTTCCTCGGGCATTCGCCCTCGGTCGGTC
>CAKKQB010000056.1:22025-31679 GCA_919901915.1 Omnitrophica bacterium GWA2_41_15
CCGCCCAGTTGGGCACGACACTTCCTCGGGCATTCGCCCTCGGTCGCCGGAATGACGAAGAGTAGGATGAAAAAATGAAGTTGCGGGATAAAAATAGAGGGTTTACGTTGTGGGAGGTGCTTGTTGCTGTGCTTATTTTGGCTGTTACCTTAAGCGGCGCCCTTTTATTGGTTATTAATTGCGTTGTTCTTAATGATGCCAACCGTAGCATTACCCTCGCCTATTCTGCCTTGCAGACAAAAATGGAGGAGATAAAGAATATACCTTTTAATAATATTTCTGTTGGCAATGAGGCATTCGATCTGACGGGTTTCTCTTCAGATAAAGGTAAAGGAAAAAAAGAAATTAGCAATGTTACGATTAACAATATTACATCAAGGCGGGTTTTGCTTAAGGCCTGTTTTAAAAGCCGTAACAGGTTGTACGGGGATAATATTACCGATTGTCAGAATAATACGCTGGTAAATTTAACCACTTATGTTTGGTAAGGATAAAAGTTTTACCATTTTGGAGAGTTTGCTTACTGCGGCAATATTTAGCATTGTGTTTGCGGCTACTATTGTGTTTTTAACAGCAGGGGGTAAGGGCTGGGGTGTGTTTTCCGGTTCTGTAGATTTGCAGGATGACGGCCGTAAGGCAATGGATTTTATGATTAGGGATTTAAGGGGGATGGTGAATATTACGAATTGTACAAATACAAACAATTCCATAATTTTCAATACGACTAATGAGACAGGTGTGTACTATTATAGACAGAATAGCCAGTTGATGCGAGGATCCGCGGTGAAAAGAAATAATATTAGCGCTTTAAGTTTTTGCTGGTGCCAGAATTCAACCTGTGATAATTGCGCCACTGCTCGACTTAATTCAACTTTTTTACAAATAAACGTAACAGCAGGAAAGACGGTTAGGGGGAGAAGTTTGTTTTTTAACATTACGGAAAGAGTGAAATTGAGAAATCCAATATGATGAATAATAAAAGAGGAGCGGCTTTAATAATTAGTTTTATTCTGGTAGTTTTTCTGGCAGGTATGGCAGGCTACTTGTTTTCTAATAGTATCTATGAAAGAGAGGTTACGCGGATATTTGAGGCACAAACCAAGGCATTGTGGGCGGCAGAGGCAGGCGTGGCATGGGCTGTTGCGTATCTTCCTAATGCCACTGCTGTCAACAGCGCATCAGACACTTGGGATAATGAAAATAATAAACTTACCTATAATACTACGCTCCCTACTCTAGTTGGGAACTATACTAATCGTTGGACGTTTAATTCCACTGGCAAGTATGTAATTAGGCCAATTTCTACGAGGCCCGAAGAAAAGCGAGAGCGTTGTATTAAAGTGGTTGTTGCGCAACCATCTCAGGGATATTTAGGCGTGGCTATTGAGTCGACAGGTACTATAACTATAGGAGGAAGCGTAGAAATAAATCCTCCTGGTTCAGAAAAATCGAATTCCGCCCTTACTTTTGAAGGGGTTTTTGGGATGACTAAGCTTCAGCTTAAGGCCTTGGCAGATCACGTATACACTGATCCCTCGACAAATCAGCAACCGGTAAATGGTATTACCTGGGTGGACCTCACCGGAACGAACAAATATCAAATAAGTTCAACCTGGAGCGGCAGTGGTATGTTAATTGTAAACGGCAATGGGACGGATATTGCCTTAGATATTAGCGGTAGTTGGCAATTCAGCGGTGTTATTTGGGTAATCGGAAAATTAAGCGTAAGTGGTAATCCTACTTTGACCGGCGTAGTTTTTGCGGAAAGCGGAGCAGAAGTAAATAAGCTTGTTGGTAATGCCACCTTAAATTTTAGCGCAGGCGATCGCGATAGCGCCTTCGGTCTAATTACCGCAAAAGGTTCTGCATTGCCTGTTTCCTGGGAGGAGATATAATAGCGGAGGTTTCGTCTTTGCAAGTACCAAGGACTAGAAATATATTGACGATTAACATTAGGGGATGGTATAGTAATATTTAAGTAGCGCTGGTGAATCTTTGGATTATTTTAAATAATTATTTCTGAGGTTTTATTTCTGAGGTTTGGTAGATTCAAGTTCCTCCTCCGCAAGTCGTTTGAATTCAATTACCTGCGGAGGCGAAACCCAACTTCGAGCTCGAACAATTATGAACCCTTTTTCCATGCTTAAAGACCGATTTGCCAAAGAAAGGTTTTCTTTGGGTCTTGATATTGGCACGCATTCTGTAAAGGCTGTGAAGCTAAGATTTGTTAAGGACACAGTTGAGCTTTGCGGGTTTGATGTAATGCCGGTTCAGACGGACATGGTGAATGTCTTAAAGAAAATCAGCTCGGCCCTTAAGATAGGCACGGTAAACATCGGGTTTTGCGGGCCGGCTACGATAATCAGGTATGTAGAATTTCCCAGGATGAATAACCAAGAGTTAAAACAGGCATTAAAGTTTGAAGCGCAAAAACATATTTCGTTTCTTATTTCCGAAATAAATTTGGACGCTTATATCTTGAAAGAGAATTTAGCGGACAATAAAATGCTTGTAATGCTGGCAGGGGTAAAAAAGGATTTAGTGAATCAGCGCTTAAAATTAATAGAAGATTCAGGTTTAAAAACTAATATAATTGATCTGGATTCTATTGCTATGTTTAATGCTTTTAAATTTAGTTATTTAGGGGCAGAAGATAAGACAATTGCCCTGCTTAATATAGGCTCATCAGTAAGCAGTCTAAATATTGTAGAAAACGGAATTTTGCGTTTTAGCCGTGATATACATATCGCGGGAAATAATTGGACACAGCGCCTTATGGATACCTTTTCTTTGGATCATGCCGCGGCAGAAGAGCTTAAATTCAAGCCGGAAGGCAGTGGTTTGGCTTCCGATGGCCAAAGCCGCAAGCCGGATGAAAAAAGAATAGATAAAGTATCCGTTGTTTCTGAATCTGTGCTGAGCATCTTAGTCAAAGAAATAAGGACTTCTTTTGATTATTTTGAAAGCCAAAGCGCTTCTTCAGTTTCCAAGATATTCTTAAGCGGCGCGGGCGCGAAATTTCCTGAATTAAAAGGTATATTTTTAAACCTTCTGGGAGTTGAGGCGGATTATTGGGGCCCTTTTAAAAATATAAGTTTAGCTAATACTGTTGACGCGGAAAAGGTAAAAGAATTATCCGGTCAATTGGTCGTGGCAGTGGGTTTGGCTTTGAGAGATACGGATAGACACGGATAAAAGAACGGATGGGCACGGATAAATTTGTAAAAAAAGATGATAAAAATAAACTTACTACCTGAAGAAATAAAGACAAAGGCTCTTGGCGTGAAGGCGATTTTTAATTTGGGCGCTAAATATTTAATGTTAATTATTCCGGTGGTAGCGGGCCTTTTGGTACTGGCGCATATTTGTTTGGCTGTTTTGGGCGTGGTTAGAGCCGGTCAATTCGCTGAATTAAATAAAAAATGGGAAGTTTTGGCTTCGCAGAGAAAGGCATTAGAGGATTTTTCTAAGGAGCACGCTGTAGTAACTGAAGACACTAAATTTCTTCAGCAAGCGTTTAAACAAAGGCTTAATTGGGCGGAAAAATTAAATAAATTGAGTTCAGGTTTGCCTTCAGGGGTATGGTTCAAAGAAATTACTATCTCATCTAAGGCTTTGGTTATAATTGGTTCCGTAGTCTCTTTGCAAAAGCAAGAGATGGCGCTAATCAGAAAATTTATTGATAATCTGAAAAACGATACCGGTTTCTTTAAGGATTTCGTTAGTCTAGAATTAGGCACAGTGCAAACCAGGCCAATCGCGGATTACAATATATTTGATTTTGTTTTAACGGGGACGCTGACGGCGAAATAATAACGTCCGTAGCTCGTATCTCGTGAATCGTATCTCGTGAAAATGACAGATAAGATAAGAAATTTTAGGGATTTGAATATATGGAAAAAGGGAATAGAGATAGTTAAAGATGTGTATAAATTAACGGAAAGATTTTATAGGCAAGAACTTTATGGATTAACCAGTCAGATGCGCAGGTCATCGATATCTATACCTTCCAATGTGGCGGAGGGTTTCAATCGATTCCATAATAAGGAATACAAGCAATTTTTGTATATTGCATTAGGTTCGTGCGCAGAATTGGAAACACAAATTGAGATATCCTTAGAGTTAAAATATATAGAGGAAAAAGAGAAGATTGATTTATTAGAGAAAATTAACCACGAATCCCGTATGCTCACTAGTTTAATTAAAAAACTAAACTGAGCGTATTTCGTTGTTCGTATTTTTTTACGAGATACGAGATACGAGATACGAGATACGAGATACGAGATACGAATAACGAGATACAAATATGAAAAATTTCTTGAGTAACTTAAAAAACATGAAATTAGATAGTGATAAAAAGAATATTTTGATAGTTTTTATATTTCTTATAATCGTATTTTTAGATTGTTCGGTAATCTTGAAATTTCAGCATCAGGGTATAAGAAATTTAGAGCCGAAGATAAAAAAAGTAAAGCAAGATTTGGATAATTTAAATCGTGATTTAGTTAATATGCAGAATATAAAAGCAAAGCAAGCTTCCATTGATAAAGGAGCCTCTAAGATTAAGAGGGTAATTTCTAAAGATCAGATGACTTTATTGTTAGAGAATATATCGGATATGGCAAACAAAAATGGGGTTAAGATATTGCAGATGACGCCTACTAACGAGTTATCACAATCAAAAATTGCGATTACACGCAAGCCACAAGGCAGTGGTTTGGCCTTCTTTAGTCAAAGCCAAGCAACTTTGACGTTGGATCTTATTTGCGAATATCACCAATTAGGTAAATTCATAAATGATTTAGAAAACGCGGAATTTTATATAGATGTAGAGAGTATAAAGATCATGCCCTGGCAGGGGGAGATTCTCAAGCAAAGGGTAAATTTAGTGGTGAGGATGTATGTTGAGGAATAAGATTGGAAATCAAGAATTCAAGCGTAGAGCGTATAGCGTAGAGCGTATAGGACGCGATAAGCTAAACACTATCCGCTATACATTATACGCTAAAACATTTTGCTCTTTGCTCTTTGCTCTTTGCTCTTTGCTCTTTGCTCTTTCTTGTTTTGCTCAGGAGGAGTTTATTTATGATTCTAAGGGTAAGCGTAATCCGTTTATTCCGCTGGTAACTTCTGATGGCAGGCTTTTAAAATTAGATAAGGAAGAGGGAAAAGCGTCTTTATTGATAGAAGGGGTTATATATGGTGAACACGGTTTATCTTACGCGATAGTAAATGGAACGGTTGTAAAGATAGGGGACAAGATTGGTGATTATCAGGTTTTGAAGATAGAGAAAAAAAGGATAGTTTTTATAAAAGAAGGCCAGCCCTTAGAGATAGAATTAGCAAAGGAGGAGGAAAAATGAGCGTGAGAAATAGATTTTTGTTTGCCGGTTTGCCGGTTTGCCGGTTTGCCGGTTCAAAACTTAACTGGCTCACTGGCTCACTGGCTAATAGGCTAACAATTTTTTTACTGTGTTTTTTGGGTTTATTTTCACCATTATTTGCCCAGGAGAATCAGGCCAATAGTCAGTTGTCAGTAGAAGTAAAAGCTGGACAGGCGCCGCAGACGGAAGAGGCTAAAACCGAGAAACAGTCTGCTATTGTGGAAGATTTGGCTAAATCTGAAAATGTTACTTTAGAATTTAATGACGCGGATATCCGTAATGTCCTGAAAATCATATCTCTTAAGTCAGGCGTAAACATTGTAACTACTCCGGAGGTTATCGGTAATGTTAGCGTTAAACTGACAGATGTGCCATGGGAAAAGGCGTTGGACGTGATATTAAAGACTTACGGTTTTGGTTATGAGAAAACGGCAAATATTATTATGGTTATGCCGGTTGATAAATTGACTGACCAGAAGAAAAAAGAGTCAGAACTTGCCCAGATCCAGCCGGTGATCACAGAGGTGTTTGCTTTGAAATTTATTGACGCGCAGGACGCGAAAAAAGCGCTTGATCCCCAGCTTTCCCCACGGGGAAAAATTACGGTGTTGGAGATAACCGGCCAGGCAGGTTGGGAGTTTGGGGCAGCGGAAATATCGAAGAGAAAGAGAGCGGCTGAAGGAAGGATTTCGCGTTCTAAAACTATCATTATTTCTGATATACCGCCTGTTTTCGAAAGGATTAAAAGAACCCTGCAAAGTGTAGATGTTCGACCTTTACAGATTCTTGTTGAAGCAAAACTTGTGGAAGTAAATCGTGATAAGCTAAGAGAGATTGGGTTTAACTGGGGGACAGGAAGAAATGGGCAGACTTCATTAAGCACTTCTCGTCAGGAAGTTACAGTCTATTATCCCACGGTTGATAGCGAAGGTCACGCAACAAAATCTACTTATAAGGATGTTATCCCTGTACCTACGATACCTTTGAATTCTAAGGGCTCTAAGATATTAGGGGCGCAATCTATTCCTACGGTAGGCATCGAAGAGTTTTTATTCCAAAAATTAACCGGCACAGAGTTTGAAGCAGTTTTTAAGGCTCTTGAGGAAAAAGGCGATGCTAATGTTTTATCCGCGCCTCATATCATGACTCTGAATAATCAGGAGGCATCAATTCTTATTGGCAGTAAGTTTCCTCTTATAAAGACTAGCGTAAGCACGGAATCAGGAGCTGTTACAGGGCAATCTTTAGATGTATATCAGGATATCGGGATACAGTTAAATGTGGTTCCGCAGGTTGTAGGAAAAGATGATATAAGCCTGATTATTCATCCCGCGGTTAGTTCTTATACGCAAACAGTGAAGGCAACATCAGCCACAGGCGCGACATTGGCAGAATATCCGATAATCCTTACTAGGGAAATAGATACCCAAATTCAAGTGAAGGATGGGGAAACCGTGGTAATCGGAGGATTGCTGAAAGATACAAAGTCAAAAACCATAACAGGTATTCCGATTTTGAAGGATATTCCTTTATTAGGGCTACTTTTTCAGCATCAGTCAACAGAGATTAAAAAGATGGATTTGCTTATTTTTATTAGCGCCCATATAGCTAAAGAAGGTGAATTTTCATCTGAAAAAATATCCAAATTAGAGAATCGCCTGGGGATACCAGGTAAAAATATTAAGAAAAAATAACGATAAAGAAGTAAATTTGGGGTAATAGTTCAACTCTTGGAA
This sequence comes from Omnitrophica bacterium GWA2_41_15, assembly GCA_919901915.1. GTDB lineage: Bacteria > Omnitrophota > Gorgyraeia > Gygaellales > Profunditerraquicolaceae > CAKKQB01. Next base: position 29,146 of record CAKKQB010000056.1, read on the forward strand.
GTGTCCGTGTCATTGCGAGCTCGAAGGGAGCCTTTGTTATTCTGAGTCCCGAAGGACGAAGAATCTAAAAGATTAGATTCTTCGTCGAGACTCACTTTGTTCGTCTCTCCCCAGAATGACAAAAAGTCGGGTTTCGCCCTCCCCAGAATGACAAATCATAAAGAGTAGAAATTCAATGAATAAGGTAACCTTTGTTTTTAGTAAAAAGGGGCAAATGAGGTATATTTCTCATCTTGACCTGATGCGTTTATTTACGCGCTCGATGCGTCGGGCGCGTATTCCGGTTAAAATTACCGAAGGTTTTAATCCACATCCAAAATTAAGTATTAAACGGGCATTAAAATTAGGCCTTGAAAGTGATAATGAAGAGGCTTCCATAGTTTTGAGTGGATGGATAGATTTAAAGGATTTTAAGGAGAATTTGCAGAGACAATTACCAGAGGGAATAGAGGTTAAAGATGTTAAAAGAAATTTTAATTAATTTGGAGCCGCAAGAGAAACGCGTGGCTATAGTTAATGAAGGCCATTTAGAGCAATTTTATATTGAACGGCCGCAGGATAAGACTATTGTGGGTAATATCTATAAAGGGACGATTGAGGCAGCCTTGCCTTCCATAGGCGCCGCGTTTGTAGATATAGGTTTGCCTAAAAAAGGGTTTCTTTATCTGTCTGAAATAGGAAGCGCTTTCGAATTATCAGATGTCCCTCAAGATGCCGGTGTTATTAAAGGAGAAAACAAGGTTTCTGGCGAGGTAAAAAAAGGCCAGGAAGTTCTTGTGCAGGTGGTAAAGGAATCTTTTGGAACAAAAGGGCCGCGCTTAACTACGGATATTGGGATTGCGGGCAGGTATTTGGTGCTTATGCCTCAAAGTACCCAGATAGGCATATCGCGCAGAATAGAGGATGAAGGAGAAAGAAAGCGCTTAAAACAGATTTTTGCTGAACTTAAATTGCCCTCTGATATTGGTTTTATCGTGCGCACTGCCGCAAGCGGAAAAACAAAACATGAATTAATGCGGGACGCGCAATTTCTTATGAAATTATGGAAGGGGCTTGAGAAATTAATAAAGGTGAGGAAGGCTCCTAGTATTATTTATGAGGAGTATGATTTAGCCTTAAGAATAATCAGGGATTCTTTTAGTGATGATGTGTCTAAGTTGATAGTGGATTCAAAAGTTGAGTTTTACCGGATACAGGGTTTTATGAGGACTTTTATGAATTATTTGAGAAATAAGGTGCAGTTATATAAAGGAGATGATTTGTTTGGGAGTAAAGATATTGAAAAGCAGATAAATAGGATTTTTGAAAGCAAGGTTTACCTAAAATCAAAAGCCTCTCTTATAATTGAGCCTACTGAAGGGTTGGTTGTGATTGATGTAAATAGTGGTGGTTTTAAAAAGGGGACATCGCAGGAAGAGGCGGCTTTTAAGGTAAACTGTGAAGCAGCGCAGGAAGTTTCCAGGCAGTTGATTTTACGCGATTTAGGGGGTATTATTGTTATAGATTTTATTGATATGGAAAAGGAACAGCATCGTAAGGAGGTTTTGAGTATTCTAAAAAAGGGCTTAGCCGATGACCGCGCAAAGTATGATATTTTGGGAATTTCTAAGTTTGGCGTGATAGAGATGACCAGAGAGCGGATACATAGGACCGCGCAGATGCTTTCGTATCAGGCTTGTCCATACTGCCAGGGAAAGGGCAGGATAAAGTCGCCAATGACTATGGCGATTTATAGCCTTAAGGAATTAAAGAGATATTTAAAAGGAAACTCGCCAAAAGAGATAAATCTCACCCTGGCTACGCCGGTAGCCGACGAAATCCTAAAGAATAAAGAGGATATAAGGCTTTTAGAGCATAAATTTAGGACTAAAATTAACCTTATCCCCGATCCCATCATGCGTATCGAAGATATAAAAATATTTTGATAAATAAGGTTGAATATATCAAATATCTGTCATTCCGAACGAAGTGAGGAATTTGTGGTTCTTTCTAAACTGAGCCACAAAACGAACCGTAGGGGCAGGCCCCCGTGCCTGCCCGAATAATCTGCCCGAATATCCAACGATTAAATTAAAACGGGCAACCACAGGGGGTTGCCCCTACGTTATCGTTGGGAAATATTATAAAACTTTGTACCCTTGTGGGATGGGGAGAGAAGCTTTCGAATCTTTTTTCCGACGGGTGGACTTGAATAGTAACTGAAAATATGTTATACTTATTTTTTACGGTGTTGTTTATTCGCATGGTGTAAAAATCTTAATCCTTTCCCCCTTTTGGTTTTTCCCCTTAGATTTACTTTAAATTCATTGGTATTTAAGATTTCTCCCTTCGGTCGAAATGACAGTCCACAGGTTAAGCCCTGTCATTTCGAGGAGTGAAACGACGAGAAATCTTTACCTCTCCCCTAACTCCTCCCCACAAGAGACTGGGTCAACAGTTATTTGGCATAGTCTTACAAGGGAAAGGGAAGCTTTTTAATCTTTTCCTCGACGGGTAACTTGAAAAATGGTGAAATATGTGCTATACTTAGGTTG
>CAKKQB010000057.1 GCA_919901915.1 Omnitrophica bacterium GWA2_41_15
TTGCGGGAGATCCAACGGGTCATGCCTTTGGGTAAGTGGTCGATTACGATCGAACAGCAATGGAAGGATGCTGGCGTTACGCATTTCCAGATGCTGGATGTCGTGACCGGCAAATTGCAGGAGTCGGTGCTATGAGAAAAGAAATCGGCGGAGTAAATCAGTACATCTTTACCCATGGCAAACGGCCATCCGGCAGAGGCGCATGGGCGTTTAAAGGCGGGGACGGCAAGATCACGTTTATTAATGGTCTGTATTCGGAAGCGAAAAAGCAGGCGCTTAAGACGATTAAGGATCCGGTATTACAAACTTGAGGAGGTAGTGACAATGAAGCAGAAATCTAAGAAGCAAAAAGTTGTGGAAAATAAAAAGGTGCCAGTTGAAAACGCGCCATCCCCGAAAGAGGGTATCGTTATGCATGCAGGGGCTTCGCGCAATGAGCTCATGCTTACGGCTAAGGAACGCGGGGTTAAGAACTTCCGCGTGCTTAACAAGCAGGAGTTGAGCGAGGTGTTGAAGAATATCGGGGATCAGAAAGCTGTTGATGCGATTGTGGCCGAAGCCGTTGCCAGATGGAAGTCCGGATGGGGATCAAGAAAGAATAAACTATGAAAATCAGGACTGCGATAGATATCGATGCTGTGATGGGTGAGGTAAACCATAATGGCACTGGTTGTCAGGGCTATTTACCGGAAGGTACGAGGTATGGGGATATTGTCCGGGCGTTTGGGAGGACTCAGCTTGGCAAATCACTAGATGGTAAAATCAAGGCAGAATGGATCGGCAGGATCAACGGGTTAGTATTTACGATTTATGACTATAAGTCACCGGTCGAGCCGGAACAGAACACTGATTGGTACATCGGTGGTAAGGTGAAGCTGGTTGCGAATTTAATCAAGACTTACTTCAAATTTGTCCACATAAAAACATTCCACATAAAAACATCTTGACTTTCTAAGAGTTATGTAATATCTTAGGTTTGACAATTCGGTATATACGGGTTCCTGTAAATTCAGGAAGAAAAAGGGAAGCTCGTTAAAAGCGAGCGCGGTCCCGCCGCTGTAACCGGGGACGAAAATCATAATTTGCCACTGCTCCGAAATTTTGGAGTGGGAAGGCGTGATGATTAGGTTGAACCGGAAGCCAGAAGACCTGCCTGTGTGTAAGAGAAAGAACCATTGAATAAATGGTTCTTATCCTCGCGGTAGGATGAAGTGAATCAGGGTGCAATCCTTAGGTTTTCGAAAGAAGGCCTAAGGTTTTTTATTTTACGGGTATTTATGACAAGCTTATTGCTTATTAGGCACGGTGAAACCGATTATAACTCAAATAGGCGTTATTGCGGATTTAGTAATCCTCCTTTGAATGCTTCTGGCATATTGCAGGTCAAGAGCTTAGTAAAGCAGTTGAAAGAATTTGATGTGGTGGCGGTTTATTCGAGTGATTTATTAAGGGCGGTGCAGACAGCCAAGGCCGTTTTTCCTAAACATCAGATCAAAACAATGATAGATTTCAGGGAACTTAATTTCGGTATTTTTGAAGGTTTGAATTACAGTGAGATTATGGAGAAGTATCCAGGACTTTATCGGGACTGGATAAAGGATCCTTCAAATGTTTTGCTTCCCAACGGTGAAGAATTTGGGGAGTTTAGGAAAAGGGTCAGTAGCGCTTTATTTTCTATCATTTCCTTGAATAAAAACAAAACAATTGCCCTGGTTACCCATAGTGGACCGATAAGATTGATATTATGCGAAGTGTTCGGCTATGGACTCGATAGGTTCTGGGAAGTTAGTCATGAGCTTGCCGCATTCAGTATTATTGATTATCCGGAAGGTTGTACGCCGATAGCAATTAAGATTAACGAATCTCTACATTTATTAACTCGAGACGGTGGGGTATGAAGAAATTTATTTTTATATTGGGCGGGGCAAGGAGCGGGAAGAGTAGTTATGCAGTGAATCTGGCGAAATCCACTGGCAAAAGAATAGTTTTCATTGCTACGTGCATTTCCGGCGATAGCGAGATGAAGCATAGGATAAAATTGCACAAAAAATCCCGCCCTCGCACATGGAAGGTGATCGAAGAAGGGGTTCATATTGATTCCGTTTTGAAAAAGGTAAAGTCAAGGTGTGATGCAATATTAATCGATTGCATGGGATTATTTATTTCCAACCTTATGGCGGCTGAAACTAATGATAAAAAGATAGAAATAAAGGTGTGGCAGGTGATTGAGCAAATCAAAAGGTGCTCTACAGATGTGATTGTTGTTTCAAACGAGGTCGGCATGGGTATAGTACCTGATAATTTGTTAGCCCGGCGCTTCAGGGATCTTTTAGGTAAGACTAATCAGATGCTGGCTCAAAGCGCAGACACGGTGATTATGATGTATGCGGGTATCGCGACGGCAATAAAAGGAGAAAAAAGATGCAACTACTAAATGATACGATACAAAAGATTAAAAAACCTGATTATTCTTTGGCAGAAGAGACTCAAAAGAAACTGGATAATCTGACCAAGCCGCAGGGAAGTCTCGGGCGTCTGGAAGAGATTGCCAAGCAGATGGTTGTCATAAGTGGGAAAACAAATCCTTGCGTAAAAAATAGAGTTATCTTCACGATGGCTGCGGATCACGGCGTTGTGGCAGAAGGGGTAAGCGCTTTTCCCCAAGAAGTGACCCCGCAGATGGTATATAACTTTGTAAGGGGAGGTGCAGCAATCAATGTATTGGCTCGTCATGTGGGGGCAAAAGTTATTGTAGTTGATATGGGGGTTGCCGTTGACTTAGACAAGCATCCGGGACTTATCATAAAGAAAGTTGGCTACGGCACAAAAAATATGACCGAAGGCCCGGCAATGTCAAAAGAAGAAGCCATTGCTTCAATAGAAGCGGGGATTGAAGTTTTTGAGGCCGAATATGGCAAAGGTATAGATATTGTCGGGATAGGCGATATGGGGATTGGAAACTCGACGCCTTCAGCCGCTATAGCGTCAGTTCTTACCGGAAAATCTGTTGAGGAAATCGCTGGGAGAGGTACGGGGCTCGATGACGCGGGATTATCAAAAAAAGTCGCCGTCATCAAAAAGGCACTTAAGATAAATGCTTCTTTAGCCACTGATGGATTAGATATATTGGCAAAGGTCGGCGGCTTTGAGATTGGGGGTCTGACGGGTGTGATCTTGGCCGCCGCGGCCCGAAAAGTACCTGTAGTGATAGATGGTTTTATCTCCACAGCCGCAGCGCTTATCGCTTATACGCTTAAACCCGATGTAAAGGAGTATATGATTGCAGCGCACTGTTCGCAGGAGAAAGGGCACAGATTGATGCTTGCACATATGGGCTTAAGACCTTTATTGGATTTGGATATGCGTCTTGGTGAAGGAACCGGAGCGGCACTAGGGATGAGCATTATTGAGGCGAGCGTCAAAATCTTAACCGAGATGGCTACATTCCAGAGCGCAGGTGTCTGCGAACGCATCGAGGATGAAAAACTTTAAGCTATGAAGCATCTTTTAATTGCGTTTCAATTCCTGACTGTCTTACCGCTTAAAATCTGCATAGAGATTAAGGATGAGGATTACGGCAAATCGCTTGTATATTTTCCGATAGTCGGTATGGCTATAGGAGCTATGTTATCGGCTATATCATTGTGTTGTGGGTTTCTGCCTGTGCCGGTTCTCGGAGCCATTGTACTGATATTCTCCGCGTTCTTTACCGGAGCGTTGCATCTTGACGGTTTCGCGGATACCTGTGACGGCTTTTATGGGTCAAAACCCAAAGAAGAGATCCTTAAGATAATGCGCGACCCAAGGATCGGGGTCATGGGAGTTGTCGGCATAACGTTACTTTTACTCCTAAAATTCTCCTTGATTATCAGTATTCCGAAAGACGTTCTTTGGCGGTCACTGATTGCGATGTGTTGTCTTGCGCGTTGGGCACAGGCAATAGGATGTCTTTTACCGTATGCCCGCAATGAAGGTAAAGCAGGATTATTTATTAAATACGCTCGTAAGAAAGATATCATCATCGGTGGTGTTTTTACAATAATTGTTTTCTCTGCGTTATTTGGCTTAAAAGGCATTATAATTTTCTTTAGTTCCCTTATTCCGGCCCTGATATTTATCTGCCACGCTAAAAGCAAAATCGGCGGCATGACCGGAGATACCATCGGAGCGGTAAGCGAGATTGCAGAAGTAAGTACGCTCTTTTCTATTCTTATAGTAGGTTCAGTATGGACTTGATACTTATTTCATATATTGCGGATTTCGTTTTCGGCGACCCTCAGTGGTACCCTCATCCGGTACGGCTGATGGGCAGGCTAATTTCTTTTCTCGAGAGAACGCTCAACGGTAGCGAGCATAAGACGATACAACGTTTTTATGGGGCAGTCACCGTACTCGGTGTGATTGCTATAAGCGGGATATGCGCTTATGTGATTATTGAGTTGGCAACGAAGATACATCCTGTTGTCGGCAAGATTGCATGGATCTTTCTTGCATACACAACACTTGCCACCAAGGATTTGGTTGTGCATACTCGCGCTGTGCGGCAGATGCTCGCGATAAATGATATTGAGGGAGCCCGCAAGAAACTTTCTCTTATGGTTGGACGGGATACAGGGAAATTGTCACAAGATGAGGTTATTAGTGCAACAGTAGAGACAGTTGCTGAGAGTACGACCGACGGAATTATTGCGCCACTTCTTTACCTTTTTCTCGGCGGGCCGGTCCTTGCGGTTATGTTTAAGACGGTAAGCACACTTGATTCGATGATCGGGCATAAGGATGAGAGGTATCTTTATTTTGGATGGTGTGCCGCCAAGATCGATGACATCGCTAATTTTATCCCGGCGCGGATTGCTGGATTATTGATTCCTATAGCAGCTTTGTTTTCCGGTAAGGATTCCGTGAAATCTCTTCGTATTATGTTCAGGGATGGCAAAAAACAAGATTCTCCCAATAGCGCAATTAGTGAAGCGGCAATGTCCGGAGCATTAGGAGTGCGGCTCGGTGGAACTTGTAGCTACTCGGGCAGGATAGTCGAGCATCCATATCTGGGAGAGCAGCGACGGCCGATATCGATATCTCTTATCAAAGAAGCCATAACAATAAGCGTTGTTACTTCATTGTTAATGCTCGCCGTTGGAATTCTGTTTAAGCAGGCGGTTATTCATCTGGTTCGTTTATGAAAAATATGGGGAATCTCTACCAACACGGCGGTAATATTTATGAGATCAGGCGCAGGCAGCGAATAGCCGTTCTTGATTTTAGCGCCAATATAAACCCTTTGGGAATTCCTCTGCGGATTAAGAAATTGTTAGGCAAGCAGCTCAAGGATTTAGTTCATTATCCTGATCCTGAGGCACATCGCCTTGTGGCTGCGCTTGCCCGTTATTGGAAAATAAAAGAAGAAAACGTGCTGGTTGGCAACGGCTCAACCGAGCTCATTTATCTCATCCTGAATACCTTTCGGCCTGATAAGGTAATTCTTCCTGTACCTTCTTTTACCGAATATGAGCGCGCAGCCAGGATTTCAGGGAGTCAGGTACTGTTTATACATATGTTGGAAGGTGAAGGTTTTTGTTTGAATTTCGATCACATCAATAATTGCGATATGCTTTTTATGTGCAACCCTAATAATCCAACAGGAAATCTGATTGTAAGTAACCGTGCGGACATCAAGAATATTCCCGTTAAACGAATTGTTATTGATGAGGCCTTTATGGATTTTGTGCCTGATGAAAAAATATACACGTTTATACCTCAGGTAGTTCGTTCAAAAAAGATCATAGTACTTAGGACGCTAACCAAATTTTTTGCCTTGTCTGGTCTGCGAATCGGATACCTAATCGCTCACCGGGATACTATTCGAATTTTAAAAGAATACCAGATGCCCTGGAGCGTTAATGTATTAGCTCAAGCTGCTGCTGAACAGTGCTTGAGTGAAGAGGCATTTATACAGCGCTCAAAACAGCTTATTATAAAAGAACGCACCTTTCTCTATGAGCGGCTCAGTCGAATTAGAGGGCTTAAACCCTATTCTTCAGTAGCAAATTTTTTATTAGTCAAAATAGATGGTAAACGCCTTACTTCATCGTGCCTAAAAGAACGATTGTTGAAAAAAAGTATTCTTATTAGAGATTGCGCGAATTTTCGCGGTTTGGATAAGCAATTTATACGCGTGGCGGTGCGCACGCATAAAGAAAACATGCAGTTAGTGCAGGCATTAGAGGAGTGTGTATGATAGAAGAATTTAAGACATTGCGCTATTTACTTTCAGAGGCAGTGCGGCGCCAGCCGTATGACGGCCTGCTTTTTTCGGGTGGCCTTGATACTTCAGTAATCGTGGCTCTCAATCCGAAGGTAGTGGCAGTGACTATAAGTTTGGAAGGCGATGCCGAAGATATCTATTATTCTAATTTGTTGGCTAAAGAATTTGGTTTTAAACATGTGCATTATGCAGTAGATGTTGATGAGGCACTTGGAGCCATACCGGATATAATTAGAATCCTCGGTTCCTTTGATCCGGCTATACCCAATGATTTGGTGGCATATTTTGGCCTAAAGAAGGCCGAAGAACTTGGGATAACTGCCATAGCCACCGGTGATGCCAGTGATGAATTATTTGGTGGTTATTCTTTTATGCAAGAGATAGATGACCTTGAAAGCTACATCCGTAGGATTACCAGGACTATGACATATAGCTCCAATGATATATGCAAATTCTTTGGGCTTAAAATAGTGCAGCCGTTTACAGACAAAGAAGTAGTTGAATTTGCTTTAGGATTGCCGCGGCAGATGAAAATCCGGGAAGATAACGGCCAGATATGGGGAAAGTGGATTGTGCGCAAGGCCTTTGAAGATATCTTGCCTAAGGAGGTTGCCTGGCAGAGTAAACGGCCTCTTGAATTCGGTTCGGGAATGACCCGCTTAAGAGAAGTTATCACAAGAAAAATGTCCGACGAAGAATTTAAAGAAAAACAACAAGCCTATCCCGTGAAATTTTTAAACAAGGAACACCTTTACTATTACGAGATTTTCCGTAAAGCAGTAGGCGCTATTCCTGCGCCAAAAGATACGGAAAAACCTTGTCCGGGATGTGGCACGGGATTAGAAATAGATGCTTTTCACTGTAAAATTTGCGGATATGTTTTAATGTTTTGCACAAAAGGAGGTGAGGAAAAATGGAGAAAAAAGGGCGCAAAGTAAAGAAAAACGTGATTGCCTATCGCAAGAAGTGTAAAGCAAATGGTACGGGATTGTCTCATTATGTGCTTTTGGATAAAAAATGAATTGTTTTGCCATGACGGAAAGGCCGTTGAAATAGAACGGGCGGCCTTTCCGAAATTGGCAACAAGGAGAAATAATGCATCAGCTAAATCATTTTAACAGCGGTGACGGTTTACAACTTCAACCCATAGACATCGGCCACAGAGATTATATTGGAGTTATATCTCCAGATACGGCATTCTGGGCGCTTGTTAGGAAAGAACAATTTATTCGGACCCTAAGCGGTTCGCCCTTGCTTCATAAATATTATAGGAAAACGGAAGCTTTCGGCGAAGAGATGGAGACTTTAAGGTTTGGGTTAAAGCCTTCCGCGGTATATTTTAATCCTACAGATCGCTGCAACTTGAATTGTTCATATTGCTATATCCCGAAAAGTCTGCGTAAGAATGGCAAACATATGTCTAGTCGCAAACTTCTGGAAGCGCTAAAGATTTTAAAAATTTATTTTAGATCCAACTTGCCTAAAGGACAAAAACCGCAGATTGTTTTTCACGGCGCAGAACCCTTGCTTAATAAAGGCGCAGTTTTTGAAGCTATGGACAAATTTAACCAGGATTTCCGTTTCGGTATCCAGACCAATGGAACACTTTTAGATTTCCAAGACATAGAATTCCTAAAAACAAGAGGAATAAGCATAGGCCTTTCTTTGGATGGGCATGTCCCACAGGTCGCAGATCGCTTGCGCAGGAATTGGGGCGGCCAGGGTGTTTCCCAAAAGGTAATTGAATCGATTGATATGCTTAGAGGTTATAATAATTATTCTGTTATCTGTACCGTAACTAAAGAGAATATGACTTCCCAGGTTAAAATGGTTGAGTTCTTGCATCGCATGGAAGTGCCCACTTGCATGCTTAATCCTGTGCGCTGCACACTTCCTGGCAGCCGCAAGCATAAGCCTTTGGATATAGATATAGCCGGGTATTATCTGCGAGCATTGGATCGCACATATCAACTTTATCAGAAAACCGGCCGCAAACTTGTAGTAGCAAACTTCGCTAACATTTTAATCGGTATTATCGCTCCTTTGGCCCGCCGCCTGATGTGCGACATCTCGCCGTGTGGCGGCGGAAGATGCTTTTTTGCAGTTTCAAGCAACGGAGATTTATTTCCTTGCAGCGAATTTATCGGAATTAAAAAGTTTAAAGGCGGGAATATTTTTAGAAATGATATCCGGAATATTCTAGAAACTGCGCCATTTAAAACTATTACAGGGAGACGCATTGAGAATATCGAGCCTTGTAGTCGTTGCGCTATCCGGCATTTTTGCGGCGCGCCTTGTCCTGCTGAGGCCTATGGGATGAACGGCTCAGTTGAAACCAGAGGCGCATTTTGCGAACTTTATGCAGAGCAAACCCGCTATGCCTTCCGTCTTATCGCTGACAATAAAACCGACGCTTATCTTTGGGATGGTTGGGATAAAGGCGCTGTTACTATTTTTAAGATGACAAAATTTTAAGGAGGTTTCAACATGTCTCAAAATCACAGGAAAGCTTTTGTTTCTTGGAGCGGAGGGAAAGACTCTATGTTAGCATGTTACAACGCAATCAAAAATGACGGAATAGAGATTGCGTATCTATTGAATATGCTTTCTGAAAATGGCACGCATTCGCGTTCTCATCATCTGAGTGTAGCTATGCTGAAAGCGCAGGCAGAAGCTATGAAGATCCCCATTATGCAAAGACAGGCGACCTGGGGAGGTTACGAAGAAGAATTTAAAAAGGCTCTTACGTTTTTTAAGAAAGATGGAATTCAGACTGGTGTATTCGGAGATATAGATGTGCAAGAGCATCGCGACTGGGTTGAGCGGGTTTGTAGCGAAAGTGGCTTAAGTGCGATATTGCCTTTATGGCAGCGGTCAAGAGAGTCGCTTATGGATGAATTCATCGCTTGCGGGTTTAAGGCGGTTATTGTAACAGTAAAACTTGAATGTATGGGCGCTGAATGGCTGGGAAGGCAGCTTGATAGACAATTCGTTGAGGATATGAGACGTCTGCCGCAGGTTGACCTTTGCGGCGAAAATGGCGAATACCACACCTTTGTCTATGATGGGCCGATTTTTAAGGTACCGGTAGAATTTTCTGCTGGAGAGAAAATAAGGATTAAGACGCATTGTTTCTTGGATATTGCGCCTCGGGGGCGTTAGAAAACTATGGGCGTATACCACATTACTTATTCTTCAAAGCTGAACGAGGTTTGCTTTTTTTTCGACAAGGAGTGCAATTTTATCTGTCGCGGGTGCATTACTAGGTTTGTCCCTGCGGATTATCATTTACACGAACCTTTGAAGCAGGAGCGAAAGAAATCCATTCCAGTAGAAGAGGCGATTAGCATAGTAGAAGAGCATTCGTTTAATAGGGCAATTTATTTGGGGTTTGAGCCGACGGTAGATCCGGATTTTTTTCTGTTGGCACGCAAGATGAAAAAGTTTTTTCTGGCCAGTAACGTGCTGATTACCAATGGTTATGATTATGTGGAAGAGGAGATCATCGATGAGGTTTGCGTGAGCGTGAAAGCTGTCTCAAAGAAACTATTTGAGGATTTTACCGGGCAAAAAGATCCGCAGAGAGTCTTGGATAATCTGAAACGTTACGTCAAACTTTCCGGTCGCACGGTGCGTACGGAAAGCGTATTTATTCCCGGTTATATTGATGTGGAGGAAATAGAAAATATTGCCCGCAGCATTGCGGTTGTAAATCGGAATATACCGTATCGCATTGATGCATATATTCCAATAGAAAAGGATTCCGTAAAGTTTGCCGACTTTAGAGCCCCGAATGTTGAAGAAATATCTGCGGCCAAAACGGCTGCGCAGAGGTATTTAAATACGGTTTCGATTTTGCATAGCGGCAGACGGAGCTCAGGAGACGTGGAAAGGCTGTATTGAAGTATGAATAAGAAAATGTTCTTAATTTTGATTGTTTTTGTGTGTTTAGTGGGCGGTATATTTTCCGCGGCACTGGCAAGTGAGAAATATCCTTCGCGGATTATTTCTTTAGGACCCTCTATAACCGAATCGCTTTATCTTTTAGGAGAAGGAGAGCGGATTATCGCAGTGACAACGTATTGCCTCAGGCCTATTGAGGCGAAAAAAAAGGAGAGAGTCGGATCAATAAGGGAAAGCAACGTAGAAAAAATTATCAGTCTTCGGCCAGATTTGGTTATTGCTACTTCTTTGACCAGCCCGAGGACTGTAGAAAAATTGCGCAAGATCGGGATTAAAGTTGTTGTATTTGCCGAACCAAAGAATTACGTTAAGCTATGCGAGCAATTTATTGAGCTATCGGCATTGGTTGGTAAAGAAGACGCCGCAGCGCGGGTCTTAACAGAGACTAATGCAAGGATTAATGTGCTCAGGGAAAAGGTTCGTGGGTTAAATTCACCGGCTGTATTTGTCCAAGTGGGATCAAAACCTCTTTTTGCCGCTACGGGCAACACTTTCATCAATGATTTCATAGTCTTTTCCGGCGCACACAATATAGCCGGCGATGCCGCAAGTGGGCTTTACTCCCGGGAAGAAGTGCTTAAAAGAAATCCAGAGGTGATCCTTATCGTTACCATGGGTATATCCGGCGAGCAGGAAAAAACTATCTGGGAAAAATATAAGACTGTAGATGCAGTACGAAACAAAAGGATTTATTTTGTTGATTCTGATAAGGTCTGTAGTCCTACTCCTCTTGGTTTCGCGGAAACGTTAGAGGAGATTGTTCTTATGCTGCATCTCGAACTAGAGGAGCGAAAGTGAAAAGCAGGGCATACCGGTGGGTGGCGTGGTTACTGTTTCTTATTGCCGCAGTAATAGCTATAAGCTGTTTTTCACTGTTAGTAGGATCTTCTTCAATACCGTTTAAAAATATTGTTGATGTAGTTTTACGCAGGGAGCCTTGCGCGGAATATAGCATCATTTTTGATGTGCGGCTACCCCGGATTCTTTTGGCATTTGCGATAGGGGGTAGCTTAAGCCTTGCCGGCGTAATTCTACAGGGGATGTTTCGTAACCCTCTTGTTGAACCATATACGTTAGGCATTTCAGGAGGCGCGGCAATAGGTGTGTGTCTTAATATTGTATTTCGTCTTAGCAACTCGCTTGGTGTGTTGTCGCTTCCCGTATGCGGATTTTTGGGTGCTTTATCCGTGGTCGTGCTTGTTTATACATTGAGTGTGAAGAGGGGGATTCTCAAGATACAAGGTTTGCTTTTAACAGGAGTTATGATCAGTTTTATTTCTTCCTCATTGATTATGCTTATTATGGCTGTGTCGCGGACAGAAGATTTGCATGGAATTGTGTTTTGGATTATGGGGTCTTTGGAAGAACCGAATAATGCCCTAATATTGCTATCATTAGGTGTTTCTATTATAGGTTTGACAGTATCTTATCTCTTTTGTATAAAACTTAATGCGCTTGCATTGGGCGAAGAAGAAGCAATACATCTGGGAATTAACGTGGAAAAGTCTAAACGGTTTTTGTTTATTATCGCGTCTCTTTTAACCGGTTTTAGCGTTTCGGTTGTTGGTATTATCGGGTTTGTAGGGTTAGTTATTCCTCATTGTATGCGGATGCTCGTTGGGAGAGATCATAGAATTCTTTTGATTAGTTCGTTTTTAGGTGGAGCCAGTTTCTTGATTGCCAGCGACACCTTGGCTAGGACAGTGATCGCTCCCGTTGAGTTGCCCGTAGGGGTGATTACTGGGCTTGTGGGCGGGAGTGTTTTTGTTTACGTGCTTACAAGAAGACAGATACTGCCGAAGGGGAAATAAATGCTTCGCATATGTGGATTAGGTTGTGGCTATCTAGATAAGCAGATTCTGCGGGATATCGATTTAGAGGTGGATGCCAAAGAGATTGTGGGGATCATTGGCCCGAACGGCTCAGGAAAGACTACTCTCTTGCGGGCAGTATCTCGACTGCTTAAGCCAAAAGAAGGAGCAATATATCTTGACGGCATAGATATCTGGCAGATGAAATATAAGGAGTTATCAAGAAAAATTGCTGTGGTTTCTCAAGGAGCGCCCGAAGAGTCTCTGACTGTGGAAGAATTTGTTTTGTTGGGAAGAATCCCGCATTTTGATGGTTTGCAGTTTCTGGAAACCAGCCGCGATTTTGAAGTTGCTCAAAGATGTATGGTGCTTACTGACGTGTTAAAACTCAAAGACAGGCCTATCGGCCAGATAAGCGGCGGAGAAAAACAGCTTGCCTTAATTGCCCGTGCGCTGGCGCAGGAGCCGACACTGCTTTTGTTGGATGAACCGACGACATATCTCGATATTGCCCATCAGGTGGGAATACTGGATCTCATTAAAAGGCTGAACCGTAAAATGGGACTTACTGTGCTTATGGTTTTACACGATCTCAACTTGGCCAGCGAATATTGTGACAGAATTGCGCTATTATCTGAAGGTAGAGTGTATACTCAAGGCGTACCTCAAGAAGTTTTGAGCTATAAAGTTATCGAACAGGTATATAAGACGGTTGTGGTTGTGGAGAAGAATCCGGTTTCCTCAAAGCCCTATGTCCTTCTCGTTTCCGAGGAAGAGAGAGAAAGGCGCAAGAAAAAATAATGAAGCAGGGATTAATCCAAATTTATACTGGCGATGGAAAAGGTAAGACAACGGCAGCAGTCGGCCTTGCTGTGCGAGCACGAGGACACAATCTTAAGGTGGGGTATGTTTTCTTTCATAAAGACCCTAAAAGGTTTAGATATGGAGAGATTAAGGTTCTAAAAAAAATAGGGGTGAAGGTTCTTGGTTTTTCCCATAAGCGTCCGCATTTTTACAAAAATCTTAGCCAAAACAGCGTACGCCGCGAATGTTTAAGAGGAGTAAACTTTATTAAAAAGATATGTTGTGATGGAAGCTACGATGTTCTTATTCTTGATGAGATACTCATTTCTCTGCGCGATGGATTCCTTAAAGAAAAAGAAATACATGAGATCATGAATTTAAAGCCTCGTGGCATGGAGTTAATTATGACCGGCAGGGGCGCGACAAGCAAGATTATTAAGGAAGCAGACTTGGTAAGCATTATTAAAAAGAAAAAACATTATTTTGATAGAGGAGTAGCGAAAAGGAGAGGCGTTGAGTTTTAAATAATGAAACGAACCGATGAAAGGAGGGGAAGGATTTTTCTGGGAAGGCATCGATTACAGCGTATGTATGTAATTTACAGCATGAAAAATTTATCTAGAATCTATCCGAATAGGCAAAGGAAGTGAAGGTGCGATTCCTTTTGCTGCCCCGCAACGGTAATTTCGCTTAAAAGGCGGAGAGCCCGGTCGATTGCCTATTTTGGAAGTATTCTCGAGGGAGGAAAAATATGAAAAAAAGAATAATTATCTTAGGTGGGATGTTGATACTAGCTGCGGCTGTAAGTGCCTCTGCCGAAGAAGATAGATCCACTGATAGTAAAGCCATTGAATTGGAGCCGATAACGGTGACTGCTTCAAGAGCTACAAGAACGGTATCAGAGTCGCCGGCAAGCGTGAGCATTGTTTCTAACCAAGATATAGCGCAGACTAATGCGAAGAGTGTGGCTGAGTTGCTGAAAAATATTGAAGGGATATATACCTATGATACTTCCGGAGTAGGATCTACGGGTGCTGTAAATATGCGCGGTTTTTATGGAGGGATGTCTAGTCATCAGTTAGTGTTAATAGATGGAATACCGCAAAATAAAGGCAAAGACAAGCTGGTTGATTGGGATTTGATTTCTATGGATAATATAGAGAGTATTGAGGTTGTGCGTGGTCCTGCATCAGCTTTGTATGGAGATAATGCAATGTCCGGTGTAATAAATATTATTACCAAGAAGCCAAAGGATAAGTCCGAGTCAAAATTGTTAGCTTCTTATGGAAGTTTTAATACCCAGGAGTATGAGGCTTCAACTTTGGGAGCATACAAACAACTTGGGTATTTTGCGGGAGCAAGTTACAAAACCAGCGATGGATTTCGCAGGCATTGTGATTATGACAGGACCCATGTTGGCGGGAAGTTGGATTATGCAATTAATGATGCTCAAGCCTTGAAGTTGTCGTTAGATTATTCCCAGAAAGAAAGGGGTGCTCTTCCTTGGGCATTGACTGAAGCCCAGATTACGCAGGATCGGCGTCAAGCGCGTCCGGGTACAGAAAATGATAAAAGCGACGAAACGAAAAGTGACGTAAGCGTTACGCACACCTGGGATATAAGCGATAAGATCAACACAGAAGCGACATTTTATTACAAATACAACGATTCAAATTCGTTTTATACAAGCGGTTCCACTGAAAGCACGAAGAGAGAGCAGCTTAACGATGAAGATGTTTATGGTTTATTACTGAAAGGCGGCTTAAAACAAGAGATCCTAGGTTTAAGTCATGAATTTACCGGAGGAGTTGATTTAGAAAGGGCTAATTTTGATTACCAAGAATATAATGCGCCGTATCAGCAAAGAGGGATACTGCGCAGTGATTATGGTGTAAAAAGAGATAAGGTAGGTCCCTTTCTCCAAGATGAGATTAAGCTTATCGATCCTCTGCGACTTGTTGCCGGGATTAGGTATGATCGGGTAAATTTTGATTTTGACGACAAGAGAACCGCGACTAACTCAAAGACAGAAAAGATGTCTAAAGTAACTCCAAGATGTGGCTTGGTATATATGTATCAAAAAGACTCAAGCCTCTATGCGAATTATGCACAGGCTTTCAGAACCCCTACAATAGGGCAGATGTTTACTTACGCCAGCTCAGCCAATCCTGATTTGAAACCCGAAGAGGCGACAAACTATGAAATCGGATTACATCATCGTTTTAGCGAGTTTTTAAGGGCGAATTTGAGCCTTTACTGGATGAATCTTGATAATGAAATTTGGTACGATTATGCTACTAATAAATATCAGAATTATGGCAAGACATCACATAAGGGGGTAGAGACGAGCTTAGATTTTAAAATAGTTAAATGGTTATCAGGCTTTGCGAATTATACATATACACAGGCAAAAAATGAAACAGGAAGTTATAACGGTAAATATCTAACAAGTATTCCTATTCACAAGGCAAGTTCAGGATTTCATTTTGCCACTGATTTTGGCTTGAGTTGGGATCTAGGCATTACTTATACCGGTACATCCTACATCGATTCAGCAAATGATAATAAACTTCCAGTCTATGTTACGGCGGAAACTAAAGTAAGCTATGAATATAAGGCGATGAAAGTATTCTTGGCAATCGATAATCTGTTTGACAAAGAATATAATTCCTATGGTTTCGTAAGCAGCAATACAAAATATTTTAATCCCGCTGCGGGCAGAACATTTACCGGAGGCATAGAGATGAAGTTTTAGGAGGAGACAGGAGGAGACTTTTTTCTTGACAACACAACAAAATGTTCATAAAATGTGAACTAATCGTTCACGCATTGTGAACACTTATCGGGAGGCAGGAATGGAAAGTATTTTTTCTACAAAAGAGCGAATAAAAATCCTGAAAGCCGTTATTTTTAGCGATCAGCCTATTAGTGTTAATGTCATTGCCGTTAAGCTTAAGATCAGCAAGGGGTTGGTTTCTAAGTATCTTGACGTTTTACTAAGAGAAGGTATCACTAAAAGATCAAACGGTAAATACCTTATAGTTGATTCTACCATTACAAAAGGCGCCAAAATTCTATTGAACATAACAGGCGTTGATGTGGGGATTTTTAAGAAGTTTGACTTTGTAGAGGCTGTGGGCATTTATGGGAGTTGTGCTAAAGGTGATAACACGGATGAATCCGATGTAGATCTCTGGATAAAAATCAAAGATGTAAGCGATGAGAAGGCTGCTTCCTTAACCGCTCAAATGAATAAGAAGATAAGAAATGTTAAACCCCTATTTTTAACTGCCAAAAAGATTGAGAAGATGAGGAAAGACGATGAACTTTTCTACCACTCATTGTCATTTGGTTCAATTGTCATTTACGGAGAAAAAGATGCCATTCAATTATAACGATTGCATGAGGGAAGGGTTGCTTAGGAAGATTCCGCCATCAAAAGATAAGGCTACGCAGTCTTTAAAGAAGGCGCGGGAGTGGTTGAAGGAAGCGGAGAATTCCTTAAAAGGGGATGCGTTCAATTCATCAATCCTGGCTTCTTATATGGTGATGTTTCATGCGGCCAGAACTATCCTGTTTCTCGATGGCTTCCGGGAAAAGAGCCATGCCTGCGTGGCAAGGTATCTTGAAGAGAAGTATGTTAAAACTGGCAAGCTAGATAAGAAGTGGGTGGAGCTGTTGGATCATAGTCGGGAAATCAGGCATGATGATCAGTATGATCTTAGTTTCTTCTCGACCAAGGAAGAGGCGGAGAACGCCCTGAAGTCTGCTAATGACTTCTTTACAGCAATGGAAAATTTGTTTAGGAGTATTCTAAAATAGATCACAATTAGCTCATTCTGGAGAGTGGTACTGTTGTTCGGCAAGGGGTAATAACTGGGCAAAACGGGCATTAAAGGGGCGCCAAAGGGACAAGGAAGTCTATGTCCTTGGTGATAGGCGTTCAATCTCGTTTCGGCGTTCTTTCTCGCTTTTGATAGTAGCTATCTTTAGGAGACTTTTCCCTGAGAAGGTTTTGAGCATGTTTCGGTCATCGCAATCCCCCATCTTTCCTATGAAGTCGTCCGGAAGTTTTTCGAGGATGGTCATAAGCTGGGATATCCGGGCCCGGGTGACGCCGAAATGGTTTCCAGCGGCGGTTTGTGTTCTTTGAGGGTTTTCTACCAGATATTCCTGAACTCGGACGGCCATGGCTACGATATTCTTGTAGACTGGCGGGGGCGGCAGGGGCCGGGATGGCAAGGGATCGTATAAACTGATGGAAGTACCTCGGCCACGGTGCCGGTACATCTTCACAAGTATATGTATTTCCTTGCACTTAAAGAGGCGTCGCTTGTAGTGTTCTGAGTCCATAGTGGGGAGCCATTGTTGACGAACAGACGCACCAAGCTTCTGTTCGGTTACAGCCTCGTTTCGGCATATTGCCGGAGCGAGGCTTTTCTTTTTTATGGCGGCTTGATTGTGGTTGCAGTCGGTGATATCGGCTTGCAAAGTTTCGTCAGGATCGCCGAGGTACATTTTAAGGTCAATTACGTCGTTATGGATCACAATCTCTTTTACAAGGGCGTTTATTAGGCTTTTCTGGGCGTCTACAGGGGCTTTGTCGAGGTGTTGCATGGCAAACTGCAGGGTTTCGTGGAGGTAGTCGGCTGAGTTCGCGGTCATATCGTTGACTGCTTTTTGTGTCCGGATTTTGGTGAGTTTGTCTTCTAGGGCGACTATTTGGCTGTCTAATTCGGCCATTTTGTTTTTATAGGTTGAGCCTTGCGTGACCGTGCCGCTCATTGCCAGATCGAGAAGCGTCTTGGCTTCGTGGTGACATTCGTTCAATCTAGCTTCAGTTTCATTTACCAAGGTTTCAATGCGCCCAGCCATCAGCTGGGCTTCGCGCATGGCATCGCCGATTCCCTTGGCGATGATTTCCCTGTTCTGGGATGCTTTGCGAAAATAGTTAATCAGGGCCCTATCAAATACCGGGGCCGGAATGCTTA
>CAKKQB010000058.1:0-6838 GCA_919901915.1 Omnitrophica bacterium GWA2_41_15
ACTGATTAACCAACTCCCTCACTGCCATCGCATGATCCTGACTGGCACAAAAGACAAGAGCCTTTTCATTCTGATTAATTTCCGAGAGAAATATCTGTACTCGCTTGGCTTCGCGTTCTTTAATCTCTATGATTTTATTAAAATCCGGCTCTGTATATATTTTACCTTCTTCAACTTCGCCCTCAATAATCTTATCGTCGGAAGTATAGACATAATCGTCAATTGTGGTCTTAATCCGCTTAACCTTAAATGGAGTCAAGAAGCCGTCATTAATACCTTCCTTAAGCGAATAGACATATACGGGGTCACCAAAATAGCGGTAAGTATCCACATTGTCCCGGCGTTTAGGTGTCGCGGTAAGCCCAAGCTGAACAGCGGGAGAGAAATATTCCATAATGCCGCGCCAATTGCTTTCGTCATTCGCACCGCCGCGATGGCATTCGTCAATAACGATAAAATCAAAATAATCTGCCGGATATTCGCCAAAGTACGGAGTGGAGTTGCCGTCTTTATCTTTCCCGCTCATAAAGGTCTGGAAGATAGTAAAGAAAATACTGCCATTTGTGGGAACGCGGCCGTGTTTCCTTATTTCATCAGGCTTAATACGAGCCAATGCATCTTCGGGGAATGCTGAAAAAGCGTTGAATGCCTGATCGGCGAGGATATTTCTATCCGCAAGAAATAAAATACGAGGCCTACGGCTTCCATCGCGCTTCAAGTTCCAGCGGGTATGATATAATTTCCACGCTATCTGAAAAGCGATGAAGGTTTTGCCGGTGCCTGTGGCCAAGGTAAGCAATATGCGCGGTTTATTTTCGGCTATGGCGGCCATGGCGTTGTTGACCGCGATTTCCTGATAGTAGCGCACATCTTTTGTACCGCCGATATCTTCAAACGGTACTTGATTAAATTTATCCCGCCATTGGTTTTGAGTATCAAAAGTCTTATTCCATAACTCATTCGGAGATGGGAAAGCGGCAACTGGCCCTTCTTTGCCGGTCTTCATGCAGATCTGGTAAATCTCTTTGCCGTTACTGGCATAAGTCGTATCAAGATGCATCATTCCGGCATAATTCTTGGCTTGGGCAACGCCTTCGCCGACTTCAAGCTCATCACTCTTGGCTTCGATGATGGCCAGTTTACGGCCGTGATACACCAGTACATAATCAGCGATCAATGGCTTGGCGCGACCGCCGCCAGTTTGAATTTTACCAGCAGTAATTTTGTATTCCCGCAAGACTTTTGTACCCTCCACAACACCCCAACCGCTGGCTTTTAGCTTCGGGTCAATGTATTCCGCTCTAGTTTCGGCTTCGTTCATGAGCAAGCTCCTAAAAGTTCACCGTTAAAGGCTTTTTGCAATATTGATTTCTTCAATTCTTCTAAATCAGCTAGTTTTTGTTGATATATGGCTTCGAGTTTCTTGGTTTCGGCGGAAAGGGTGTCGAGCTTGGCAACGATGAATTGTTGTTCCTTTTCAGAGGGAGGATAACTAACTGTTAGCTTTTCCCACTTTCCTTTATTGATAATTGGCAATGTAGCTTGGGCTGAGTTTTTTATAACCCCTTCAAAGAAACCCTTAGTACTAAGTGCATAATAAAAAAACTTTGGACAAAATCCCTTCTTCACTGTTAACGAATTTATTTGTTGGTTACATGAAACATCACGATCAACAAAGCCGACTTTCCCTATAGAAGCACCGATACAGACCATTAGGATCGAATTTGTTTTCATTTTCCTGCCATTTTCTAAGCCCTTTTCACTCAGACCTTCTTCTCTATATCGAATCGTTCCATCTCCAGAAATATCTATATCAGCAGGAGTAATAAACGGGATATAGTTTCCATAGTTTTCTTTATCTACGGTCTTAGGAGTAGTTCCTGTTTGTGTTTCGCCGATTTCCTCCAGCATCTTCTCTTCCCATCCATCACCCGGATTGGCAAAAACGCTCTGCAAATATGACGCAAAAAGCTCGCTAGCGTTTTGCAGATTCTTTTCGGCGTTTTCTTTGGCCTTAGAGGTTTTTTCAAAAACCACGTCTAAAGCCTTCACGATCTGTTTTTGCTCAGAAATTGGTGGTACTGGAATTTTGACATTACCCAAATTACTTCTACTAATCCGTTGACGTGTTGCTCCAGTGACTTCTTTGTTGATTTCGTTCTGGTAATCTAAGGACAAAGAATAATAAATAAACCATTTAGGCAAAGCATCATTCTTGAAACGCATAATTGTGCAGTCAACCGCGGTAATCATTTTTTGACCTGTTTCCGGAATAAGGCCAGCTCTTCCCACTGGATCGGGCAATCTGGAAAGCAAACAATCTCCCGGTAAAACTTCTGTGCATCGTAATCTTTTAAAGGTGCTTTCTGAAATATATCGCGCTTTTTCACCTCTGTCTAAAAAATTGCCATTTCCAATATTACCAGTCTGTATAAGCCGAATACCGCCGGTAGATTGATCTTTTTTCTCTATCCAATCCCCATCAGCAAAAACTTCGCAAATTTCTTCGATTTTTTTTATTTGCCAATTATTTTTCATTAATCAATCCTAAAATGCCTTCCAAAATCTTTTCACTCTCTTTATCCAGCGTCTTCATTGATGCCAAAATTTCCTTTGGCTCACGCAATGCTGTTTCCGCCTTTTTATGCGGATTCTTAACCGATAAATCATACATTTCTTTATCCACATCAGCAACATTCACCGACCAAGAGTTTTCTGAATCCGCTTTAGTCTTTTGGAGTTTTACAAAATCAGCGAGATCGTTTTCATTCAACGGGTTAGTTTTACCAAGGTTGCGGTCAAGATTTAGCTGATAAAACCAAACTTTACGCGTCGGGACGCCCTTCTCAAAAAAGAGGACTACGGTTTTAACGCCCGCGCCGGTAAATGTGCCACCGGGCAAATCAAGTACTGTATGAAGATTGCAACTTTCCAGCAAGAGCTTGCGCAGACTGACCGAAGCATTATCCGTATTGGAAAGGAAAGTGTTTTTAATTACCACGCCAGCCCGGCCGCCAGCCTTTAGAATTTTAATAAAATGCTGTAAGAATAAAAACGCGGTCTCACCGGTCTTAATGGGGAAATTCTGTTGCACCTCAGCGCGTTCCTTGCCGCCGAACGGAGGATTGGCGAGAACAATGTCATAGCGGTCTTTTTCCTGAATATCTGCGAGGTTTTCAGATAGTGTATTGGTATGCACGATGTTCGGAGCTTCAATGCCGTGCAAAATCATATTCATCGTGCCGATAATATAGGCAAGCGACTTCTTTTCTTTACCGTAGAAGGTGTTCTTCTGGAGCGTTTGAGCGTCTTTAGTTGTCAGATTCTTTTTCGATTTAAGATATTCAAAGGCCTCGCACAAGAAACCCGCGGATCCGACAGCACCGTCATAGATTTTATTGCCGATTTCCGGAGCCACTACCTTCACAATGGTTCTAATGAGCGGCCGAGGAGTGTAATATTCGCCGCCGTTACGTCCGGCGTTGCCCATGTTCTTGATCTTGTCTTCATAGAGATGAGACATCTCGTGCTTTTCAGCATGGGAACGGAACCGCAATTCGTCTATTAAATTAATGACTTCGCGGAGGTTATAACCGCTTTGGATTTTGTTTTTGAGTTCGTTAAAGATTTCGCCGATCTTGTATTCAATGGTATCCGCGCTCTCAGCATTGGTTTTAAACTTTTTGAAATAGGGAAACAGCTTGTGGTCAACAAACTCTTTTAAATCGTCACCGGTAAGCGCCTTGTGATGATCGAGCTTGCCATCTTTATCCTTCGGAACAGCCCAGACTTCCCAACGATATTCCGGGCTAATAATACCCGCATGGGCCTTGCCCGACAGCTTTGCCGCGGTTTTCTTATCCTTTTCAAGGTCGTCCAGATATTTCAGAAATAGGATCCACGAGGTTTGCTCTACATAATCCAACTCGCTACTGCACCCCGCATCTTTATGAAGGATGTCATCAATATTCTTAAAAGTTTGCTCAAACATTAGCCGTCCTCTTCATTTTGCTTCGTTTCCCGGTGGCCACAATCTCCTATTGATGGCACCGCCAGCAAGGTATCTTATTTACAAAAAGGGTATAAAACATTATAATATAAAAGATTAGGCATTACTATCAAAATTTACTGGATACATAACAAGAATTACAAGACACTTTCCATACTAATCGGGACAGTGTCTCTTGACTGTGTTGGAAAATGTCTTATTGTAAAATTTTTGTGGTAGAAATTGCTTCCTTTTACGTCTATTATAGTAAGGAGGCAATTTTTATGCCCACAGGACCACGTTTACTTATCACAAGAGATGATATGTTAAAGTGTCAAGCTTTCCATGTCTTGTTTTTTCTGGCTTGACAGTCACGGGGAATGTGTTGACAAGATAATTTTATATGGTATTCTTAATTAAAATGGACATTGAAGAGAAGGTTAATTTCTGGAAGAATGAAGCAAAACGGGCTTTAGCCGTAGCTGAGGATTTGGTTAGACTTAAGCGTTACATAGAGGCTCTTTTTTTTGGGCACCTTGCTTTGGAAAAGTTACTTAAGGCAAGGATTATCAAAGCGACAAAAGAAGAATCCGTTTATTCTCATGATTTACTTATTCTTGCTAAATACGCGAAACTTAGACTTAGTGGAAATGATATCGATTTTTTGGCAAAAGTAAATGTTTATAACATTAGAGCTCGTTACCAGGATTATAAGATGTCTCTTTATAAGCAAGCAGATAGAAAATTCACCACTATGGAGTTATCTGAAATTAAGCGATTTTTTGATAAGATAAAATGACCAAGGAAAGTTTAAGACAGTTAGCCGTGCGTTACAAAATGGCCCTTCTGAAGAATAATATACCTGTAAGCGCTATTTATCTTTTTGGTTCTTACGCGACGGGAAGAGCGCGCAAAGGAAGCGATATTGATTTTTGCGTGGTTTCAGGCGCTTTTGGCAGGAATGATTTTAGTGAGATGGTTGTTATTAACCAGATTGCTAAGCATCTGTCGGTAGAAATTGAGGCTTTTCCTGTTGCTGAGAAGGATTTGAAAGAAAAAAACAATCCTTTTATTAGAGAAGCTTTAAAAAACGGAGAGAAGATAATATAATTTTTTTGTAGTTAATAAATTCTGAGGTGCCCCGTGCAGGATTATTGCGATAGATGTTGAATAGGTGTTATAATAAATAATATGAAGATGAAAAAATATTTATTGATTCTGATTCTTTGCGCGGTGTTTTTTGTTTTAACAAATGGTTTTGCCGCGAAAAAGCTTCCTGATAGTTGCGCGGTAGGCGACTCTGCTAATCTTATTGAAAAATTAAAGAGGACTTCTGTATTAATTCTTGCCACAGAACAAAAGGTAGTTATAGGCACAGGTTTTCTTACTACGGATGAGAGAAAGCAGGTTTTAGTTGTTACTAACGCGCATGTAGCTAAAATTGGTAATCCGCTTTTTGTAAGAGTTAATTCCGCTGATAAAATAATAGATTATCTCGCGAGTCTTTATAAAATTAACGAAGGCTTTGATATCGCGGTTTTAGTTTTAAAGAAAGTTACCCCTGATCAGCAATGGGTTAGCACGGATTTGATTATACCAATTGGAATGTTTGGCAGTAGTTCTGATATAGTTGAAGGAAGAGAAATTATTTATATTGGTTATCCTTTGGGGCTGGGGGT
Organism: Omnitrophica bacterium GWA2_41_15; assembly: GCA_919901915.1. GTDB lineage: Bacteria > Omnitrophota > Gorgyraeia > Gygaellales > Profunditerraquicolaceae > CAKKQB01. The sequence continues at coordinate 5,668 of CAKKQB010000058.1, forward strand.
AGAAGAGAAAAATTATCCGGTTTCAAGGCAAGCCACAATTGCTCAAGTGGTTAAAAACAGGGCAACTTTTTTGATAGATGGTTTTGCCAGCCACGGTAATAGCGGTTCTCCTGTTTTTAGCAGGAAAGACGGAAAGCTGCTGGGAATTGTTGTTTCTTTTGAGCCGGATTTTATAGATTCATTTCAAAATCAAAAGTTAATGTTAAGGATTCCTTTTAATTCCGGTATTTCTAAGGCAGTTTCTGTTGAGGCGGTAAAAGCGGTGATATTTAGTAAGAGCTAATTAGTTAACACTGAAAAACTCTATATTTTGTCTAATTTGTAGGGGCTTGATTTATCAAGCCCGTCGGTATCTATTTTTCGGGTCGGATAAATCCGACTCCTACAAGGGTTTTTCAGGGTTAACTAATTAAGAAAATACCTTGTAAGAAAGGCTATCGCGTGAGGAAAAATAAGTCGTGAAAAAAGTTACATTTGCGTCATGTGTTTTGGGTTTCGCGTTATGCGTTTTTTTATCTGGTTGCGTTACCTATAAATTTCAAAAAGGCAAAATCCCTTATGATAATGGATTTGTAGTTTCAAGGGATGGCCGCGTTATTCCGGAGTATACACTCGGAAAGAATAATATTGTTGGAGATTTTAAGGCAGCTCAGAAGCGTTTTAGCAGGCGCAAGGCAATTGTAGAGTATTATTATAAGAAGATGGGGACTATTGAGAGCCGGTTTAAGGAGTATTTTATTAGTCCGCCAATAATTTTTGCAAAGTTTGTAACCGGAATTTTTCGTCTTCCTTTTATCGTGGCTTCAGACTATAAATACGAACACAACCTTGAATATCGGAAAAAGATTATAAAAATCGAAGAAGAGAAAGATCTTGCTGAAAGAAAGCGGTTGGACGCTTTAAAGGAAAAATTAAACGCGTATATTCAGAGTGATTTACTGAGAGAAGGACCAGTTGAAATACGACAGCAGAAAAAAGAAGAACCGAAAGTCGTAGAGAAACCGAAGGTCATAGAAGAACCAAAGGTCGTAGAAGAACCAAAGGTCGTAGAAGAACTGAAGGTCGTAGAGGAATCAAGGGTCGTAGAAGAACCGAAGGTCGTAGAAGAACCGAAGGTCGCAGAGGAATCGAAGGTTGCGGAAGAACTGAAGGTCGTAGAGGAATCAAGGGT
>CAKKQB010000058.1:6938-21025 GCA_919901915.1 Omnitrophica bacterium GWA2_41_15
TCGCAGAGGAATCGAAGGTTGCGGAAGAACTGAAGGTCGTAGAGGAATCAAGGGTTGTAGAAGAACCGAAGGTCGTAGAAGAACCGAAGGTCGCAGAAGAACCGAAGGTCGCAGAGGAATCGAAGGTTGCGGAAGAACTGAAGGTCGTAGAGGAATCAAGGGTCGTAGAAGAACTGAAGGTCGTAGAAAAACCGAAGATCGCAGAGGAATTAAGGGTCGCAGAAGAACCGAAAGTCGTAGAGGAACCGAAAGTCGTAGAAGAGCCGAAGGTTGCAGAAGAGTCGAAGGTCGTAGAGGAACCGAAGGTCACAGAAGAATCAAAGGTCGTAGAAGAACCGAAAGTCGCAGAGGAAGTAAAGGTTACGGAAGAGACTGGGGCTATGAAAGAAGCGGCCGTATCTGCGCGGATTGAAGAAAGCTTGGTTAAAGCGGAAGATGATAGGGCCTGTGAGGTGGAAAAGGAGCTTAGGGAACACGAGAAGGTGGTTGCTGGGTTGGCTCTTAAGTTGCCAGTGGCTGTGATTACGGTTAAATTAAAAAAAGGATTTTCGCCGTTTAGGGTTCAATTTTATGGTGATAAATCTTACGCGCTCTTAGGAAAAATTGTTTCTTATTGCTGGGATTTTGGTGATGGGGATACTTCGGTAAAGAAAAATCCAATAAATACTTATTTGAGCGCGACTTATGGCGTAAAGCCGTATAAGGCTATTTTAACTGTTAAGGATGATAGGGGCAATACTGGAACAACAAGTATTATTATTGAGGTGACGACTAAATGAAAAAGAAAGAGAAGAAAGAAGGAAAAAAAGAAGATATAAATAAAATCCCGCTTGAAGAGCGCCGCAGATTTATCAGGCATCCAGTATGTTTTCCGCTTGCGTACAGCATTGTTTCAGAAGGCGCAAAATCAAATATTATAGGAGAGAGAACTTCTACTGTTGATGTAGGCATAGGGGGGCTTTTGTTTCCTGCAAAGAAGCCGGTTAAGTCGGGGGTTAAGATTTTGATAAGGATGCCTTTTCAGGATAAGGTTTTTAATGTAATGGCGAAGGTAGTCCATTGTGAAAAAAGCCGTGAAAGCAAATTTTATAATTTGGGAGTTAGTTTTTGTGGAATTAATGATGCTTTCAAAACAAAATTAATAGAACAGCTGTATCTTATTAGCGAGTTCCGTGATCTCTGGAGTTTACAATTAGGTAAAGAAATTTCCTTAGAAGATGCTTCGCGGGAGTGGATAAAAAGATATTCAGAGCGTTTTAGTAGGATGTATTGGTAATTTTTGGTTCTTTTAGAATTTGTTTATAACAACAATCTGCCGGGATTATGGTATTCGAGCGGGCAAGCCCGCCCCTACGCGAGCGATTTACAGGGAATGTTGGCGACCCGTAGGGGGGCGGGCTTGCCCGCTCGAATACTTACGCAAACCAGATCTATATTCATTACCTTAAATACGAAAGAATCTATTTTTTTGCTTTATCAAGGTAGTGTCTATGGTTTTGGCGAAATAAGTTTCTTAGGGGTTTTGCTATTGAGTTTTTTGGAAGTAGTATTTTTTTTTGAAGCCTTCGCTAATTAGTTTTATAGGAGCAACAAGCTTCTTAACTATTTTTTTTATTATTTTAGCGGCTTTGTCGCATTTTGTTCCTACCTGTACGTCCGTTCCTACTTTTAGTTCTAGTTTTTTTGTCCCCGTTTTTTCCATGCTTATTGTTTTTATGCCTTCGCTTACTAAACAGCGGCCTATCATCCCTCCCCAGAAAATCGGGCTTATTTTTGAACCGCCTTTATTTTTCGCGTAGTTATATCCCGCGGCTACGCCTAAAAAAGTGCCTATGTTTTTTGGATCAAGCGCTAGAGAGCCAAGTTTTTGGATACCGCGGCCTCCTTTTAAAATGTCTACGCCGACGCCAATCACAATCGCGCGGGTGGCTATTTTTTTTTAATGCTTTCGTGTTTTTATCTGATAAGCGCGCTTCACTTACGGAAGTGTTTCCAAGCAAAAAAAGCGCCGCAACAATCACCACTGATATTTTTATGACTAATTTGTTTTTATTTTTCATCTTGCCGCCCTTTTTGACTACAGTTTTTTCTGTTAACAATACCTTATATTAGTCTACAATTTAAGTACAACATATTTATTACCCCTTTTCAAAGAAGGGGGAATTTTGGCATTTTTTGTTTTTTTGATTTTTATGTGAGATTTTGCTGCCTTTTACGTCTATTATGAGTGGAGGTGGCAAAAATGAGAAGTGTCAGAGTTATTTTTATGGTTTTAGGTTTGTGTGTTTTTAATGTCAGTTTTTTTTGTTTTGCTTATGAAATTACCTGGCAAGACATAGGAAGGGGAAATAAGGATTTTAGCGCGGTTTTGATTGCTTCGGATAATCCGAGTGTTATCTTTGCCGCCGCGAATAACGCGGTTCTAAAGAGTGAAGACGCGGGATCTGTATGGAAAAGGGTTTTATTGGTCAGGGGCCAGAATCAGAGAGTGAATTTTTTATTAATAGATTCAAAAGATAGGAATTTAATTTACGCGGCAACCGGAAACGGCCTTTTTTTAAGTTCAAATCGAGGGAAGGATTGGAGAAGGATTTTTAAGGGAAAAAATTTTTTAGAAAATCAGTGTTTGACAGTTGCTGTTACAGCCAGCGCGATTTTCTTAGGCACAAAATCAGGCCTTTTTATAAGTAAAGACAAAGGCCGTGGCTGGCATAAAGAAAGCGGTAAAATCGGCAATAGTCAGATTTTGTCTATTGCCTGTAATATGAAAGAACCTGATTGTATTTATGTTGTTTCTATTTATGGCGTATTTAAAACGCATGAAGCGGGAAAAACATGGGAGAGTATTTTTGCCGCTCATCCGGTAGAAAATATAAATGAGCCTAATGATGTTCCAGAAGACCTTGATGAGCCGGAACGGTTTTTAGATGTAAAATATGTGAGTATTGATCCGAATAACTTAAATTTCATTTACGTCGCAACCGATGGTGGAGTTTATGAGAGCCGGGATAAAGGCAAGTCTTGGAGCTTATTGACTAGTTACGGATTGCTTAGTAAAGATGTTAAGTTTTTGTTGACTTCTTTAAAGTCAGCTGTTTACGCGGTTACAAAATCCGGTATTTTTGAACATACGCTCGAACGCTGGCATGAGTTATCATTAGGGCTTATGGCAGTAGATATCAGATTTTTAGCAAAGGACGATCAGGGTAATTTATATAGCGCTTGTGATAATGGTTTGTTTAGGGGCCTAGCCCAGATGGGCACTGATGCTTCCTTGGGAATTTCGCCCGGAAGTAATAAAAATAATGTTCTTGAACGTTATTCTAAAGATGAACCTAGGATAAGCGATGTCCGTGAAGCGGCAATTAAATACGCGGAGGTTGATCCTGAAAAGATTACGCGCTGGAGAAAACAGGCCTCAAAGAAGGCAATTTTGCCGAGGGTGAGCATTGGAATGGATCGTGATAGAAATAAGACTGCTTCTAGTAATGTTTGGGGTACATATGGCACGAGTTCTAGCTCGGGGAAATATTTTATTGGACCGGATGACGAAACAAAGGATAAGAATCAAGGCTGGGATGTTTCCCTTACTTGGGAATTGGGGGATTTAATCTGGAGCGATGACCAGGTTTCTATTGATGTACGTTCGCGGCTTTTGGTGGAATTGCGTAATAATGTTTTGGATGAAGTTACCAAATTGTATTTTGAGAGAATTCGGGTAAGAATGGAATTAGACAATCTCGCGATAGAAGATAAGGGGAAGCGTTTCGAGAAGGAATTGAGGTTTCAGGAACTCACCTCTTCTTTAGATGCCCTTACCGGTAATTATTTTTCTCAGCACTTGATAACTAAGGTTTAACCCGCGAAATCCATAAACTTTTTATTGAATCCGGATTCTTCGGCTCCTAGAGTTCTTTTTATGTTTTATTATACGGGCGGTTCGCGAACCGCCCGTATAACAGAATTTTAGGACATTTCTATAAAATTCTTGCAAAGAAGCCTTATTTATGATATTTTATACCTCTACCTATCTGTAGTTTAATCTTTTTAACCCATAAATAATATGACCTTATTAGAGCTAACCGATGACAATTTTAAAAAAGAAGTCTTGGAATCAGATTTACCGGTTTTGGTAGATTTTTGGGCAAGTTGGTGCGTGCCTTGTAAGATGATTTTACCGATATTAGAAGAGCTAAGCCGGGAGTACGAGGGCAGGATTAAGATTGGTAAACTTAATGTCGAGGATAATTCTAGAGTTCCTACTTCGTATGGAGTAATGGCTATACCCACTTTAATCTTTTTTAAGGCGGGGTCAGTAATGACACAAGTTGTGGGCGCTTTAAGCAGGCTTGAATTAAAAAGAAAAATAGAAGAAAATATTTCATGAAAAAGATATTTATTGCGGCTACAAAACAGAATGACGGTAAAACTACGGTAGCCTTAGGCCTGATATCTAATTTTAAGGGGACCTTTAAAAAAATTGGGTTTATTAAACCTGTTGGACAAAGGTATTTAGAAGAAGAGGGGTCTAAGGTAGATGAAGATTCTGTGTTGATTGAAGATTCTTTGAAATTGTGCGGGATAAAATGTAAGCTCAAAGATACGAGTCCGGTAGCAGTGGAAAAAGGTTTTACGGAAAATTATATTACAAAGCCTTTTCGAAAGGAAATTACAAGGCAGATTAAGGAGTCATTTAACCGGATATCGCAAAAGCAGGATTTGGTTGTGATTGAAGGGACAGGGCACGCGGGTGTAGGATCGGTATTTGACCACTCTAATGCCGAGGTAGCAAAGCTACTTGGTTCAAAGGTGATTATGGTTTCTTCTGGCGGAGTGGGCAGGCCTATTGATGAAATTATTTTGAATAAGGCGCTCTTTGAAAAAGAAGGAGTAAAGGTTTTGGGCGTAATTATTAATAAGGTTATGCCGGGAAAATTTAATAAAATAAATGAGCTGGTAAGAAAAGGCCTTTCTCGCAAAGGCATTGAGGTGTTAGGCGTTATTCCTTATGACCCCACACTTTCTTATCCTACTGTAAGGCAGATATTAGAGGAAACCGGTTATAAGACGTTGTTTAATTATGTTGATGCGTCTTTAGACAATCATATTGTTAAAGTTGTGATAGGGGCAATGCAGCCGAAAGACGCGGTAAAGTATATTGTGGATCATAGTTTAATTATTACGCCCGGCGATAGAGAAGATATTGTCAGCCTTACTTTGGATCTTTATGCCAAAGGATGTAAGATAGCAGGTATAATTTTAACCGGAGAGTTGATGTTAAGTCAGGAGTTAGTGAGCCGGATAAATAGTGTGTCTATTCCTTTATTGTTATCTGACTCTGATACTTATACAACCGCTTCGGCAGTGCATGATTTAACCGTTAAGATTAAACCAACGGACAAAGAAAAAATAGAAACAGTAAAAAATTTAATCCGTGATCATGTGAATCTTGAGGTAATCGCGAAAGGGATGTGATACTTGGAGATAAAGCGCTATGGATATTGTGGCTAAAATTAGGACAGAAGCAAAAGCAAAATTGAAAACTATTGTTTTACCTGAGATCGAAGATGCTCGTGTAAGAGAGGCAGTTAAAGTTATTGAGAAAGAGGGCATTGCTAAAGTTTTGGTTTTTGGCCAGGGAATGTTAGATAAGGTAAAACAGGAGGAGTATGCTCGCCAGTATTATGAATTACGCAAAGCCAAAGGGGTAACTTTAGATGACGCGAGAAAATTTCTGCGAGACCCTCTTTGTTACGCCGCCATGATGACGCGTAATGGTGATAGCGATGGGTTTGTTGCCGGAGCCCAGTATACTACCTCTGCTGTGGCTAGGGCGGCAATACAGTGTTTAGGCGTAGATGAGAGGACGAATATTGTTTCAGGTTGTTTTTTGATGGAGATTCCGAATTGTTCTTACGGAGAGGAAGGGGTATTTATATTCGCGGATTGCGGCATTGTTCCTGATCCGAATTCGCTTCAATTGGCTTGTATTGCTATATCAAGCGCGGAACTTGCTAAAAAAGTTTTGGGTGTTATTCCTAAGGTTGCCCTGCTTAGCTATTCCACAAAAGGTTCAGCTAAAGGTGAAAGGGTTGACAGAATAGTTTCGGCATTGGCCCTGGCTCGACAGATGCGGCCAGATCTTCTAATAGACGGTGAATTGCAGGTAGACGCGGCAATTGTTCCTGAAGTGGCGCAAATTAAATGTCCGAATGGCTTGCTTAAAGGCAAGGCGAATGTCTTAATTTTTCCCAGTTTGGAAGCAGGTAATATCGGATATAAACTTACGCAAAGGCTATCCAACGCGCGTTCAATCGGGCCTATAATTGTAGGCCTAAATAAGCCTTGTAGTGATTTATCGCGCGGTTGTTTAGTTGAGGATATCGTAGATTGCGTAGCGGTAACGGCGGTAAGAGCGCAATAAATAGCTATCAGCTTTCAGCTTTCAGCTATCAGTTATCAGCTATCAGCTATCAGTTTAAAATCTTTTGCTGACGGCTGACCGTTGACCGCTGACAGCTTGCATAGTTTACACTTTACGTTAAATTAGTACTATGAAAATATTAGTTATAAATAGTGGTAGTTCATCCATAAAATATAAACTTTTTGATATGTCAGCTGAATTGTTGCTTTTAGGAGGCATGATTGAACATGTCGCGGAACAAGGTTCAAAGGTTAAGGATCATTATGAGGGCCTCAAGATAATCTTGGAGAAGATTTCTCGCGTGGATGCGATTGGGCATCGCGTTGTGCACGGCGCGGAAAAATTTAAAAAGCCAGTGTTAATAGATAAAAATGTAATTCATGGAATCAGGCAATGCTGCGCGATCGCGCCTTTACATAATCCGGCAAATCTAGCCGGTATCCTTGCTTGTAAAAAATTATTATCGGGTATAAGGCAGGTTGCGGTTTTTGATACTGCTTTTCATCAGACATTACCTGACTACGCTTATGTCTACGGTCTCCCTTATGAATATTATGAAAGATTCGGTATAAGAAAATATGGTTTTCACGGCACAAGCCATGAATATGTGGTTAATGAGGCTAGCTATATTTTAAAAAAGCCTCTTAATAAGTTAAAGATAATTACTTGCCATTTGGGAAATGGCTGTAGCATTAGCGCTGTGGATAGGGGCAGATGTGTTGATACCAGCATGGGGTTTACTCCTTTGGAGGGATTAGTCATGGGAACGCGCTGCGGTGATATTGACCCTGCTTTGGTATGTTATATTATGCATAAAAAATCTTATTCTGCTCAAAGGATGGACGAGCTGTTAAATAAATCTAGCGGGCTGAAAGGAATTTCCGGTATAAGTAATGATATGCGGACATTAGTGGATAGAAAAAATAAAGGAGACAAGCGCGCGAAATTAGCAATAGATATTTTTGTTTATCGCGTTAAAAAATATATTGGTTCATACACGGCAATTATGGAAGGCCTTGATGCCTTAGTTTTTACTGCCGGTATTGGAGAAAATCAAGCCGATATCAGGGAGCAGATTTGCCGAGGGGCATTCGCGCACTTAAAAAAGGAGCCAAAAATTTTAGTAATACCTACCAATGAAGAACTTATGATCGCCAGAGAAACCTTTGGGGTTATTCAGGCTGTGTCGTAATTCTTATTTTTTGGTTCTTTCATAATGACTGTGTTATTCTCGCGAAAGCGGGAGTCATTAACTCGGTCTCTCGGACCGAAACCTGTCATTTCGACCAAAGGGAGAAATCTTGTAAGAGTTTAATTTTTTAAAGAAAGGTGAAATATGCTCAGGACAATTTTAAAATCGAAGATACATAGGGCGCGCGTTACAGAGGCAAATCTTTATTATGAAGGAAGTATTACAATTGACATGGCTTTGATGAAGGCGGCGGATATTATGGACGCGGAGAAGGTAGAAGTTTTTAATATAAATAATGGCCATCGTATGGAGACATACGCGATTTCTGGACCTGCCGGAAGCGGCATAATTTGCTTAAACGGCCCGGCCGCGCGCGGAGCCTGCGTAGGCGATGAAGTAATCATTGTTTCTTATGTTCTTGCTGATGAAAAAGAAGCTAAAACCATAGAACCAAAAATAATAAAAGTAGATGGAAAGAACTGTATTAAAAATTAGGTTATACGGTGATCCTGTATTAAGAAAAAAAACAAAGCCGATTCAGAATGTGACTGAAGAACACAGGGAAGTTTTAAATCAGATGGCTCAAGTAATGTACGCGAATTCAGGCGTAGGTTTAGCCGCGTCTCAAGTAGGTATTAATGAGCCGATGATTGTTGTGGATATAGGTTTAGGGCTTTATAAATTAATAAATCCTAGTGTTGTAAAGAAAGAAGGCTCTTTGAGCCTTGAGGAAGGGTGCCTTAGCATTCCCGGTGTATGCGTAAAACCAAAACGCGCGAAGAAGATTCTCGTTGAGGCAAGGGATGAGTTTGGCAAGCCGGTTTCTTTTGAAGCGGGTGATTTGTTGGCTTGCGTTTTTCAGCACGAGATAGATCACTTAAGCGGTAAACTCATTGTTGATTATGCGTCATTACTTGAGAAGTTAAAAATTAAAAGTAAATTAGAAGAACTTAAAAAGAGGTCCAAGTATGAAAGACTGCGCGAATCAAAAACAGAATCTTGTCAATTGTAATTGCAGTTATGAGCCGTGTGAGAGAAAAGGTATTTGCTGCGAGTGCGTTCTTTATCATCGTAAAAATAATCAGATTCCCGCGTGTTTTTTTTCTTCGGATGTTGAAAAGACGTACGATCGTTCTATTGAAAATTTTATAAAGGCTAATTATGTATGATCTGGTTATTATTGGGGCCGGGTCAGCGGGTTTAACCGCGGGCCTTTACGCGGGCAGGTTTAGGCTCAACACCTTAATTTTAGAAAAGATGAGTGTGGGCGGGCAGATTATACTTTCTTCAATAATTGAGAATTATCCTGGTTTTCCCGCGGGTATATCTACGTATGAATTGATAGATAGATTTAAAAAGCAGGTGGAGGATGTGGGGGTTAAAATAGAACATAGTGAAGTTTTGGAGATTTCTGAAAAACCATTACCTAACACGAATTGTCACGAATCAAAAGCCGAATTACCACGAATTTATAATATTAAGACTTCGGATGGGTTTTTTGATACGAAAAGTTTAATTATTGCCGCTGGCGCGCAGGCAAAAAGATTAGGAGCAGAGGGGGAGGAAAAATTTATCGGACGGGGCGTTTCTTATTGCGCGACTTGTGATGGCCCGTTGTTTAAAAATAAGGATGTTGTTGTGGCGGGCGGCGGGGATCGCGCGATTGAAGAGGCGATTTTCTTAAGCAGTTATGCCAATAAGGTTACAGTTGTTCATCGCAGGCAGGAATTGCGCGCGTCAAAGATTTTGGAAGAAAGGGCAAGACAAAATTCTAAAATTAATTTTGTTTTGGATAATATTATCGAGAAAATTGTTGGCAGAGACAGGGTTGAAGAAGTGGTTGTTAAAAATGTAAAAACAGGGCTAGAAAACGTTATTCCTTGTCAGGGGGTATTTATTTTTGTTGGCGTAATTCCTAATACGCGATTTTTAAAAAATTTTTTGCGTATTGATGAGTTAGGTTTTATAATTACGGATGAAGATTTGACAACATCAAGGGATGGCATCTTCGCGGGGGGTGATTGCCGTAAAAAAAGTTTATACCAGGTAATTACGGCTTGCGCGGAAGGCGCGATAGCCGCCAATTCCGCGTATAAATACGTAAGCCATCAAACCCAAGCTATACAATCTGGAGGTTAAGTATGATTTTTACCCACAATAAAAAATTGAAAGATTGGGTTATGAAGATGGCGCGCCTTTGCCAGCCTGATAATATAGTCTGGATAGATGGTTCAGACAGCCAAAGGCAGGCTTTAGAGAAAGAGGCTTGTAACGCGGGAGAAATTATCCTGTTAAATCAGCAAAAATTACCCGGTTGCTTTTTGCATCGTACTGCTATAGACGACGTTGCCCGCACAGAGCATCTTACATTTATCTGTACCAAAAAAAAGCACGATGCCGGACCAACCAATAATTGGATGAGCCCTGCCGCGGCTTATAAAAAGGCCAAAGGTATTTTTAAAGGAGCAATGGTTGGCCGGACGATGTATGTCATTCCTTTTTCTATGGGACCTGTGGGCTCTACGTTTAGCAAAATAGGGGTGGAGCTAACGGATTCGCGTTATGTGGTTTTGAATATGTTGATTATGGCAAGGGTAGGGGAAATTGTTTTAAGAGAATTGGAAAAGCAAGACGCTTTTACAAAATGTCTGCATTCAAAAGCAGGCTTAGACATAAATAAGCGGCTGATTTTACATTTTCCTGAAGATAATACTATTTGGAGCGTGGGTTCTGGTTACGGCGGAAATGTTCTTTTGGGTAAAAAGTGCCTGTCTTTGCGTATTGCTAGTTATTTGGCAAAAAGGGAGGGTTGGTTTGCGGAACACATGCTGATTATGGGTATTGAAGAACCTAATGGCCATATTGAATATATTGCCGCCGCTTTTCCTAGCGCTTGCGGTAAGACTAATCTGGCAATGTTAGTTCCGCCCGAGGGCCTTAAAATAAAAGGATATAGAATCTGGACAGTGGGGGATGATATTTCCTGGATGCGTATTGATTCTGATGGTAGTCTTTGGGCGATTAATCCGGAAATCGGATTTTTCGGGGTTGCTCCCGGCACAAACTCTAAAACCAATCCTAGCATGGTAGAGACAATCAAGAAAAATACCATTTACACCAACGTGCTTTTAAAATCGGATAATACGGTTTGGTGGGAGGGTTCAGATGGCGATATTCCTGATGAAGGGGTTGATTGGCAGGGTCGACCTTGGAAGCCGGGTTTGAAGGATAAAGAGGGAAAGCCTGTATTAGGCGCGCATCCTAATAGTCGTTTTACTACGCCGATTATAAATTGCCCTTCCGCTTCTTTTAGGATGGAACAACACCATGGCGTGCCAATATCAGCTATTTTATTTGGCGGCCGCAGACAGCATTTGGCGTCTTTGGTGTATGAAGCGCTTAGTTGGCAGCACGGAGTATTTATCGGCGCGACCATAGCTTCAGAGCGCACTGCCGCGCAGGTAGGGGCCGTAGGAGAGGTGCGCCGGGATCCTATGGCAATGCTTCCATTTTGCGGATATAATATGGGGGAATATTTTAAGCATTGGTTGGAAATGGGTAAAAAAATGGCTAAGCCGCCGAAGATTTTTCACGTTAACTGGTTTAGGGCTGATGAAAATGGTAAATTTCTCTGGCCCGGATTCACAGAAAATCTTAGGATTTTAGAATGGATATTGGACCGCTGTAATAATAAGGTACAGGCGGTTAATACAGCTATTGGCTATGTTCCCCGCGTCCAAGATATAGATATGTCTGGGCTTAAGTTATCCGAGGGCAGTTTAGAGAAACTTTTAGAAGTAGATAAAGAGGAGTGGATTAAAGAGTCAGAGAGCATTAAGAAATTCTTTAAACAGTTCAAAAAAAATTTTCCCGAAGAATTATGGCAGGAATATGATGCTTTATGCAGCCGCCTAAAATCCTAGAATCTCCGGTATTTCCCGCAGGTTTTTACCTGTCCGACCTACGCGGTCGGACAAGGGTTCACTCAAGTAGCAAATCTTTTATTTTGGCCAACTCTCTTTGATAAGAAATCCTATCATTAACAAATCTTCTATAAAAAATTGGTTCAGTGCTTAAAGTATCATCATATTTACAAATTCTCTCAGATTCACTTATCTTTAAAAGATACTCATTGTATGAGGATATCGGCCATTCTTCGGGTGTGCGAACTAAATAAGCAGTTGCAGGATTTAAGTGAATGTATCGGGTCAGATGGATCAATTGTTCATCGGTTTTCACAAGAACGTTTTTAAATCTTCCTTCCCAGAGTGGCCCTTTTCTGTTGTGTTTGAGATTAAAATAACGCGAGTAACTATTTTCAACATTATTCATAAAGGTTGAAATCCCACTATCTACAAGTTCTTTTAAAATTAAGTGAAAATGGGTAGGCATAAGACAATACGAGATTATCTCAACCATCTTTTTCTTGTTTTGTAGATTAACAAAATCACTAAAACTCTTCTTTTTGGTTTTTATTGGCCTAAAAAATTTAGAAAAATTGATTCCATATTTTTCTCTCTGATAAAAACGAATAACATTAAGCATCCTTAAAAACTCTTCTTCATTATTAAAGATTATGTACCCTGCAATGCTTTTGTTAAAAATATGATAGGTTTCATCGGTTACAATCGGAACTTTTCTCATAATTATTTACCCTCCCTTTATGTTTGACCTACGCGGTTGGACAGGCTTTCTCTTTACATAATAGACGTAAGAAAGACCAAAATCTCACTAATTATTTTTACCTGTCCGACCTACGCGGTTGGACAGGTTAGGTTAAGGGTTAGTGGTCGGTGGTTAAAAGAAGGGTTAAGTCGGGAATGGGTTCAAATTTGAGAACTTGGAAATCAAAGCCTTGGAAGGTTGCGGGGTCAAAGGAAATGGGAGAAGAGGCGAAGTTATCCAAACTTTTTCCGCGGGTTTCTAATTTAAGGGATTGAGGATTGAGGTCAATGCCGCCGGGGTTAACCGCTTCTGCCGCTGGAGAGGCGGAGCGGGATCTTTGTTTTGCGGTTACCGCTGACGAGGTACTCTTTACAAATAATCTGTATGTAATCCAACCCTCTTTTAAATTGGAGGTAATAAATTTCTTTAGATCCAGATACGTTATTTTAGGCTTGTTGTTCCAGTCAAATCCGCGAGAAGAAGAATCATTTATTCGCAAAGATAAATTACCTCTCTTATCTTTACGGAGTCCAGAAATTACTGCTATATGCCCCTGGTGCTGTAGAGAGTGATTAGCTACAGTTAACACGCCACCTTTGTGTAGTGTCTCGCATATGCTTTTTATAAAATCACTAACATCGTTTCCGTTCTGTAATACTGTGTATTCTGTTGAAGCATTCAATAATCCGATATTTTTATATAGATCTGACATTGGCGTATCATTAATAAGAGCAAATCCTACTGGATATATTTTCATTATTCCTCTTTCGCAAAGTTTATCTAAAATTCTTTCTTGAAGCATATTTAAGTCTTTAATATTTCCTTCTATTTTTAATACAGCTAAAAATTTATCTAAGGATCCTATTGCTTTTAGGGCATTCAAGAAAGATGTTAGAACACACGCATGCCCTATCCACCCAAACTTCTTCCGAAGATAGTCATCGATCTGCCGCCAATGATCTGTAAAATTTACGCCTACATACGTAAAGTTAGGCGGTAAATTTTGAGTTATAGAATCTTTTATAATCTTTTCAATTGATTTATGGAAATCAACAGTTTTTATTATAGGCTGGGGAAAACCCCTTTTTTCATTTCTTTTTAATTTTACCGCCGAAGATGCGGTTTGGATATGTTGAGATTTATTGATTTGCTGGGCTAATTGGAGATCTTCGCGTCTTTCTTGCATTTTTGCAAGTTGTTTTTCATATCTTGCGCGTTCTTTGGGGTCTTGAGAAAGAGCAATTCTTCGTTCTACTTTGGGTATTCCTGTTTTCAAACCATTTATTTGTCCTGCGATTTGAGCGGGAGTAAAAGAAGCGGCTAAGTGAGTTGCTTTTTCTTGTATCTTTTTTCTGTCTTTGCCAGTTAATACAATTTCATTAGCTATTGCTTGTATTTGACTATCTCTTTCAAGTTTGTTGATTGCTTCATCTACCCCTGCTATCATTTCTATTTGTTTCTGGGCACTTTTTGCTACTATATCTATATCTTCAGGGACTTGGATTTGATTGGAGTTAATAATGGTTTGGGCGATTGCATTTTTTTTGGCTTTCGAGTCGTCATATTTTGTTTGATATGCCGGAACTAAATAGTTAACTTTTTTAAGCCGATTCTTTTCATCAAAACAGTATTGATAAATTCCGCCAGGCTCGCGTGGCGACCAAATGCCGTTGGGAAGAGCCTGGGGGAAAATTCTTCGTAACATCTTAGCTAAATTATTTCCCCATTCTCTTGCTTTGCCCGTACTGCAACTCTCTAAAACTATTTGTCCTCCGTTCTCTAATATTGGCGATATTTCTTTTTTTA
>CAKKQB010000059.1 GCA_919901915.1 Omnitrophica bacterium GWA2_41_15
ATACTTATACTGATTTTTTGGATCAGGGGGTAAGAATCTATTGACCAATCCCTAACTTTCCAAAACTTTTCCTTGACAATATTAGAAACTTGAGTATACTTAAGTTTCTACAAAATCCCAATACAAGTAAGGAGCAAAAGTATGTTTAGAAAATGTACTCTCTGTCAAAAAGGCGAACTTTCAGGTAAGCTCATAACAAGAAAAGGTCAGTATAAAGCCAAAGGCGGCACCGGAAGCAAAATTGCCCGCTGGAGCAAACGTAAGTTTCTGCCTAACCTGCAAAAAATGCGCATTATCGTCGAAGGAAAACTTCAAAGAGCTTTCGTCTGCACAAAATGCCTCAAAAAAGGCGTTGTACAAAAAGCCTGCGTCAAAGTTAAGCCTTCCCTTAATAACGCGCCAAAAGAACTATCCTTATAAGATTATCCCGGGATTATATCTTTTAATTCTAAAATAATCGAATTTTGCCCTCCCCATGTATCCATTTTGGGAGTATAAACAAGGCCAAAATTATCCGCCATTTTAATACTATCTTTAAAATGGCTCATCCTAAATCCTATTGCCGCGAAAGTGACAAAGCCGTCAGTCACCCAAAATTTTAATGTCCCCTTATTTAAAATCTGCGGTTCTGATTTTAATTTAAGGTTTCTTGTGTAAAACAAGGGTTCGGGATTACCTTTTCCAAAAGGCTCCAAGGCCTCTAATTCTAATATCGTTTTCTCATCCAGGTCCGTCAAATTCAACTCCATATCAATATCTAAACTCGGAATCAAATCTTCAAAACTCAATCTATTATGGGCGAGGCGATTAATATTCTCCCTAAACTCCCCAATATTATTCCTGTCAATGGAAAAGCCGGCGGCATGGGCGTGGCCTCCGAAAGAATCAAGAGATTCCCCGCAATCCGAAAGCGCGTCAAAAATATGAAAATTCTTTATTGAACGGGCAGAGCCTTTGCACAAGCCTTCATTTAAAGATATGACAATAGCAGGACGATAAAACCTATCCGCGATTTTTGACGCGACTATCCCCAAAACTCCCTGATGCCAATTTTCTTGGGCGACAACAATAACCTTGTGTTCCTTAAAATTAACTTCTTTATTAATTAAATCCTCCGCCTCTCCTAATATCTTAGCCTCTATTTTTTGGCGCTGGCGATTATGTTGCTCTAAAATTTTAGCAAACTTGCCTGCCTCCTCTGGCGAACGGCTCAAAAGTAAATCTAAAGACGCGTCCGCGTTATCCATACGGCCGCTGGCATTTATGCGGGGAGCAAGTATAAAACTAACAAAGGTAGAACTAAATTTCTTATCTGCTATTCCGGCATTATCTATTAACTCGCGCAGGCCCGCTTTTTTTGTTTGAGACAGCCTCAACAAACCTTCTTTGGCAATAATACGGTTCTCGCCAATAAGAGGCGCGGAATCCGCGATCGTGCCCAGACAAACCATATCTAAATCTTCGAGCAATTTAGAATCGCAAATCGCGCAGGCAAGCTTATACGCGACACCCACGCCAGCAAGGTCCCTATACTTATATCCTGAATCCTTTAACTTAGGATTTATAATTATTGTGTCTTTGGGCAAAGCCGTTTCTTGCGGTTCATGGTGATCGGTTACAATTACTTCAATACCGGAACGCTTAAGCTCCTCTATTTCTTTATGATCGCTTACACCGCAATCAACCGTAATTAAAAGCTTTATATTTTTTTGCTTGGCGAAATTGACGGCGTTTTTATTTAAACCATATCCTTCTTTAATTCTATGGGGCAGATAATGCGTTACATCCGCGCCCAGTTTTAAAAACATATCCTTGAGTAACGCGGTTGAAGTTATGCCATCCGCGTCGTAATCCCCGAAAATCATAATTTTTTCTTTTCTTGCCATCGCGCCCTTGATTGAATGGACGGCCCTATGCATATCCAGAAAAGAATAAGGATCCAATAAGTGTTCTGTGGTTGGCTTTAGAAATTCATGGGCATCGCTGACAGTTTTAATCTGGCGGTTTATTAATACCTGAGCGAGAATCTTGGAGACACCTAATTCATTGCTAAAAGTATTCTGAAAAGGAACCGCGGCAATAGGAATTTTTAATATTTTATGAGTGTGCATTTAATAAATAAATTTCTAAAAAAACTTTAACCTACATCGCGTAGGGGTGGGCTTGCCCACCCTTTTCTCTCTTTTGGGCGAGCAAGCGACCGAGGGCGAATGCCCGAGGAAGTGTCGCGCCCAACTGGGCGGGACCTCGCCCCTACGGGTCGTCGTATACATTTCAATTTTTATTCGTAGTAATTCGCGCCCTACATCTTTTCCGGGCTCAAAACACCTAATAAATCGAGAGATGCCGCCAGAACAATCTTTACCGCCTTAATAAGGCTAAGGCGCGCCTGTGTCAACTGCTCATTATCTCCCAATACCCGATGCAGGTCATAAAATTTATGAAAACTCTCGGCAACTTCCTGCGAAAATACGGTTAACATATAAGGATCCTGAGTCATCAAACAGGTATTTAATATATAAGGAAATTGCAATATTTTTTTTAACAGCCTTATTTCTTCATTTTCTTTTAATATACTAAAATCCACATTCTTCTTTATCTTTACAGGGCTGCCTCGCAGAATACTGCAAATCCTGGCGTGGGCATATTGAACATAATAAACCGGATTTTCCGAAGTATGTTTTTTAGCAACCTCTAAATCAAAATCAAGGTGGCTGGAGGTGCGGCGCATCAAAAAGAAAAACCTGGAGGCATCTTTTCCCACTTCATCAAGCACCTCCCGCAAAGTTATATATTGACCCTTACGGGTAGACATCTGCACGGGCTTGCCTTCCCTGAATATTGTTGCCAACTGAACTATAATAACAGACAGAGAATCTCGCGAATGGCCAAAAGCCTCTACCGCGGCTTTAATCCTGGCTATATAACCATGATGATCCGGACCCCAGAGATTTATCAGCCACTTAAACCCGCGTTTATATTTTTCCTCATGATAAGCGATATCCGGAGCCAGATACGTATATAGGCCGTCACTTTTTATAACCACCCTGTCCTTGTCATCGCCGAACGCTGTTGACTTAAACCAAACCGCCCCATCGAGCTCATACAAAAAACCTTTTTTCTTTAATTTCTCTAACGCCTTTTTAATTTTACCGCTTTTATCAAGAGATTTTTGGGAATACCAACAGTCAAATTGAACCCCAAAATCAACCAATTCTTTTTTAATGATTTCTAATATATGCTTTGACGCATAATCAGAAAAATTTTTAATTTTTAATTTTTCATTTTTAATTTCCCTAGCTATATCATAAATATAATCTCCCTGATAATAATTCTCGGGAAACTCATTTTTTTCACCCTGTAACTCTTTAAGCCTTAACTCTACGGATTTACCCAATATCTCAATCTGATTACCTTCATCATTGAGATAATATTCTTTTCTTGCCTTAAAACCCAAAAATGCCAAAATATTCGCCAAAGAATCTCCCACCGCCGCCTGCCTGGCGTGCGCCACGGATAAAGAACCTGTGGGATTAGCGCTCACAAATTCAATCAATACGGGCCTGCCCTTGCCCTTATCTATCTTTAATACATTAATTCCCTTGGAAAGAAGGTCTTGCAATTGTTCATAGAAATATTTATTTTCAAGATAGAAATTTATAAATCCAGCGCCCTCGGCCTTAACCTCTTTCACATAATTTTTTAAGGCGCTTTTTTGTAAACGTATTTTTATGGCTTCTGTAATGTTCCCGGCAATCTCTAAAGGCGGCTTTTTTAAAACCTTGCTTAATTTTAAGGCGATATTAACGGAAAGATCACCAAAGCGTTCATCCGTGGACAAATCTAAATAAAAATCTTGTATTAACTTACTATCTATCCTGAGATCCTTTAATGCGATTTTTATTATCGCGATTAATTCTTCCTGAATATTCTTTTTCATCATAATTTAAAAATTCTGAATGGTAATTATAAAATAAGGAAGAGGTATTTTCGGGGTCCAGCAATCTACATTTCTAAATTCCGGCGACCGAGGGCAGAATTGCCCGAGGAAGTGTAGAAGCCCAACTGGGCGAGACCTTCCGCCGGAATGACAAGAACGCTTACTAAATTCTATCCGTCACCCCGGCGAAAGCCGGGGTCCAACTTATCTGGATTCCAATTTCTTAACGCTAGAGGTAAGCCTTACTTTTTTCGCGTCGCTCCAGAGATTCTCTAGAGAATAAAACTCTCTTATCGGTTTATAAAAAATATGGACAACCACAGAAGCAAAATCCAACACTATCCACCCTGATTCGTCATTTGGCGACACGGGAGAAAGAGGTTTTATTTTCTCTGTACTTAAATCTTTTATAACCGCTTGGGCGATCGCGTTTGCCTGCCTTAAAGATGTCGCGCTTAAAATAATAAAATAATCGCAAAAGCTAGAAACCTTGCGCATATCCAAGGCAACAACTTTCTGAGCCTTTTTCTCTTTGACAGTTACCGCGATCCGTAGTAGTAATTTCTTCGGTTCTATTGGGCCTTACCTCCTAAGATTTTATACATACCAGTATTACAATCAGGGCATTTACCCTTTACCGCCGGGCGCCCATTTTTCATTGTTACCTTCTCTTCATCTTTCATCTCTTTCATTGTTTTGCATTTCACGCAATAACCTTTTTCCGCCATTTGTAGCCTCCTATTATTATCAATCAATATAAACCTTACTTAATTTATATTATACCTCTAAAAACAAAAGGGTCAATATTTTTTTTGTCAAGTGTTGGGAATGATACCATAGATCGTTACCCCCCTGCTTATGAGGGAAAGTTAACGAAATTGCTTTGTATAACTAAAGAGGTTTTTAAAAAATTACTAAAAATTACATCGGCGACCTCTGATTACGGAGATTATAAAAGATTACAGAGATTTTACCGACGGAAACAAATCGCTGTAATCAGAGATTGCTGCCTATTTTTGGATTTTTTCAGCAATCTCTTAGAAATGTCCTATTGTTACCAAAATAGAACGGATGTTATTTCGCGATAATTTAATATTTATTCGCGATAATTCGCGTTAAATAATAATTCTATTATTTGGGCGGTTCGCGAACCGCCCGTATAGATAAAAAACCCCGCGCTCAGATTTCTCTGAACGCGGGGTAATTATAGTTACCGCGTAGGGGCGGGACTTGCCCTGCCCTCTACTATCTTAAAAACCTAGAACACCAGAAAAAAGATAGCCTCTCTGCTTGAGTGAATTTTCTATTTTTAAGAGCCTGGCTTTATCCTGGAGATCGAATTGACCCGCATCGATAATCTTTCTCCTCAACATCTTTTCTAATGCTCCATAAAGCACAGCGGCACGGCCCGGCCACTTCTGATTATAAAAAGCGTCCGCCGCCAAAGCAATATATCTCTTAGCAATAATAGTAACGTCATTCCTCTTTTCTTCCGAAAGATTACTATATCCTTCAATATCCATCTGGATAGCCTTTAAGTCAATACCGCCGAGGGTCTTCTTCTCCAAGAAACTGCTTACGCCAGCGGCTTTCATAAGTATTTCTTTTATTTCTGCCGCGTCGCCTGGAATAGCAATACTTCCCCATGCATCACCAAGATTTTCTGTAATCGCCTCTCTCATTAGCTCGCTATATTTTATACCTGTGCTAGTGTTGATTGACTGATGCTCCATACCTTGTACTGTAACGATGTACCTGCTATAGCCAAAATCAATTTCTTCTTTTTTATTTTGGGTAAACTTTCTCTCCTTAACAGGCATTTGCCCATAAAAATCTGCCAACCAATCCGCCGCCGCAACAATTTCTTGTCTCTTTTTCGCGGCCCTTAAAATTTTTGCGTAATGTTCACTTACTTCCCGGCCAAGCGTAACAAGCATGGTGTTTGTTTCATCGTTTATCTCTTCCACTATTATGGATACACAGGGCACCTTTAACGACACCGTATCGTCATTACCTTTAGCTAAACCATAGAGCGCCTCATTACGATCTAATCCCTTATGCCTTGGATTAGAATACTGGACATCTTCTTCGCTCAAAACCTCATCTTTAGGAAAGCCTAAATTTTTAGCAAATATGTTTATGCCAAAATAATGAAATGCCTGCCCTAATACACCTTCTATTATCAGGTGAGAATAACGAGGCAATATACCTATGCCAAATATACTTTTGGCTAATTTACTTACATTTTTTGCCCAGCTTTCTTTAAACTTTTTAGCAAAATCTAGTTTGTGTTGATTATTTGTCATTAACATAACATTACTGCGTTCTTTACCATCTTTTACCAGGCCTAAAGTTGATAAATGCATAAATTCTGCTATTCTCTTGGCCAAAGAATCCTCTCCGCTGATATCCTGATAAATCCCTTTAAGGCCTTTTATTAATTCTCTATCCGCGATTATATCTGGTGGACCTAAAGAAAACTTAATCTCTTCAATTCCTAACTTCTTTGCTTGTTCTTTTGCCACAGCTTCATCTATAAACTCACTTTTATCAACTTTCGCTTTTTTTGCTTCTTCTAACTTGTTCATAGCCGCGTTAAAATCTTGAACTATTTTTAAAAATACTTCTGTTTTCTCGACTGCTTTAAGAGCCGCGCCTTTATGAACACCGTTAGCTTCGGCAAAGGCATTAATAACCAATTCTCCGTCCAAGCTTTTCAAAAAGACCTCGATAACATCTTGTTCAGAAATACTTAATTTATTAGCTATTTGAGAAAATAACTCACCAAAAGAAACCAAAGAAATATCGTCTATTTTTACTTCTTTTGGCGTAAGCGTCTCTTTTGTTTTTTCCTTTCCGAGAATAAGCGTCTCACCCAAATTCTCGCGTTTTACATCAGCCATCTCTTCCAGTCTTCCATCTGAATTTTCGCGAACATATTTTACTTCAGGATTAGTAGCATAATCCTGATCGATAATCCTGGCATAATAAACCACAAAATCCTCTACAAAACTCTGGAATGCCGCGGTATTTTTAATGCTCGGTTTATCCATTTCTATAATTATTATAGGAATTCCCATTTTTTGCATTTCTTCCGCCTTTTTTTTGGCCTCCGCATAATTAGGCAGATCTTTTCTCAAAAGCCAAAAAGCAATATGGGAATCAGCTTGATTTAAAATCCCCTGTATAGCATGCGGCTCATCCCCGTAAAGATACCGGTTCATAAGCAGTGTATTTCCAGGCTTGTTTACTCCTTCCATCCAATTCTGTATAAGCGGTTCAGTGGCGCCCCAAAGGACTCCGTCGTCATTTGTAATAAAAGCAAACTGATTACGCCTTCCTAATATCTGATTTTTATGCACAAACTCTCCTGACTGCACTGCTAGACTCTTTCCTTTTTTAGTAAAAGCAAGGTCTTTATCACATTCATCCGTAGTCAGCATATATTGATAGGCAAAACGCTTCTCACCAAGTTCACCATATTTCTCTTTCAACTTTTGTTCTTGTATTACTATTTTGCTTTCTAAGGCATTTCTACTTTCTTTATCCGCAAGCGGTAATTTCCCCATCTTCTTAAGTAAGCTTTTAATCTTCCCAACTTCGGCGCTATGAGTAATTCTATCCTCTGGTTTTCGCCCAATTTCATCTAAAATATGCAGGGCACAATAACACATAGAAGTTTTTCTGCG
>CAKKQB010000060.1 GCA_919901915.1 Omnitrophica bacterium GWA2_41_15
GTTTACCAGGGGCAGGATTCCTGTTAAATTGCTCTACGCTGAAAATTGTTCAGGTAGGCCGCATGCCTTGAGGCGCGAAGCGCAGATTAAACGCCTGAGAAGACAAGAGAAATACGCTCTTATTAAACAAGGAGAATCAATACTATGATTACTAAAAAAACTAAAGGAAAGTCTCATTCGGATTTATTAATATTTAATAATTTCGGCATTGGATTTTTTCGGTACTCAATTAAACCTGATGAAAAATTTCTTATGGCTAATTCCTCTTTGGTAAAGATGTTAGGGTATCGTTCTGAGAAGGAATTAAAAAAGAAAGGATTAGCTGAATTATTTGTAAATTGTAAAGAGAAAGACAGATTTTTTAGTTTATTAAAGAAAAGGGATAAAATAAAGTTTTTTGAGGTTGAATTGAAAAGAAAAGGCGGTCTACCGATTTGGGCAGCTATCACAGGAAGTTCCTCAAAGAGCGCGCTAAGGCCTGTTCCCGCGGGGTTAGAATACCTTGAAGTGGTTGTTGAAGATATTTCTCTTCATAAGGAAACACAAGAAAAGCTTTCTTTGGAGAGGGATTATTTACAGAGCTTGCTCGATAATATACCTGATGCCATTTATTTTAAGGATATTAAAAATAGGCTTATTAAGGTAAATAAATTTTACATTCAGGGCGCCGGTGGCCGTGAGCTTAAAAAGATTATTGGTAAAACTGATTTTGATTTTTTCCCATATAATCAGGCAAAACAAATGTTTAAAGATGATAATTATATTTTGCGCACAGGTAAGCCTATTATAGGAAAGATCGAACGAACTCTTCTTTCTAATAAAACCTGGAATCAGGTAATTACTACCAAGGTTCCTTTTTACAGTAAGAATGGCTTAATCATCGGCACTATGGGTATAACCAGAGATATGACCGCGTACGCGAATTTAGAGCAGGAACATCTCAAAATGACAACGGATGCCTTAAATATGCTGGGAAAGGCGTTAGAGATGCGCGACCCGTATACTTTTAAACATAACGCGAATGTGTCTATAATTGCTGAGCGTATCGCCAAAATGTTAAATTGGGATGAAAATAGGCTTTTGAACATAAGGTTAGCAGGCCGGCTCCATGATTTAGGAAAAATAGGTATTTCTTTGGATATTTTGAATAGGCCCGGAAAGTTGAATGAAGAAGAGTACCAATTGATTAAGAAGCACGTGGAAAATTGCTGTAAACTGATTAATGAGGTTGATTCTCTTCGTCCTTTGGTAGAAATAATATATCAGCATCATGAACGTTTGGACGGTTCCGGTTATCCTAATAGCTTAAAGGCAGGCGACATCCTTATGGAAGCGCGAATTCTGGCAGTAAGCGATGTGTTGGACGCAATGACTAGCCATCGTCCATACAGAGGAGCTTTAGGTATAGCAAAGGCTTTGGAAGAATTAAATGCCGGTTCAGGCACAAGGTATGATTCTAAAATAGTAAACATAGTAAACAGGTTTTTAAAAAAGGATAACGGAAAAATATTTTGGTTGTCGGATGATAACAAACAAAAATTGTGAAAACTTTTTGTAATATGGAAAAGCAAATTCATGTTTTTTATACTGGTATGGTTCAGGGCGTTGGTTTTCGTTTTACTACCGAAGATATTGCTAAGGATTTAGGGGTTTGCGGTTGGGTAAAGAATTTAGCTCTCGGCGGCGTAGAGATAATGGCACAGGCTCCAGAAGATGTTTTGAAAGAGTTCCTGTCCCGGATTAATCAACATTTTTCTCATTATATTCGGGATGTTGATATTCAGTGGTTTCCGGCGAGTAACGAATTTAAAAAATTTTCAATAGAGTTATGAAAGCAATCTTCTTAGATAGAGACGGTGTAATCAATAAATATCCCGGTGACAAAAAATATGTTACGAGCTGGAAGAATTTCAGGTTCTTACCGCGGGTAAAAAAAGCAATCGCGAATTTACGTAAAAATAATTTTAAATTATTTATAATCTCAAATCAGGCAGGGGTGGGAAAAGGTGTATTCAGCCAGAAAACGCTTGATATTATTACAAAGAATATGCTGCGGGAGATAGAGGAGGCTAAGGGTAAAATAGAAGGAGTTTATTATTGCGTTCATTCTCCGGAGATGGGTTGTTCCTGCAGAAAGCCGCGGCCCGGGCTGATACATCAGGCGAATAAGAATAGGCGCGTTAATCTTAAAGATACATTTTTCATAGGTGATACTATTCCTGATGTGAATACCGCGAAAGCCGCTGGTTGTAAATCTATTTTGGTTCTTTCAGGAAGAGAAAAATTGTCAAATCGCGAAAATTGGGAAACCCAGCCGGATTTTATTTTTGAAGATCTCTATGAGGCGGCGGAATTTATTATAAACAGTTAAACCGTATTGCGTTGTGCGTTATGCGTTGGGACTGTTGCGAAATGCCATTTTTCGTCATTCCGGCGAAAGCCGGAATCCAGAACTCTTTGATTTCAATAGGCTTATGGATACCGGCGACCGAGGGCGAAATGCCCGAGGAAGTGTCAGAGCCCAACTGGGCTCGACCTTTCGCCGGTATGACGATTTTAATGTATTTCGCAACAGCCCCGCGTTGCGCGCATGACGCGCAATGCGCGACGAATAATGAAAGTCATAATAACCTATGCTTCAGCCGGGGCGGGTCATTTAAAAGCCGCGGAAGCAATATATGATTTTATAAAGAAGTATCGCGCGGAAGTAGATGTAAAAATAATTGATATATTAGAAGAAACAAATGTTTTTTTTAGATTTGGTTATTCTCGCGGGTATTCATTTTTGGTTAATTACGTATTTTTGTTTTGGTGGCTGATTTTTCGGTTAACTTATCTAAAGCCGTGCCGGAAGGTTTTAAGGCCCATAGCGGCATTAATAAATTATTTGAATACAAAAAAATTTAGAAATTTTTTAATCCGGGAAAATCCGGATTTTATTATTTCAACCCATTTTTTTCCCTCCGAAATATCAGCAAGCTTAAAAGCTGATAAAAAAATAAAGTCGCAAGTTATTTCAGTGATAACTGATTTTGGGGCGCATCCATTTTGGATTTCAGGCGGAACATCCTTGTATGTCGTAGCTTCCGATGTTACTAAAAAGCAATTAGTTGGCGAGGGAGTTCCTGAAAATATCATAAGGGATTTAGGCATACCGGTACATTCTAAATTTCTTGAAGACCTTGACAAGATTGCTATACGCGAAAAAATTGGCATAAAAGCGAGCGCGTTTACGGTTTTAATTGTTACGGGCTCTTTTGGCATCGGGCCGATTGAAAAAATAGTGAATGTATTATATGAAGACGCGCGGTTGTTAGTTGCCTGCGGCAGAAATAAAAAATTGTATAAAAGATTAAAATTGAAAAATTATCCGAATTGCTTTGTTTTTGGGTTTGTGGATAATATGCAGGAGATGATGGGCGCGTCTGATGTGATTATCACTAAACCGGGCGGGCTTACTATAGCGGAGCTTTTAGCCATGGAGTTGCCGCCAATATTTATATCCGCCATTCCCGGCCAGGAGACAGAAAATGCCAGGGTTTTAGAAAGGCATGGGGTAGGCTTTAGCGTAAGGAAACTTGAAGTTTTAAAAAATATAATTTTAGATCTTAAAAAAAATCCTGAAAAATTAAGCCGCGTAAAAGATAAAATAAAAGAAATAAAAAAGCCGCTTTCGGTTAAGGAGATTTGCGATGTTGTATGCTAATGTGGTATTTGGCTTAAGTATTGAAGGCCCTTTTGATTATTCTGTAAACTGCAGGGAATTCTGTGAAGAAATTAAACCTGGCGCGAGAGTAGAGGTGTATTTACGGAATAGAAAAATGATCGGTTATGTGGTTGGGGTTAGCAAAAAAACAAATATTAAAAATACAAGGCCGATATTAAAACTGCTTGATAGTATCCCCGTCCTTGATAAAAATATGCTTTTGCTTACAAGAGAGATATCTGATTATTATTGTTGTTCGTGGGGGGAAGCGATAGAGCTGGCTTTGCCGGAAGATTTAAGGAAAGGAAAAAGTGTTTCGTTCGCGAAGCCAATTTTTCATTCTTGCGCGCAAGATGAGCCTGTTGTAGAATCGCCTGTAGGGGTTCGATTTATCGAACCCGAAAGAGATATCCTGACGGGCGCGATAAATCGCGCCCCTACGACCGAGGGCGAAATGCCCGAGGAAGTGCCAGAGCCCAACTGGGCGAGGCCAAAACAACAAAAATTTGCTATTTCGCAACAGCCCCAAGAGGAGCTCTCGCGATTAGAAATTTCTCCTAAGGGCATGGCGGATGATATAACCCTGCTCCATGATATGGATGGTAAGGCGCGTTGGGATGTGTATCTTAAAGAGATAAAAGAAGCTGTAACTGCTAAAAAATCCGTAATAATTTTATTACCTGATAAAAATTGTGTTCTAGGCGCTAAGCAAATAATCGAGAGTTCTGTGAGCTTCCTGTCCTCTTGTCCTGATCCTGTCTTGGCAGGGGAAGGATCTTGTGTAAGTATTTTGTCAAGAAAAGAGCCTCACGGATTAGAAGAATGGTTAAAAATAAAGACAGCCGGGGTTAGTATCGTAATTGGCAGTCGTTCAACCATATTTGCTCCTGTTAATAATTTGGGGTTGATAATCATAGATGAGGAAGGGGATTCGGTATACAAACAAGATCAGGCGCCTCATTACAACGCGAGGCAGGCCGCTGTTATGCGCTCAAGGTTAGAAAAAGCAAGGCTTATTTTAGGCAGCGCCGCGCCATCTTTAGAGAGCCTTTATCTGGTAAAGAAAAATAAGATTAAATATAATGTAATCCCAAGAAAAACAGATTTTCCGGAAATAAATTTCGTTGATTTAAAATCAGAATACTATTTAAAAATAAAAAGAGGCACAATTATTTCAAAGTATCTCGCCGATTCGATAATCCTAAGCCTTAATTTCGGAGGAAAAATACTTTTATTTTTAAATCGTCAGGGTTTTGCCACGTTTGCTTTTTGTCATAATTGCGGCACAGTCCTTAAATGCCCTCGTTGCAGTATTAATTTAGTTTATCATTTCCAAATGAATCAGCTAACCTGTCATTACTGTAATTTTAAGATGGATCTAGCTAAAATATGCCCTGATTGCAATGCAGGATATATAAAATTCGCAGGTTCCGGCGTTGAAAAAATAGAAAGTGAATTGTTTAGATTATTTCCGCAGGCAAGGATTAAGCGGATAGAAAAACAGGAACATCTGGATCTCGCGGCAGCAGATATTTTTGTCGCGACGAGTTCCATAATAAAGCACGCAAGTTATCCTGAAATCATAGCTTGCTCCCCTGAAGGCGCGGCTAGCCTCACGGCGAAGCCAGGGGATAGCCTCGTGCGAAGGGATTTCGATCTCATAGGGGTTCTTTCCATAGATAATTCTCTGAATCGTATTGATTTACGTTCGAGCGAAAAAACCTTCGCGTTATTAGCCGGCCTTTTAAAATTGACGGATAAAAAGATAATAATTCAGACAAGCCTGTCTGGCTGTCATTGTTTTCAGGCGCTATCTAAAAAAAATTTTGATATTTTCTATGAAGAAGAATTAAAACAAAGAAAACAATTAGATTTTCCTCCTTACAGGCACATGGTTATGATAAAACTGCGCGGCATGAAAGAGGAAAAGGTTAAGGAAGCAAGCAGCCGCTTATTCAGTGAATTAAAGGAAAACAATAAAGATAAAAGTATTCATTTGCTTTCGGTTAATCCGGCAAGCCCCTTGAAATTACGCTCTAAATTTTATTGGCAGATATTAATTAGTTCAGGTAATGTAAAAAAAGTAAACAAATTTCTAAAATTATATTTAAAAAAGTTTTCAGCTTCAGGTATAATAATAACAGTAGACGTGGATCCAGTATGATAATATAGAAACGATGTAGGGACAGAACAATGTTCTGTCCCTACTAAACATCTGTCCCTGCTAAACATATGAATATCGTATTCTTCGGTAGTTCAGAATTTGCTGTTTCTTCTTTAAAGGCCCTCGCTATCGCTGGCCATAATATCTTAGCCGTTGTGACTCAACCGGACAGAAAGATGGGCAGGCATCTGCGTTTAGAGGCAACAGCGGTGAAAAAGAATGCCCTCGGCTTGAATCTTAAAATTTTACAACCCGAGAATACGAATTTGCCCGAGACGTTAAATTTTTTAAAAGAGCTTAACGCGGATTTGTTTATTGTCGTTTCATACGGTCAGATTTTATCCAAAGAGCTTCTAGCCTTGCCAAAAATATTTGCTATAAACGCGCATGCTTCGATTCTGCCTAAATATCGGGGGGCGGCTCCTATAAATTGGGCGATAATTCGGGGAGAAAAAGTTACCGGTGTCAGTATTATAAAAATAACAGAAAAGATAGACGCGGGGCCGGTAATCTTAGAGAGAGAAATAGGGATTTGTAATGAGGATACCTCAATTACTTTAAGAGAAAAATTATCGCGTTTAGCCGCGGATTTGTTTTTGGAAGCAGCCAGAGTTATTGAAAAAGATGATTATAAATTAATATTGCAAAATGAGCAGGATGTGATTTTCGCGCCAAAACTTAAAAAAGAAGATGGATTAATTGACTGGAAAAGTTCTTCAGCAGATATTTATAATCTTATAAGGGGAAGCCTGGCTTGGCCAGGGGCCTTTACCTATTATAAAGGTAAGATGCTGAAGATACATAAAGCTAAAGTTAGTTCGCGAGTTTGTAAGTTCGCAAGTTCTAATCCCGGAGAAATTATGGAAGTTTCCAAAGAGGGAATAGTTGTATTTACAGGGAAGGATAATATTATCATAGAAGAGTTGCAAATTGAAGGTAAGAGAAAAATGAACGCGGAGGAATTTGTCGCAGGGCATAAAATTTCCATCGGAGAAATGCTGGGTGTGAAAAAATAGTTGTGCTTGGGAGAAAACATGATATAATTGGTATAATTAGTTATCGTTAAAAAACTCTATGTTTGAATTAATTTGTAGTAAAGATTTCTCGTCGCTTCGCTCCTCGAAATGACAAGGCTTAACACCCCGGACTGTCATTTCGACCGAAGGGAGAAATCTTAGTAGGGGCGAGCTCGCCCAAAAACTAGGGGTAAGCTCTCCTTATTTTAAAATATGCCTGAATTAAGAAAAGATCCAGTTCTGGGTAGGTGGGTAATCATTGCTACGGAAAGAGCAAAGCGGCCTGATACCTATACCGGCCCTGCTGTTGAAGAGCCTGTTGAGGGGTTATGCCCTTTTTGCGAAGGCAATGAGTCAAAAACACCGCCGGAAATTTACGCGATAAGGCCAAAATACACTCCGCCAAACAGGCCCGGATGGGACTTAAGGGTAATTTCCAGTGTCGCTCCATTTTTGCGGATAGAAGGAGAGATCGAACGCAGGGGCAGGGGCGTATATGATTTGATGAGCGGCGTTGGCGCGCATGAAGTTGTTGTTGAAACAAGCCAGCATATTGCTAATATGGCGGATTTAAGCGAGGGGCAAATAACGAATGTTATCAATTGTTATATAAGCAGGATCTTAGACCTTGAAAGAGACGGGCGTTTTAAATATGTTTTGGTTTTTAAAAATTATGGCTGGATTGCCGGCGCGGGCAAGATTAAACATTCAAGGTCTCAATTGATTGCTACTCCGGTTAATCCAAAGCGGGTTAAAGAAGAATTGGTAGGAGCAAAGCAGTATTATGATTATCACGAAAGGTGCGTATTTTGTGATTTAATTAAACAGGAATTAGAATCTAAGGATAGGCTAATATTAGATATAGGCGGTTTTATTGCTGTAGCTCCTTTTGCTTCAAAGTTTCCTTTTGAAGTCTGGATTTTGCCTAAGAAACATTCCGCTGATTTTACTACCTTAAACGCGGAAGACCGAACAGGTTTAGCTGTTATAATGAAGAAAGTATTGGCGAAATTAAAAAAAGGCCTGAATGATCCGCCGTATAACTATGTTTTTCATACCGCTCCTTTTCGGCGCTCAAAGGTTGGCTATTGGAAAAGTATTGATCATGATTTTCACTGGCATATTGAGATAATGCCGCGGCTTACCCGCGTGGCAGGGTTTGAGTGGGGAACGGGATTTTATATTTGTCCTTTACCGCCGGAAAGCGCGGCGCAATTTCTTAGAGAGGTAAATATAGATTAATTTAGTATTGCGTATTGCGTTCTGCGTATTGCGTAAACGCACGACGCAATACGCACTACGCGATACGAGAAGAATATGGCTGAATTAAGAAGAGACCCGATAGTAGGCAGATGGGTGATTGTAGACATAAAAAATCCCAGCGAGCCTAAAGACTTTGAATATGAGCAGTATATTCAAAAAGGAGGGACTTGCCCTTTTTGTTACGGCAATGAATCAATGACGCCTTCCGAGATAGAATGTTTCCGTGATCGCAGTACATTTTCTAATACCTCTGGTTGGCAGGTTCGCGTTATTCCTAATAAATTTCCTGCCTTGCAAGTAGAGGGTGATTTAGAAAGAAAAGGCATGGGTATATATGATATGCTTAATGGTGTGGGAGCGCACGAGGTTTTAATTGAATCTCCTTATCACTATAAGGATATTTCGGACTTGTTGGATTGCGAAGTTGAAAATATTATTACCATGTCCTGCCGCAGGGCCGCGGATCTCGCGATGGATAAACGGTTTAAATACATAATGATTTTTAGAAATTACGGCCACGCGGCAGGCGCTTCATTAGAGCATCCGCATACCCAGATTATCGCCCTTCCTATGGTGCCTAAAAATGTGGCGGAGGAGATAAAAGGTAGCCATGATTATTTTGGATACCGCGAGCGCTGTATTTTTTGCGATATTATCAGGCAGGAACTTCAAGAAAATGAGAGAGTGATTCTGGAAAATAAGTATTTTGTTTCTCTCTGTCCATTTGTTTCCCGTTTTCCTTTTGAGATATGGATACTCCCCAAGAAGCACAATGGTTCTTATTGCCGTATGCCTTCTGAAGAGGTGCCAGCGCTGGCCTCCATATTAAAAGAGACGATTGGAAAAATAAAAAAAGTATTTGTTAATTTGTCGTATAATTATATTATCCATTCTGCTCCAGTTAACAGTGATTTTGACACGGAGTATTATCATTGGCATATTGAATTGATGCCTAAACTTATGCGCGTCGCGGGATTCGAATGGGGGACAGGTTTTTACGTCGACCCTACTCCTCCAGAACTTGCCGCGAAGATTTTAAAAGAAATATAAAAACTACGCGCTATACGCTATACGCTACGCGCTATACGCTAAACAACAGGAGGAAATAAAATGGCAGTAAAAATTGGTATTAATGGTTTTGGCAGGATCGGAAGGCTTATTTATCGCGCGGCATTGGCAAAAGGAAACAAAGATTTAGATTTTGTGGCAGTAAATGATTTGCCCGTTGGAACAAAAACACTGGCGCACTTATTAAAATATGATTCTAATTTTGGAAAGCTCAACGCGGATATTGAAGTGCAGGATGACGCGCTTGTGGTTAATGGAAAAACAATTAAGATTTTAAGCGCGAAATCGCCTGCCGAAATACCATGGAAAGATTATGGGGTTGAGATTGTAATAGAATCAACGGGTGTTTTTACTGATAAGGAAAAATGCTCCGGGCATATTACGAATGGCGGAGCTAAAAAGGTTATTATTACAGCTCCCGCGAAGGGCCATGATATAACTATAGTATTGGGCGTTAATGAAAAACTCTATGATCCTAAAATACACAACATAATTTCAAATGCCTCTTGCACAACTAATTGCCTTGCTCCTATGATCAAGGTTCTTTTAGATAATTTTGGCGTTAAAAGTGGCCTGATGACCACGATACATTCGTATACCAATGACCAAAAGATATTGGATTTACCTCATAAGGATTTACGCCGGGCGCGCGCCGCGGCTGTTTCTATGATACCTACTTCTACTGGAGCAGCTAAAGCGATAGGTGAAGTTTTGCCGGTATTAAAAGGCAAGTTAGACGGTTTTGCCATTAGGGTTCCTACTCCGGATGTATCACTTACAGATTTAACCTGTGTTTTAGAGAAGGACGTTACAGCCGAAGTGGTAAATGAGGCATACAGAAAAGCCTCTGAAACTGACCTAAAAGGTATTCTGCAGTATCTTACTGAACCGCTTGTTTCAAAAGATTTTTATGGTTCCAACTATTCCTGTATTTTTGACGCTGAATTAACCAAGGTAATAGACGGAAAACTCGTTAAGGTTCTAGGTTGGTACGATAATGAATGGGCATATTCCTGCAGGGTTGTAGATTTGTGTGAATATATCGTTAAGCGGGGCATATAGTTACGAAAAAAGCCGCTTTTGAGGGTTTTCAAAAATAGGCCAAAAACCTTAAATACTTCACACTTTTTGCCTAAGATACTTCACAAAGATAAGAAATTATCTTGCTCAACCTGAACATAAAAGAG
This sequence comes from Omnitrophica bacterium GWA2_41_15, assembly GCA_919901915.1. Lineage (GTDB taxonomy): Bacteria > Omnitrophota > Gorgyraeia > Gygaellales > Profunditerraquicolaceae > CAKKQB01. The sequence goes on from CAKKQB010000060.1 coordinate 10,405, forward strand.
CGACAAAAACGTCGCTCTTTTTTATATCTTGCTGGTTTAGAAGAAAAAAAGACAATATGATAAAAACTAAGTCTGTATATTATGACAAGGTAGAAGAAGAGGATGGCGTGAGAATCTTGATAATGAGACATTGGTGCCGCCCCTTAAGTAAAGAAAAGGCGAAAATAGATGAATGGCTAAGAGAACTTGCACCAAGTAGACAGTTATTGGAAGATTGGAATAATCACAGGATTCATTGGCCTGAATATAAAAGAAGATATCTAGAAGAGATGAAAGGTCAAAAAGAAAATATAAGAAAGCTGACTAAGAGGGCAAAAACAGAAACAATCACTCTGCTCTGCAAGGAGCTGGCTGATGAACATTGTCATAGGAAATTATTAAAGTCTCTAATTGATGATTTAAGTTGAGATTGTTTTCAGCTACAGGGTAAGAATCGCAGTGATAAATTCTAGAAGCACAAGAAGCACAATAGGGATTGGTCAATAGATTCTTACCCCATAAGCAGGGGGGTAACGATCTATGGTATCATTCCCAACATCCTAAAGAATTATAGTTGACATTGCTTTTTTAAGTAATTATAATAAAAGTGGTAGATTCAAGTTTCTAACGCAACACTTCACAGAATTTTTCATGAGGCGTATA
>CAKKQB010000061.1 GCA_919901915.1 Omnitrophica bacterium GWA2_41_15
TTTATATTTTTGACCTTCTGACTATTGATATACACAAAGAAATTAAAACATTTAAGCACGCCGAGCTTTCTACCATTATCATGAATGTGGCCAGTAAATTAGCTCCCGAAGAAATTAAGATGATTAAATATTCTTCCGTCTACGCGCTCATTCGCAAGACAATCGCTTCTGATTGGGGGAAAATTACTTTTAAAACCGCGGTTGATGTATTCAAAGATAAGCCGAATTATTTAGACATTCTCATTAAACAACTTTTAAAAAATTATAAATTTTCACGCGATCCGGTTATCCTTTTATTAAATGATCTTAGTCAAAATCCTATCTTTGATCTTCAAAACGAAACACAGCAAGCGCGAATAAAAAAAGTTATAGCTAATCTGATTCCTAATTCAATCGAATTTATCCCTGAAGTTTATATCCAAGATAAAAATGGAGCCAGAGAGCTCCTCTCTGGCTCCAAGTTATAGTCTTAAGGAATTCCTGGGACACAACACCTAATTCCTTTTAAAGAAAAGGATATTTAAGTAATGTGTCCCTGTAACTCCTTCAGATATACCAAATACTATTTTGGGGCCGGGAGTAGTTTTAGGGTCTGGCCCCACTGCCGTGCTCAACACGCTTTGCGCCTAATGCTGTCCGTATCCAACCCATAGCCCTTCCTGCCGACTTCTGTCTCCGGCTCGACGTATTTCCGGGCTATCTTTGTAAAATCTACCGTTATATTAATTTTGCGCAATTCCTGATTTGGACGCACCATGGCGTCTAAATCATATCTCATTAGGGTCATCTGTGGGCTCCTTTCGATTTGCATATCCATATTATACTATAATCACCGACGAGAAATACAAAATTCTACTCAAATCAGCGACGAGGAATTAAAACGCTTGACTTGATAAATTTGATTCATTTCGCAACAGACACGATATAGGGATGTTGAATATTTTAAACTAAAAATCCATCAACGCTGTGGGCTGCTAAATCCTAGGAAATATTCACAATAATTACGAAAGAACCGAATAAAATATGCCACCTAAGCTCACTAAATTTTTTGTAATAGTTCAGCTCTTAGAAGTATCTGTCGGTGTCATTGCGGGCATAATGTCTCTTTTTACTCCCAAAGCAAGCGCTTTCTTTTAGAGCGGTTTTGCTCTTGTTTTTTGGTAATTTATATGGCATACTTTTGATATGACCCAACTTCATACCGGACTAATGTATTTTTCCCGCCAAAGAAACTCATTATTTTTTCGTTCAGTAATCGGCTTTTTGTTATTTTCTTTTATTATCAGCGGCATTTTGCCTTATAAGACTCCTGCCTACGGTTTCACTGGCGCGGTTCTGCCCGAACCAAACCAAATGATAAATTTAACTAACCGGTTTAATCCCTTGCTATTACGGGGGTTAAAATTCTATTCCGATAATCCATTTAAATTTGATTTTATTGTTGATGAAGGCAGTCGTAAATTCAACGATGAAGAATTAAAACAAAATTCCCGCCAGTTAATTAAGTATTTTTTAGCCGGAATAACTATTCCTCAAGATGATCTTTGGGTCAATCTTTCGCCCTGCGAACCGGATAAAATTATCCCTCAAGAGTTAAGTTTAACGGAAATGGGGAAGATACTGCTTGGCCAGGATTATGTATTAAAGCAATTAATGGCTTCAATAACGCATCCAGACAACCCTATCGGTAAAAAGTTTTGGGAAAAAGTATACGCGCGGGCAAAACAACTTTACGGCACAACTAAAATTCCCGTAAACACTTTTAATAAAGTTTGGATTATCCCGGATAAAGCGGTAATTTATGAAAATACCGATCGCGCGCTAATCGCCGAAAGCCGGATGAAAGTAATGCTGGAAAGCGATTATACCGCGTTTCAAAATCAAAAACTCCTAACCCGAAACTTCAAAGAAATGGAATCATCAGCTAACGGCAAAAAAATCGCCGCTAAAGAAGTTAATAATTTTACCTCTCAGATTACCCGTGATGTAATTATTCCGGTGATAGAAGAAGAAGTTAATAATGGCGAAAATTTCGCTTATTTACGCCAGATTTACAATTCATTGATACTGGCGCTATGGTTTAAAAAGAAACTAACGCTTACCTTTTCGCAAACCGTTAACTGTGAAAAAAAAGTTTTAACCACTTCAACCCAAGATATATTTAGTCAATATATTGACCAAAAGAAAATTCAAGGAGCAGAAACATTAGATAGAAACGTTAAAGAAGAAGTATACAGTCGCTATTGCGCGGCGTTCAAAAAAGGCGTATATAATTTTATTCGCAAAGACGTGGATCCTGTGTCAGCCAAAGAAATCAAACGCCGGTATTTTTCCGGCGGTATGAAATTTACCGATTTTACGCCTGCCAAAAGGCTGTTAACTCCCGAAAAAGAGAAAGAAATAACAAAAAATTGCGCCAGCCCGCTAAGGATAGGAGTAGAACTAAAACCATCAGATGAAAATATAGAATTAATACCGGAAAAAATGCCGCCGGAAAAACGCGTTAACTCATCGCCGATAAAATGGACCTTGCAAATACAAAAAAAGTTCGAAATTATTTTCAAAAAAATAAGCAACTGGAGCCAGGCATTATTGTTATCAAAAAACAAAAATATTAGAGAGTTTCAAGGATTAATAGAAAAATTCCACAACCCCAATACTTTACTAGAAAGAAAAACCGAAATAATTAAGGCATTGGGA
>CAKKQB010000062.1:0-4963 GCA_919901915.1 Omnitrophica bacterium GWA2_41_15
TAATTTTTTATTCCTTTGAGTTATCAAATATTGCATTTCAAACTTGAATGTACGCTTTGGTTTTGCGTAAATTCATTTTACTCCCTCCTATTTTTTTCGTGAAGCGTGAAGTGCTTTATCCACTAAATAGAAAGCCGGACTGACCTTTTTTGTCAATTCGGCTTACCGTGGCGTTATCCTAATTACCTCCATAATTAGGATAAGACCGGAAAAACTCTAACTGTAAAAGAAGTTTAGCGTATTTTTATGGTTTTGTCAAGGTTTTTTTAACCTCCACGCTTTTACGCGTTCTTGTCCATGCGAGGACTAAAGGCGAGGCAATGTAAATAGTGGAATAAACTCCGGAGATAAAACCGACTAATAAAGTAAAGGCGAAGTTGCTTAAAATCTCTCCGCCGTAAAATAAAATCGCGATTACCACTAACGATGTTATCCCTGAAGTAAGCAGTGTCCTGCCCAAGGTTTGATTAACGCTTAAATTTATTAATTCTGCCAGACTTAATTTCTTAAAAAGCCGGCTGTTTTCTCTAACCCTGTCATAAATAACAATGGTGTCATTAATGGAATAACCGGCAATGGTTAAAAATGCCGTAATGCTTAAGAGGTCTATCTGTCTGTTAGTAACAACTAAAAACCCTAGTGCCACAAGCACGTCATGAATCAAGGCAATTACGCCGGCAGCCGCAAAATTGAAATGCCTAAACCTGAAAGCGACATAAATCAAAATACCTATAAGCGACCAAATTAGGGCTTTTATCGCTTTGCCTTTTAAATGTTTTCCTGCTACGGGCCCTACCCGCTCAATCCTTAGAATCTGGACATCCTGATCATTAAATGTCTCTTTTAATTTTGCGGTTAAAGCCTGGCTTTTATCTGTAGACGTCTTAATTAACACAACGCGGGGATTATCTTTAAATTGTTGAATTGAGGCATCAGTCAGGTCCGCGTCTTTTAAAACCTGGCGCACCTTATCTATTGAAGGAGGCGTCTTAAAACTATATTCCTGGAGTTGGCCTCCGGAAAAATCAATTCCATAAACGGCCTTTCCTTTTTTAAAATATGCTCCTACCCCAATTATTATTACAATCAACGACAGCGCGTAAAAAAACTTTTTCTTGCCAATAAAATCCAATTTTGTTTCTTTAATAAATTGCAGCATGGGTAAGGATTTTTTTAATATTCCTAAGTTCAGCAGAATTTCAAATATCGTACGCGTAACAAATATAGCGGTAAATAAACTGGCAAATAAACCTATGGTGAGGGTTACCGCGAAACCTCTTATTGGGCCGGTTCCAAATTGAAATAATAAAAATGCCGCGATAAGAGTGGTAAAATTGGAATCAAAAATGGCGCTAAAAGCCTTTTGGTAACCATTGGTTATAGCATTACGTAAATTTTTGCCCGTGGCAATTTCTTCTCTTATGCGTTCATTAATCAAAACGTTGGCATCTACCGCCATGCCTAAAGACAAAACAATTCCCGCTATACCCGGCAATGTTAATGTCGCGGAAACTCCCGGGAATAGAATTGGAAGCAGGCCCAACCCGCCCAGGATCATAAGTAGGTTGATCATAAGCGCTACATCGCTTATGATGCCTACCAGAAGATAATAAATAGCCATAAAGGCAAAAACAAGGATGATGCCAATGACAGAAGCCCTGACTCCCTTATTAATAGAATCTTGCCCTAATAAAGGGCCAATAGTCCTTTCTTCTTCTATGCTTATAGGGGCTGGAAGCGCGCCCGCTCTTAATACGAGAGATAAATCAGCGGCTTCTTTAACATCAAAACCAAAACGCTTAGTAATTTCTGCTTTGCCTGATTCAATTGCCTGATTTATAACTGGCGCCGAATAAATCACGCCGTCTAAAACAATTGCCAGTTCACGGTTGATGTATTTTTTGGTGATTTCAGCGAATGCCTTGCTTCCTTCAGGAGTAAATTCCAACTCTACATCAGGTAAAGAATATTGATCCTGGCCGATGCGGGCAGCGGATAAAGCATCCCCTGTAAGTAAAGCTTTCTTTTCTAGAAGTAATGGGACAGAGCTGTCTTTAGAAGATTTTAATTCATATCCCTCCGGCACCTTTCCTTCTTGGGCTTGTTTGAGCAGTTCCGGATCATTAGAAACAATTTTAAATTCAAGTAAGGCAGTCTGACCGATTATAGATATGGCGTGGTCTCTATCTGTGACCCCCGGAAGCTGTAGTATGATTTCATCTTCACCTTGTTTCTGTATATAAGGTTCCCGGACGCCAAATTCATCAATTCTGTTTCTGATTACTTCCAAGGCGCGGTCCACGGCATCTGTTTTAGCTTCAGGGGTTAATTTACTAGTATCAACCTTAAGCAATAAATGCATTCCGCCTTTTAAATCCAAGCCTAAATTTATCCGTTTGTTTAATGGAAAAGTAAATATTGCGCAAATAGTTAAAACCGCCGCGATTAAAAGAATTTTCCAAATAAGTTTATTTCGCATATTAAACTCCTTTTCCTTCTTTAATTAGGGCCTTGGGATTTTTTATAAGCTACGCAGTTTTTTTCTATCTCAATCTTTACGTTCTCATCCACTCTTAAGATTATTGTTTTATCTTTGACGTTTATTATTGTGCCGTGGATCCCACTCACAGTTACTACGTTATCATTTTTACTAAGATTACCAAGCATTTTTTGATGCTCCTTTTCTTTTGTCTTTTGGGGACGGATTAAAAGAAAATAAAAAATGATGAATATCAAAACTAGAGGGACAAAATTCATTATCGCGAGATTGGCTCCTTGTGCTGGTGGCATAGTTTAGACCTCCGTTTTGGTTTGCCGGTTTGCCGGTTTACCGGCTAACTGACGCACCCGCTAACTGGCTAATAGATTTACCTTTTTCGACTCTTTTTTAAGCAGGCTCTTAACGGTCGCGCTAAGCTGTGCGCCGTTTTTTATCCAATATTCTACTCTTTCCTTATTTATTTTAACCGCCGCGGTAATTGGATTATAAAAACCCAAATTTTCTATATACCGGCTGTCTCTGCCTTCGCGTTGGTCAAGAGCTCCAATTCTAAAGTAAGGTTTACCTTTTGGATTTTTGCCTATTCTTCTTAATCGTATACGAACTGCCATTACTTGCCTCCCTCCATTAATATGTTTACTAATTTTATTATAGGGACCGGATTTATCCGATCCGAGAAATATGTTTCAACTGTATTAGTATACAACTTTTCTTTAAAAAATCAATCTTTTTGTGTTTTTGTGTGTTTTTGGGCGGGCAAGCCCGCCCCTACGCGGTCGTTAGATTCGGAATTATACGGACGTTAGATTCAAGCTCGCCCTGCCCTTTTATATCGATTACCTCTTTGTGTGTTTTTGGGGGTGTTTTGGATAAGGCTTGCCCCGTCCTTTTCCTCCGGATGTTATTTTGTAATTGCTTCTAATAAGGCTTTTGCTTTATTTACCGATTCAAAATATTCATTTTGCGGAATTGAATCCGCCACAATTCCAGCGCCTGCTTGAACGTAAGCAATTTTTTTATGAATAACTATTGTCCTGATTGTGATACAGGTATCCATATTGCGTGAAAAACTAAAGTATCCCACGCAACCCGCGTAGGGCCCCCGTCTTAGAGTTTCTAATTCATCAATTATTTCCATGGCGCGGATCTTTGGGCTGCCTGTAACTGTTCCCGCGGGAAAAGCGGCTTTTAATACGTCATATACATCGTATTTTTTACTGTTAAGTTTTCCTTTTATTTCGCTTACCAAATGCATAACATGCGAGTATTTTTCTACAGCCATAAATTCACTAACCTTAACCGAACCCGTTTGGCTTACCCTGCCTAAGTCATTTCTGCCCAGATCCACTAGCATCAGGTGTTCCGCCTTTTCTTTTTTATCATTAAGAAGTTCGTTTTCTTTTTGCCTGTCTTCTTTGTCCGTGCGGCCGCGCGGTTTTGTGCCCGCGATTGGACGGGCACGGATAGCGCCTTCTTCACAGCGTACCAGCATTTCTGGGGAGGAGCCGCAAAAAATTACATCTTTTAATTTAAGGTAGAACATATAAGGCGAGGGATTAGAAGAGCGAAGATTTCTGTAAATTTCAAAAGGCTCTTTATTAATACGCGCTTTGAAGCGCTGTGATAATACCGTTTGAATAATGTCTCCTTTTTTTATGTAGGCCTTGGCTTTTTTTATTATGTTTTCAAACTCTATTTTTTTAAAATTACTCGTAATCTCTGGTTTTTTTAGCGCTCCTTCTTTCCCCTTTTTTTCAAAAACCTGTTTTTTCAAGTCATTTTCTATAGACGCGATTTTTTTTATGGCCTGATTATAAAATTTTGTTTTCGCGATGTTTGAGAACTTTTTATTCTCAGGCAGTATAACATTAGCAACAATTTTTATTGTATGATTAATATGGTCAAAAATAAGAATATTTTCAGTAAGGATAAAAATGGAATCCGGGAGATTTAAGTCATCCGGATTTTTATCGGGCACTTCTTCAAAAAATCTGACGCTATCGTAGCTGATATAGCCTACCAGCCCTCCTGAGAAACGCCCAAGGCCTTCTACATTTACGCTTTTAAAGGGAGCTGCTATTTTTTTGATTTCATCTAAGGGAGAGCTCTTTGTAACAAATTTACTAACGTGTTTTGTCCTGGGGTTAAATATTTGAATATCGCGCCCCTTGCTTGTGAAAACTAAGGATGGATCGCTTCCCAGAAAAGAAAATCGGGCAATCTTTTCTCTTCCTTCCACGGATTCAAATAAAAACGCGTAAGAAGTTTTTTTTATTTTTAGAAATGCCGATACTGGCGTGTCGAGATCAGCGTTGATATCCTTGTATACGGGTATAACGTTACCTTTCTCGGTGAGCTTTAGAAATTCTTTGAGTGAGGGATTATACATATTAAAATCGTATCTCGTGAATCGTATCTCGTGAATCGTATCTCGTGAATCGTATCTCGTGAATCGTATCTCGT
>CAKKQB010000062.1:5063-14843 GCA_919901915.1 Omnitrophica bacterium GWA2_41_15
AATCGTATCTCGTGAATCGTATCTCGTGAATCGTATCTCGTGAATCGTATCTCGTATTTGCGTATTGCGTCATGTGTATTGCGCGCAACGCACGACGCTTCACGTTTCACGAGATACGAATCTTGTTTATTTTATTCTCCTATAAAAACACGATCTGTTACCCGTATGACACGCCACTCCAACCTGGCGCACTTTCACAAGCAGCGCGTCCAGATCGCAATCATAGAAAATAGATTTTACAAATTGAAAATTTCCTGATGTTTCTCCCTTGATCCAGTATTCTTTCCTGGAACGTGACCAGAAACATGTCTTACCTAGTTTTATAGTTCTCTTTAGCGATTCCTTATTCATATAGGCAAGCATAAAAACTTCGCCTGTTTTATAATCCTGGATGATGGTGGGGATTAGGCCTTTTTTATCGAACTTCAATTCTTCTAAGTTAAATTTTTTCATTTTTATCCGTGTAAATCCGTATCCTTTATAATCGGACCGGAACCCCTTTTTCTTTTAAATACTCTTTTACCTGTCTTATCGAATACTCCTGATAATGAAAAATCGAAGCAGCCAGAGCGGCGCTGGCATCGCAAAGAGTAAAGGCTTCATAGAAGTGCTCAAGTGAACCTGCTCCGCCAGAAGCAATTACCGGAATATTTAGAGCTTTAGTTACAGCTTTGGTTAGCTCTATATCGTAGCCATCTTTTGTCCCGTCGTAATCCATGCTAGTCAAAAGAATTTCGCCCGCGCCTAAATCAGCGGCATGCTTAGCCCATTCCACAACATCTATCCCAGTAGGCGTCCTTCCGCCGTTTATATATACTTCCCATTTTTTGGTTAGCTGGTGAGCCGGCTCACCAGCTAACTGGCAAACCGGTTCACCGGTTAACTGGCAAACCAATTTCGCGTCTATTGCTACCACAATACACTGGCTTCCGAATCTTTTGGCAGCATCGCTGATTAAGTCAGGGTATCTTACTGCCGCGGTATTTATAGATACTTTTTCCGCGCCGGCATTTAAAAGATTTCTTATGTCGTCACAATTAGCTACGCCGCCGCCAACCGTAAAAGGCATAAATATATTTTTGGCGATATTTTCAACTAAATTAATTAAGGTTTTGCGTTTTTCTAAGCTTGCGGTGATATCCAAAAATACAAGTTCGTCTGCCTCTTGAGCATCATAAGCTTTAGCTACTTCAACCGGGTTGCCCGCGTTTTTCAGGCCTAAGAATTTAACGCCTTTTACCACGCGGTTATCCTTAATGTCAAGACAGGGAATTATGCGTTTAGTGAGCATGGCTCGCATCTCCTGAAGCGGCGAATATTGCAACAGTTCAATGTCATTCTGAGCCCGAAAGGGCGAAGAATCTAATCCAAATTTTTATTTCACCTTCTTATCCAAATATTTTTTTAGCAAGCAAAGAGTTTCTTTTCTTACTTTACCATCTTTAACCAGGTTGTTCGCGGCCTGAAATGCTTTTATCGCGTCGCGTGTTTTCTTGCCTAGTTTGCCGTCAGTAGATCCGGGGTCAAAACCCGCGTTTCTTAAGGCTATTTGGATTTGTTTCGCGCTTAGATGGTTCTTTTGTCTTAACGAGCATTTTTTCCCCTGAGGTTCTTTAACTAGAGATTCTTTTAGGCTGTTAATCTCTTCGTCTTTTGTCTGCGATTGCGTCTCTAATGCTAAGACCTGATTTTTTAATCCCTGTAACTCCAGATCATTCTGCTTAACAGCAGTCGCGCAACCGTTTATCGAAACAATGAAAATACTAAGCAACAAAAAACTTCCCGTTTTTTTTAACACCTTTTCCTCCTTTTTTATATATTATTATTTAGCGTTTAGTTTTTTTTATCCGTTATGCGCTATACGCTTTACGCTATTTTTAACGCTTCCGACAAAGTAAACCTTCCTTCATAGAGAGCCTTTCCCACAATTATGCCAGTTAAACCAAGTTTTTCTAAGTTCTTAAGCCTGCGTAGATCACCTAAACAGGATATGCCTCCTGATGCAATAATATTCAAGCCTGTTTTTTTTAAAAGTTCCTTAACGCCTTTCATATTGGGGCCGGATAAGGTTCCGTCTTTTAACGCGTCAGTATAGATTATCTCATTAGCGCCTAAGTTCTTTAAGGAAGAGCCATATGCTATTATGTCAGTTTTTTTATCGCTTGCCTTCCATCCCTTAATCAGTACGTCTTTATCTTTCGCGTCGATACCTATAATAATTCTATCTTTAAATTTAGTAAGCGCCTTTTTTAAAAAAACCTTATCCGTAACCGCTTTTGTTCCCAGGATTACGCGGTAAAAGCCTGATTTAAGCAGTGTTTTTATGGTTTCCAGTTTACGTATCCCGCCGCCAAATTGCACTGGAATATCGATATTTTTTACAATCTCTTTTACTATCTCTAAGTTTTTTTGTTTCCCGGTAAAAGCGCCATCTAGATCTATTATGTGTAGCATCTTCGCGCCTTGCCTTGTCCAATGTTTCGCGATTTTAAGGGGAGAGTGGGAATAAATTTTTTTATCCAATCTGCCCTGAACAAATCTTACCACGCATCCATCCTGTATGTCTATAGCTGGAATAATTAACATAGTTCAATAAAATTCTTTAATATTTTTAGCCCTATTGACTGGCTTTTTTCCGGGTGAAACTGCGCGCCATACACGTTATCTTTCCAGACGCAAGAAGTGAAATCTGTCCCATAATCAGTTGTGGCAGCGATAATACTTTTATCTTTTGGGTCAGGATAATAAGAATGGCAAAAATATACATAAGAATTGTCAGGGACATCTTTCAATAAAGGGCACTCTTGGGTTTGCCGGTTTGCCGGTTTGCCGGTTTGCCGGTTTAACCGGCTAACTGGCTCACTGGCTAACCGGTTAACCGCTTTTATCTGATTCCACCCGATATGCGGAACTTTTAAATTTTTTTGATCCTGGAATTTTTTAACCATCCCTTTTAATACGCCTAATCCCGCGAGAGTAGCCTTTCCTGATGTTTGGTCTACTTCTTGGCTTTTCTCAAATAATAATTGCATGCCCAGGCATATTCCCAAAAACGGTTTTTTTGATTTTATGTGCGCAAGCAAAGCGGTTATTAATTTCTGCTTCTTTAATTCTAACATGGCATCGCCAAATGCTCCTACTCCCGGAAGAATCAGTTTATCACATAGTTGGATATCCGTAGGTTTATTTGTGATAATAGTTTCCGCCCCATAAGCTTGCAAAGCCTTATTCACGCTGTGAATATTGCCCATTCCGTAATCAATGATTGCGATCATTGTAAGAAAAAATTTAAAATTAAGAATTTAAAATTAAAAATTCTCAAGTTTTTTTTAATTTTTAACTAGTAGTTACGGATCTATTATCCCTTTTGTCGAGGGAATACCTTTTCTTCGCGGTTCGATTTGCGTGGCTTGATCCAAAGCGCGGCCCAATGCCTTAAAGATCGGTTCAAGGTTGGTATGCAGGTCTAGGCTTAAAGGATCGACCGTTATATTCAGATTCATCCCTAAATTTTTGGCAAATGATTCAAGTAAATGTAAGCAATCGCTAAACGCGTAACCATCCTGTACTTTGGGGGTAAGTGCGCCTTTTTTGGTATTTAATTTAAAGTAACCCCTTCCGCTGATATCAATTACAACATTAGCTAATACCTCTTCCATCGGCACAGATGCCCAAGAGAATCTTTTAATTCCTTTTTTGTCAGCTAGAGCCTTTTTAAAAGCTTGGCCTAACACAATGCCGATATCTTCGTTTGTATGATGGATATCGATTTTTTTATAATCGCCTTTAGCCGTAATATCCAAATCAAACAACCCATGGAAAGCAAACAATTCCAGCATATGATTTAAAATCCCGATCGGCGTTTTGAGTTTTACTTTGCCGCTGCCGTCAATATTCAGTTGGACAGTTATATCCGTTTCTTTTGTTTTTCTTTTTATTTGCGCCTTTCTCATTTTTTCTCTTTTCTTTAAATACGGATTCACGTTGATTTATCCGTGTCTATCCGTGTATTTTATCCGTGTCTATCCGTGTTTTCTTTACCCGTGTGTATCCGTGTATTACAGGAATCTCGCCTTAACAGAATCTAAATGCTTAGTTAATCCTTCGATAGTGGCAATTTTTTCTAAAGGTTCTCTTATTTTTTCTAAAGTCTTCTTAGTGTAGTTTATAATATGACTGCTTTTTACAAAATCTGAGACTGATAATCCTGAAAAAAATCTTGCAGTCCCGTGTGTAGGTAAAACATGGCTTGGCCCGGCAATATAATCACCTACGGCTACAGGGCTAAAAGGCCCTAAGAATATTGCTCCGGCATTCCTTATTCCTTTTAATAATCTCTTAGGATTATTTACTAAAATCTGAAGATGTTCAGGCGCGATTTTATTGGCAATCTCAACTGCTTGTTCTAAGTTTTTAGTCAGAACAATGTGTCCATTTATGTTTTCTGTCTGTGACTTTACCTCTCGGGCCAAGTTTTTAGAATTTGTAATTAATATTGCCAGCCCTTTCGCGTGCTCTGCCTGCGCCTTAAGATCGGCGATAATAAGTTTAGGGTCGCTATGCCGATTAGCAATAATTCCTAATTCTGTTGGCCCGGCAATCATATCAATGCCAACTAGTCCAAAAACCTGCCTCTTTGCTTCGCTTACGTAAATATTCCCCGGGCCGACAATTTTGTCTACGCGAGGGATAGTTTTTGTTCCGTAAGCTAAGGCAGCTATCCCCTGGGCTCCGCCAACGCGGTAAATTTCATCTACTTTTAATAGGTCCGCTACCACTAGTATGTGCGGATTAATAAATCCGTTCTTATCCGGAGGGCTGATTAAGACTATTTTTTTTACCCCTGCCAGTTTCGCCGGAAGAACAGTCATATAAACCGTAGAAACAAGCGGGGCGGTTCCCGCGGGAATATAGACACCCACTTTTTCCAGCGGCATGTAGTTTTCTCCGACTACTGACCCATCCGCGTCTTTTATTTTCCAAGACTTTCTTAAAGTTTTACGATAAAATCTGTTTATATTTTCAATAATTACCTTAAGGCTGGTCGCGAAATTCGGGCTTATGTTTTGGTAAGCGCCGTTTATGTCTATCTGCGAAACTTTGAGCTGCTTTAAAGATAACTTAACGCCGTCAAATTTTTTGGTATATTTTATCAATGCCTCGTCGCCAAAGACACGCACGTCTTCAATTATTTTTTTTACTTTTTCTTCAACATGGCGCTGCTTTAGGGCGGAGCCGCGGTTGTAAATCTTCTCTAATTTTTTACTGTTAAAACGTATAATTTTCATAGTTTCTATCCGTGGATTATATTTTTTAATTTCTCAAATGCCTCTTGAAAATTTTCGGGATTATTCCCGCCTGCCTGGGCGAAATCAGCTCTGCCGCCGCCAGATCCGCCAATAATCTTTGTTACATCCCTTATCAATTTTGACGCGTCCCATCCCTTGCCGCATAAATCTTTGGTTATGCCGATAACCAACAAAGCTCCTTCTTTGTTTTTTGAGCCTAAAGCGATAATGCAGTTGTCAGTTTTTCCCTTAACGAGGTCCACATTTTTTCTTAATAAATTCATATCCAGGTTTTCTGTCACACTTGTGATTACCTTAATATTATTTATTACTTCGGCAGATTGAATTAAGTTTTCGGTTGAGCAAGTGATGTTGTTTATTTTTTGCCTGTTTAGTTGCCCTTCCAGTTCTTTTATGTATTTAAGCTTTTTTTCCAGTTCTTGCGTTATTCTTTCTCTCGGCACGCCCAATTCAGATGAAACGCTGTTTAAGGTTTCTTCTTCCGTTTCAATTAATTTATAAGCAGATGTTCCGGTTAGGGCCTCTATTCTTCTTATCCCGCTCGCGACGGAATTTTCACGAAGGATTTTAAATAAACCTATTTGGCCGGTATTATTAAGATGCGTGCCGGCGCAAAGCTCTTTTGATAACACCCCGCCGTTGGCGGGATCCGCGGCCACAGAAATTATGCGCACTTTATTTTTGTATTTTTCGCTAAAAAACGCGAGCGCGCCTTCTTTTTTTGCTTCCTGTAATGATTTTTGTTTCGCGTCCACAGTAAAATTGTTCATTACGCAGGAATTAACGAAGGCTTCGATTCTACTCAGCTGTTCTTTGTCGATATCTTTAAAATGCTGAAAATCAAAACGTAATTTATCGGCCGTGACTAAAGAACCCTGTTGTTTAACATGGGGACCTAAAACTTTTCTTAAGGCTGCCTGCAGCAAATGCGTGGCAGTGTGATTCCTTGCAGTGGAAAGCCGGCGCTCTTTATTTATTTTTGCTCTAATAAGATGATCGGTCTTAAAGCTTCCCTCTTTAACTCGGCCGATATGCGCGATTATTTTGCCAATTTTTTTTGTGTCTAAAACCTCAAAACAATTTTTACCTTTTACGATTTCTCCTATGTCGCCTGCCTGGCCGCCTGATTCGGGATAAAAAACGCTTTTTTCCAGGATTATTGTCGCTTCTTCGCCTTTAGTTATTTTTTTTGTTTGAAGCGAGCCTTCTCTTATGATCTTGATTATTTTTGTTTCAATGGAGAGCTCTTTGTATCCTAAAAATTTTGTTTCCTTTACGCCGTAATCTATGGATTTCGCGTTAAATACGTCCCCTTTCATCGCACTCTGTAATCTTGAGCGCTCTTTCTGCCGCGTTAACTCCTGATCAAATGTGTTTTTTGAAATTTTTATATTATGTTTTTCTAACCATGCTGTTGTAAGTTCGTACGGCAAGCCATAGGTGTCATGCAGCTGAAAGGTTATTTTACCAACCTCTTCCGGGCTGGGAGAGGTTGTTTCTAAGGCCTTTTGGAATTGAGCTTTGAATAATGTTTCACTTGAATCTAAAACAGCAAAGAAATTTTTTTCTTCGCTTAGAATTATTTCAGAAATATTTTCTTCTCGAAGGCTAAGTTCAGGATAGTGTTGTTTCATGGTTTTAGCCAGGACGGAAACAAGTTTATATAAAAAAGGTTTAGTTATTCCTAGCGCCTTTAAATGTAGAACGCTTTTACGGATTATTTTTCTTACCACATAGCCCCTTGCTTCATTAGAAGGCATGACTCCGTCATATATGGCAAAAGTAATAGCGCGAATATGGTCGGCGATAGCGTAGATCAGTGGAGACTGAATAGTGGTTAGTGGATAAAGAGTGATTTCTTTGATTATGGGTTTAAATAAATCTGTTTCAAAGTTATTAGGAGCGCCTTGCATTATCGCGGTTAATCTTTCTAAGCCCATACCCGTATCGATATTTTTTTTAGGCAGAGGCTCTAAGGTTCCTCCTTCTAAGCGATTATATTGTGTGAAAACCAGGTTCCAAACCTCAACGAATCTTCCACAGTCGCAAGCAGGGCTGCAATCTGATTTTCTACAGCCTTTATCTATGCCGGAATCAAAAAATATTTCTGAACATGGGCCGCAGGGCCCATTTGGCCCTTTTTCTTTTGCCTCTTGCGGCCAAAAGTTATGTTTATCGCCTAACTTTATAATTTTTTTTATAGATAGGCCAACTAATTCTTTCCAGATATTATAAGCTTCATCATCGTCTTTGTAGACAGAGACCAAAAGTTTTTCCGCGTCCATTTTAAGTTCTTTTGTTAAAAATTCCCATGCCCAGAGAATCGCCTCTTTTTTAAAATAATTTCCAAAGGAAAAGTTCCCCAACATCTCAAAGAAAGTCAGATGGCTTGCGGTCTTACCTACCTTATCCAGATCGTCTGTGCGCAGGCATCTTTGGCTGGTGGCGGCTTTTTTAAATCCGGAATCAAATCCCATGAATTCTTTTTTGAACTGATTCATACCCGCGGGCGTGAATAAAACAGTCGGGTCATCTTGAGGGATCAAAGAATCGCTTTCAATAATTTTATGTTTTTTGGACTCGAAAAAGTCCAGGAATTTTTGTCTTAGAATATCTGCTTCCATAACTTAATTGACCTATCTCCCTACATTAATTTATTTATCGCGTTTATTATTACTTCATACGAGAAACCGCGGGCAAAAAGATACGCGTAAAGGCGTCTTTTTGCTTTGCCTGGTTCAATGCCTTTCAATTTTTTAAGTTTTTTTTCGACGATTTCTTTGACAATATTTTCTTCTGAATAATTTTTGTCTTTTGCTTCGGATATACAACTATCGAGGAGTTGTTTGTCAATACCCTTTAATCTTAATTCTTCTTTTATTTTTTTGATTCCATAGGGTTTTTTCAGCCGATACCTTATCCATGCCTTGGTAAAAGCTTTATCATTAATAAAACCCTTATCTTTTAAAAACGAAACGGCCTGTTTTATAGCCGTATCTTCGAACCCTTTTTCCTTGAGCCGTTGTTCAATTTCCTTTTCACCGCGTAGCCGAAATTTAAGCAGCAGAAAAGCGTATTTTTTTGCTTTTTGTAACCTGTCTAAGGGCATTTATTTTTTTATCGGGCCCGGTTCATTTACGTTTATCGGCGGGACAAGCAGGCCCGCTTTTTTCCTGACCTCTTTTTCTATTTCTTCCTGCAACTTAGGTTTTTCTTTCAGCAGTTTTATTGCCGCGTCTCGTCCTTGTCCAAGCTTCTCATTCTGAAAAGAAAGCCAGGTTCCGGATTTTAAAACCACATCCGTATTAATTGCCGCGTCTAAAATAGAACCTGTCTTAGAAATTCCTTCGCTGTGCAAAATTTCAAATTCGGCCTCACGAAAAGGCGCCGCAACCTTATTTTTAACTACTTTTGCTCTAACCCTCGCGCCAACAATGACGTCGCCTTCTTTTATAGAGGCAATTTTCCTTAAATCCAATCGTACTGATGAATAAAATTTAAGCGCTCTGCCGCCGGGTGTAGTTTCCGGATTTCCAAACATAACCCCAATCTTTTCTCTTAGCTGATTAATAAAAATAACGCAGGTGCGTGATTTGCTTATCGCGCCGGTCAATTTTCTTAATGCCTGGGACATTAGCCTTGCCTGCAGGCCCATATGCGAATCCCCCATCTCTCCCTCTATCTCGGCGCGCGGAGTAAGCGCTGCCACAGAGTCAACTACCACCAAGTCAACGGCATTTGAACGCACTAATGTTTCAACAATCTCTAGTGCCTGTTCTCCTGTGTCTGGTTGAGAGATAAGCAGGTCATCTAAATTCACGCCGATAACTTTAGCATAAAAAGAATCAAAGGCATGCTCCGCGTCTATAAACGCGGCAACCCCGCCTTTTTTCTGGGTTTCTTTTATTGTGCTTAGCGTGAGAGTAGTTTTACCTGATGCCTCGGGCCCAAAGATCTCAATTACTCTGCCAGCTGGCAGGCCGCCTATACCCAAGGCAATATCTAAGATAAGGGCTCCGGTAGAGAGGCTTTTTACGTTGACTTTTGTATCTCCGCCCAGCTTCATAATTGAGCCTTTACCAAATTGTTTTTCTATTTGAGCAAGCGCTAGTTCCAACGCCTTTTGCCGTTCAGAAGTATTGTGCGCTTCTTCTTTCTTTTCCTTCTCTTTTTCCTTCTCGCTCATGGTAACCTCCATTTTTCGTCGCTTGTTATTTGCGCGTTGTGCTTCGTTTTTACTGCTTTTTCAGAAAAATAATTATACCCCACCCCTGTTCACCTGTCAACAGAATTCACTGGATTAACAAGTATTCAAGATTTCTCCCTTCGGTCGAAATGACGGGCTTCGGTGAATAAACACGCATCCTCGCTTATAATAGACGTAAAAAAAGGAAAAATCTCACATAAAAAAAATACGGTTCTTTCGTGTTTAGGGCGAAAACCTTGGGCTTAAAAGTCCGCAGTGCTGACG
>CAKKQB010000063.1:0-10382 GCA_919901915.1 Omnitrophica bacterium GWA2_41_15
AGGTTTGTCATTCCGGCGCAAGCCGGAATCCAGAATCCGGGAGCACGAAAATTACTGGACCCCGACTTTCGTCGGGGTGACGCCTGGACCCCGACTTTCGTCGGGGTGACGCGCTACTTTTTTCGGTCAAACCACTGCCCTTTGGTTTGACCGGACGATTTGAAGATTAAGCTGGGAGGTATGGTAAGGTGAATAAAAATATTGCCGTAGTAATTTTAGCCGCGGGTAAGGGAGAGCGGATGAAGTCGGAAATCCCTAAGGTTTTGCATTCTGTTTGCGGAAGGCCGATGATAGGGTATGTTTTTGATCTTGTTAAAGAGTTGAAAGTAAGCAAGATTGTAACTGTTTTGGGCTACAAACATGATGAGGCGCGGAAATTTATCGGGCCTTTGGTAAAAACTGTTACGCAAAAAAGGCTCATAGGAACTGCTGACGCGCTAAAATCAGCTCTGCCTGAATTAAGGAATTTTAAAGGCACCCTTCTTGTGCTTTACGCGGATAATCCGCTTTTAAAGAAAGAGACAATAAAGAAACTGCTCAAATATCACATAGATAATAAGTTAGACGCCACGCTTTTAACCAGCCATTTAGATAAACCGGCGGGTTATGGCAGAATTTTAAGGGATAAATATTCAAGCATCTGCGGAATTGTGGAAGAAAAGGACGCGGATGATTTTCAAAAGGATATCAAAGAGATAAATACCGGGATAATTTGTTTTAATAAAGATAGCTTGGCGGCAGTATTAAAATATATAAAGCCTAATAACCGTAAAAAAGAATATTATCTTACAGACGCGATAAAGCTTATTTATGAAAAAGGCGGCCTTGTTGATGGAGTAAAAATTTCCGATACTAATGAAGCATTAGGGGTTAATTCGCGCCTGGATCTCGCGCGGGCAAATTCCATTATGCAAAGGCGTATTAATGAAAAATTTATGCTTGATGGCATTACCATAATTGATCCTGATTCCGCCTCTATAGATTATGGCGTTAAAATAGGTTTAGATACTGTGATTTATCCCTTTACAGTTATAGAGAAAAATGTTAAAATTGGAAAGCGTTGTTTTGTGGGCCCATTTATTCATTTAAGGGAAGGTACGCGTCTTGAAAATGATGTAACCGCGGGTAATTTCCTTGAGGTTGTGCGTTCAAGTGTTTCTTCGGGAACATTTATGAAACATTTTGGCTATATCGGCGATAGCCGGATAGGCCGTATGGTTAATATAGGGGCGGGAACTGTTACGGCAAATTTTGACGACGGCAAAAAAAATATTACGGTTATAAAAGATAAGGCCTTTATAGGCTGTGATACAGTGCTGGTTGCTCCTGTTAAGATTGGCAAGGCTGCTAAAACCGGCGCGGGAACAGTGGTAACTAAGAACAATGATGTTCGCGATGGCGCGGTAGTTGTGGGTGTGCCAGCGAGGCCTCTATAAAAATGGATAAATTAGCGATATTTAGCGCGAACGCGCATATTCAATTAGCAAAAGATATTTGTAAATATCTCAAGGTTGATTTATCAGATGCCTTGGTTACTAAGTTTAGCGAGGGTGAGATACGCGTTAAGATTGATGAAAACGTGCGGGGTAAGGATGTGTTTATAGTCCAGCCTACTTGTTCGCCGCCAAACGATAATCTGATGGAGCTTTTGATTATGATTGATGCCTTAAAACGGGCTTCAGCTTATCGGATTACCGCGGTAATACCTTATTTTGGTTATGCGCGGCAAGACAGAAAGGACCAGCCTCGTGTGCCGATTACCGCGAAATTAGTGGCAAATCTCCTGACCGTTGCCGGAGCAAACAGGATTCTGACTATGGATTTACACGCCGGCCAGATTCAGGGTTTCTTTGATATACCTGTGGATCATCTTTTCGCGGTGGGCGTGTTTATTGATTATCTCTCAAAATTAAAATTTAAGGATTTGGTTATTGTCTCTCCTGATGTAGGCGGGATAAAGATGGCAAGGGCATATGCCAAAAGAATGTCCGCGGGACTGGCAATAATAGATAAACGGCGTGAATCCCCTGAAAAAACAGAAGTTATGCATATATTAGGGGAGGTAGTAGGCCGGGATACGATTATTGTTGATGATTTAATCGCTACGGGCAGCTCTCTGATTGAGGCGGTTGATACTTTGAAGAAAGCCGGCGCCAGAACCATCATAGCCGCGATTAGCCATGGAATTTTGTCCGGGCCGGCAATAGAGCGCGTTGATAAATGCCAAGGCCTTGAAAAATTGTATATTACGGATAGTATACCAACTGATGACCGTAAAAAGCATCCTAAAATTGAGGTATTGTCAGTGGCGCATCTTTTGGGTGAAGCGATAAAGAGGATACATAACGAAGAGTCGGTGAGTTCGTTGTTTGATTAAATAGTTAATATTGAAAAACCCTTTGTAGGGGTCGGATTTATCCGACCCGCAAAGATACAACCGCGGGCTTGATGAATCAAGCCCCTACAGAATTGATAGAGGTTTTCAGTATTAACTAAATAGTGATTAGTTTATGTTAACCACTAACCACTAACCACTAATCACTTTTAAACGGAGCGAGAACAATGGAAGAGATACTTTTAGACGCGGAATTAAGGCAGGAATTAGGTAAAGGTAAGGTTAAGGATTTAAGAGGTAAAGGATTTATGCCGGCGGTGGTTTATGGGGAAGGCAGGGAGTCGATGCCTATAAAAATATCAACCAGCGTTTTGCTTAAATTAATACACCGCTGCAGGGTTGAAGGTGTAATAATTAATCTTAAAATTAAGGAAGAGCTTGGGCAAAAATCCAGAGCTTGCCTTATCAAAGAGATTCAGTATGATCCTGTCCATGGGGATATGGTTCATGTGGATTTTAACGAAATCTCTCTTTCTAAGAAGATTAAGATTGCTGTCCCTGTGACTGTTAAGGGTGAGGCAGTAGGAGTAAAACAAGAAGGCGGTTCCTTAGAGCATATTCTTTGGGAGGTTGAAGTTGAGTGTTTGCCGATGGATATTCCTAAAGGCGTAGAAATAGATATAAGCCATTTAAAATTGGATGAGTCAATACATGTTAAAGACCTTGTTTTGCCTTCCGGTGTCAGGATTTTAAATGATCCGGGAGCGGTTGTTTTAACCGTGGCCGCGCCTATGAAGGAAGAAGCGCCGGCTGAGGCTCTTGAAGGGGAAGAAAAGAAGGAGCCGGAAGTAATCAAGGAGAAGAAGGAAGTTCCAGTTGAAGGCGAAGCAGAGGGCAAAGAGAAAGAGAAAAAGTAAAGTGAAGTTAATCGTTGGCTTGGGTAATCCGGGTAATATTTACGCGAATACAAGGCACAATATTGGTTTTATTTCTATAGATGCCTTGGCCAAAGAATATAATTTTTTTTTAAAAAAAGATAGGTTAACCTTTTCATTAAACGCGAAAGGTGACTTAGGCGGTTGTAATGTAGTTTTGGCAATGCCGCAATCTTTTATGAATCTCTCGGGTATTGCCGTAAGGAATTTAGTTAAGAAGTATAAAATTTCATCTGATAATTTGCTTGTAATTTGTGATGATCTGGATTTAGAATTTGGAAGGATTAAGATAAGGCCTTTTGGTTCATCTGGCGGGCATCAGGGGTTGAAGTCGATAATAGATTTATTGGGTACAAACGAATTCGCGCGTTTGAGAGTTGGTATAGGCAGACCGCTGCAACAATTGGCGCCTAAAAATGATGAGAAGGCTGATTGCCGCGGGAGTAAGTCTTCTGGTGATCAAAATATTGTCAGATATGTATTAGCGCCTTTTAGCAAAAAGGAAAGACTCGAGGAGGTAATAAGTAAAGTTTCTGATTGCTGTAAAGTTTGGGTGGCAAAGGATGTAACAGAGGCAATGAACGCGTTTAACTCAAGGAAGTAACAACGGAAAAAAATAACCATAATATTGTGAGGAGAAAATGATGAATAAGTATGAGGCGATGTTTATTATTAAACCGAATTTATCGGAAGAGGAAAGAAAAAATTTGTTTTCGCAGCTGGTAGAGGTAGTGACTAAAAACAATGGTTTAGTCTCAAGCGGTTCTGTTTGGGCGGAAAGGAAAAAGTTTTTTTTCATTATTAAAAAAAATCAGGAAGGGTTGTATTATCTGATGAATTTTTCTATTTCGCCTTTAGCGGTGAAAGACCTAAATCACGCCTACGGAATGAACGAGTTTATATTAAGGGTGCTTATTACGAAAGTAGAGTAGGGGGCAGGCATATTTGTCCTTTTGTTATTCAAAGTATTCTAAGCGTGAAAGGAGTGAGGTAATGGCGAATTTTAATAAAGTATTTCTTATCGGAAATTTAACCAAGGATCCTGAATTGCGTTATACGCCGCAAGGTACAGCCGTGGCAAATCTTAGGATGGCGGTAAATAGGAAATTCCGCAATAAGAATCAGGAATTAAAAGAGGAAACCTGTTTTATAAATGTTGTGACTTGGGATAAGCAGGCGGAAAATTGTAATCAGTATTTAAAAAAGGGCAGCGCTCTTTTTGCTGAAGGCAGGCTTCAATCTCGTTCATGGGAGGACAATGCCGGCCAGAAGCGCAGTGTTATTGAGGTAAGGGCGGAAAGGGTGCAATTTTTAGGTTCCCCTCGTTCCGCGCGAACTCAAGAACCTGCCGAAGGGCATTTTGAGCCGGTTGAACAATCGCCAGTTGAGCCTTTGCAAGACTTATCTACAGAGGCAGTATGGCTAGGAGAAAGCGAGGAGCAGACAAATGAAAGTTAAGACAACGAGGGCGCCTAAGACAACTAAGTTGGATAAGAAAGGCAGGAGGGGCGACAGAAAACCAGAACCAATTTTTAAGCTTAGAAAAAAGTTTTGCCGATTTTGCATAAATAGCCCGGATAAAAATAAGGCGTTAGATTATAAGGATGTAAAAAGATTAGAGGTATTTGTAACGGAAAGGGGCAAGATTGTTTCCAGCCGTTATTCGGGCAACTGCGCGAAACACCAAAGGCGCGTTGTCGAGGTGCTCAAGAAAGCAAGGTTTCTTTCGTTGTTACCATATATACGGTAGGCAATTTAGTTCTTTATCCCTCTCACCTTATGAAATGTAAGATACTCTTTTTCGTCATCCTGAGCGAAGCGAAGGATCTTATCAATGTCGAGATTCTTCGGCCTTCGGCCTCAGAATGACGGTACAAACTGAATTTCTCAGAATTAAGGATAATCAACCAAAATAAATTTTAACAAAGTACTGTTAATTATGAAAAAGTTATAGAAAAGGAGACGCAATGGAAGTTATTCTAAATCAAGACGTAGATAAGATTGGTAAGGCTGGAGTAGTTATGAAGGTAAAAGACGGTTTTGCCCGTAATTATCTTATACCTAATAAGTTGGCTGTTTTACGGACACCCGCGAACCTAAAAAGATTTAAGCAGATAGAACAAAAAAAAGCTCAAGAATTAGACAAAATAAAGTCGAATGCCCAAGAGTTGCAGAAAAAATTAGCGAATTTTTCTTTGTCTATGCCTGTTTTGGTTCATGAAGAGGAGAAACTCTACGGAAGCATCAGCTCTTTAGATATAGTTAATGCCTTAAAAGAAGAAGGGATTCAGATAGGCGCGGATTGTATAGTTCTGGAAGAGCCGATAAAGGCTTTAGGCATATATGAAGTGTCTGTAAAATTGCATCCGGAAATTTTAACTACGATAAAGGTTTGGGTGGTAAAGAAATAATGCTTAACCAGATTATTGAAAAAATTCCTCCGCAAAATTTAGAAGCAGAGATGGCCGTGCTTGGCTCAATGTTTATAGATGAAAACGCCATTTCTGTCGCTTGCGAATCAATAACCAAGGATTCATTTTACAAAGATATCCACGCTAAGATTTTTGAAGCGGCAGTTAATCTTTATAATTCCAATAAAGCGGTTGACCTGATTACTCTCGCTGATGAATTAAAACGCGCCGGGGTTCTGGATGAAGTAGGGGGAGGCAGTTATTTAACCAGCCTGGCAAATGTTGTTCCTACTGCCGCTAATGTAAGCCACTACGTTAGTATCGTTAAAGAAAAAAGTATCTTAAGGACGCTTATAAATAATGCCACGAGAATTGTTTCTTTGTGTTATGAAAGCGAAGGCAATATTGATGAGGTGGTGGATAGCGCGGAAAAATTTATATTCGATGTAAGTAATAAGAGGTCCGAGGGAACTTATTTACATATTAAGGAAATAATAAAGGATAGTATTGAGGCCATAGATAAGCTTTATCAGAAAAAGGCGCATGTTACGGGCGTGCCTACGGGATATATTGATTTTGATTTGAAGACCGCCGGTCTTCAGCCTTCAGATCTGATTATAGTCGCCGGAAGGCCCTCGATGGGCAAAAGCGCTTTTGCTTTAGGGATTATAGAGCACGCGGGGGTAGTAGAGAAGATTCCTACCGCTATATTCAGCTTAGAGATGTCTAAGGAGCAGTTGGCGCAGAGGATGCTTTGCGCGCACGCTAAGGTTGACGCGCATAAAGTCCGCACTGGTTATCTTGCTACTTCTGATTGGCCGCGTCTTACCGCGGCCGCGGGAAAGCTTTCAGAGTCGCCTATATATGTTGATGATACGCCCGCGATCAGCATTATGGAATTGCGCGCTAAGGCGCGCAGGCTTAAGGCGCACCATGATATAAAGTTGATTATTTTGGATTATTTGCAGTTAATGCGCGGCTCAAGCAATACTGAAAATAGACAGCAGGAGATTTCAGAGATTTCGCGCTGCCTAAAGGCGCTGGCGCGTGAATTAAACGTTCCGATAATAGCGATCAGCCAGTTATCCCGGGCGGTGGAATCGCGCACAGACCATCGGCCGCAGTTATCTGATTTAAGGGAATCCGGCGCCATAGAGCAGGACGCGGATGTGGTGGTTTTGATATTAAGGGAAGAATATTATAATCCCACTCCTGAGAATCAGGGCATAGCCGAAATTATTATTTCCAAACAACGTAACGGCCCGGTGGGTTCATTAAAACTGGCTTTTATTAAAGAGTATACTCAATTTGAGAATATTACTAGGGTAGAATAGCGTATAGCGTAGAGCGTAGAGAAAAATTAAAAACTATACGCTATACGTTAAAAAGGAGGTTAAAATGAAGAAGAAATCGTTTACATTATTAGAACTTATGGTCGCGTTTATAATTTTGGGAATTTTGTCTACCTTGGGATTTACCGCGTATCAAGGCATGCTTGATGATTCAAAGGCCAAGGTTTGCGAAAAAAATCTCGAGGCTTTGAGTGTAGCTTTAGATACCTATATTATGGAAAATGACGGGATTCCCGCAGTCACAAGCCAGCTTCCCGCGAAGTATATAAAAAATGCTTACGCGCAGATTCTAAAACAAGATGACGCGTGGAAATTGAAATTTGCTTATTTTGTTATAGGCTTGGAAAAAGGAAATTTAGCTTACGCGGGAGATGTTTTAAATAAAATATCAGCTGGAAATAGTAATTTATTGGTTTGTCCTTGCCGTGGAACTGAAGGCAATTCTTATGGAATCAATCAGGCTATCGCGGGTGGGCTTAATAAAGACGGTAGGGCTATAGGTTTGTCTCGCGACGATATAAAAAAGCTTCCTTTAAGTACTGTTTTGATTGGCGATTGTGATGGGGCTTGGTTTGAAGAAACTGATGGATTAAGCGGGAGACATAGGCGTTTGGGGGGAGAAAGATACGTATTGGGAGTAGATAATGTTGGCATAATGGGAGAAATAGTTGGTTCCCAAAAAGGGAAAATAGCTCGGTGTGGAAAACTTAAGCCAAGAGATAAAAGTAAAGCGCTTAAACGGCTGTACAATGAGCTGGGTAAGGATAAGAAACAATTGAAGGAACTAGGGAGAGAATGTTCGGTGTCGGATGCTTCGGAGGTGAAAAAAACTATGTTGAATACTAGAATTGAAGAGTTGGAAGACGCAATTAATGCGCTGAAACAGTAAGGGATCGTCGCGGGTTCAATATTGATAAGATTCCTTGTTTTATTAAGATGACGAAAAAAGATATTTCGCGGTAATTCTTTTAGCAGGTGCGCTGTTTTGAAAAGAAAAAATTTTAATACGTTTTTATTTATTGGTATTTTTACGTTTTTAACTGCTCTTTTTTCTCCCTTTATTTTCCCGCCTAAAATTATACAAGGGCTTAATGATTTTCCTTCCTACTTAGTGTATTATCTTTCCCGTGGGGCTGTCAAACCTCTTCATCTTGTCGCGATAGCTATTGACGATCATTCTTTAAATAAAATTCCTCAACGCTGGCCATGGAGAAGGCCTGTTTACGCGGAGCTTCTTAAAACACTAGATAAGGAAAAAGTAAGGGTTGTTGGTTTTGATCTTACTTTTGTGGGTGAGTCAGAAAATAAGGATGATGACCTTGCTTTGAAAGAGGTTTTAAGCAACGCTTCAACCCGCGTGGTTTTAGCCTATGCTTTCGATACTAAAATAAAAGAACCAATCCTGCCCTTAGCTCAATTTAAAGAAAGCGCCTACGCGGTTGGCTTCGTCAACGCGCCTACTGATAGGGACGGAAAAACGCGCAGATTAAGAAGTTTCGTGAAGTTTAAAGGAGATACGCATAACTCTTTTCCTGTCGCGCTTTCAGCCGCGTACTTAAATCAAGAGCCGCAAGACATAATAAACCGCTTGAGCCTTTTTCGTGACAACTCTTTTTTTGTTAATTATTTACTAAAGCCAGAAGACGTTACAAGGTTAAGTTTTTGCGAAGTTCTTTCCAACTTAGATAGCCTAAAGAAAAAATATGGCGCTAATTTTTTGAGAAACGCGCTAGTTTTGGTTTATCCTGAGGCGGAGATCCTGCATGATAGATACGGCACTCCTTTAGGGGATATGCCCGGAGGATTTTTACATCTAAACGGTACAGCGGATATTGTTTCAGGCCGCTTTATTAAAGAGGTAAAATTTTTATCCATTCCATTTCTGGTATTTTCTTTCATCGCTATATTCTATGCCTTAAGAAGCGCCGGATTTATCTTCGCGGGGCTTTGTACTTTTGCGGTTCTGCTTATTGATTTTTGCGGCTTAGTTCTTTTAAATTTATGGGGAGCGGGGTTTGATTATTCATCCATGTTTATTTTTAGCCTGTCTTTTTTTGTTTTGGGCAGTCTTTATAAATATGGTTATTTTTGGGCACAGCTTCGGAAAATCAAATATAAGATCACGCTGGATCCTTTATCCGGCCTTTTTAATTTAAGATTTTTCTATTACCGTTTAGAATTAGAGCAAAAGGAGATTTATTTCCGTAAAAATTCATTTTTAATATTTATCTATTTTGAGGCATTTGAAAAGGCGCTTGAAGATTTGCCTTTGGAGAAAATAAAAATCCTTTGGCAGGAGATACAGGGCATTATTTCTTTAAAAAAGGCCAGGGCCTTCTGGTCTCTGCATTCGCGAAATGAGCTTATAGGTTATTTTATCGCTTCACAAGGCCAGCTTAACTTGACAGTGGATTTTTTGAAAAACAGATTAGAGGCGCTTTTGCGGGAGAACAAGATTTCATCTAAGGTAAAAATAGGTTATCTTCGGTTTAATAAAGAGTACGCGGTAAAGGAAATGCTTTTTGGTTTATTTAAGACGGTCAGGGAAAGCGTTGGCAGTCTGGTTTTTTTTAAAGATACTGATTTGGCCGTTTTTCTTAAATCCGCGTATCCCAAAACAAAACAGGGAAGTGAGATATTAGAAACTCTTGGCGAAGATATTGAGGAGAAAAATCAACAGCTTCTTTTGATGATTGATGATTTGAACAAAGAGCACGCAAAAACAAAAGAGGTGTTTTTCCAGATAATGACTTCTTTGGTCAATGCCTTAGAAGCGCGCGATGCTTATACTGATGGCCACTCTAAGAGGGTAGCCCAATATTCTCTTGAGATGGCCGAGAGTTTAGGCTGGCAGGCTGAAGAAAAGGAGAAGCTTAAGAAAGCGGCCCTGCTTCATGATTTAGGTAAGATTGGAATCCCCGATATTATTTTGCATAAAAAAACTAGTCTTACGGATGAAGAATTTTCTTTTATTAAGAAGCATAGTTCTATGAGTGTAAAAATACTGGAGCCTTTAAAAGAGTTTAGTGAAATCTTGCCTTGGATTTTGCATCATCATGAAAAGTGGAACGGGGCTGGGTATCCTCATAACTTGGCAGGTAATGATATCCCTCTTGCCAGCCAGATTATTTCTTTAGCTGATGTATTTGACGCTCTTTCCACGGGAAGAGATTATAAGAAAGCTTCTTCTTATGAAGAGTCATTGAAAGAAATAGAGAGAAACAAAGGAATTCAGTTTAACCCCCAGCTTGCGGATATTTTTTCGCAGCTTATCCGTTCTTCGCACAGGGAGTCTTTTTAATTTAAAATGTAATGTCCGCGTAGGTGGGGGGCGGGAGAACCCCGCCCC
>CAKKQB010000063.1:10482-26100 GCA_919901915.1 Omnitrophica bacterium GWA2_41_15
CCCGCCCCAAATAGAATGAATTCCTATAAAAAGTTTGCAATTTAGAAAGTTCATGCTATACTATTTTTTTGGTTAAACAGTATCGCGTAAATTGAAAGGAACAGATGAATATCGTAAAAAAGACGCGTAAATTGATATTAGCGGCAGCGTTATTAATTCTATCCATTAGTTTGCCGGCGTTCGCCCAAGAAGGGGCAGGGACTGCTCAGACGGATAGTTCAAATGCGCCTCCCCTGGTAAAATTAATTACCGCTATAGAGGTAAAGGGCAATAAGAATATAAGCGCGAATCTTATTGTTTCCAAGATGAAGGCCCGTATTGGCAGCCCAATTCAAGAAAATATTATTAATGATGATATAAAAAGGCTTTATCTTTTAGGATTTTTTGAGGATATTAAGATTGATACTCAAGCCTATAAAGACGGCGTAAAGGTGTTTGTCAGGGTCGCGGAAAGGCCCCTTATTGAAAGGATTACCTTTTCCGGGATAAAGGTTCTTGCCGCCAAGGACGAGAAACTTAAAACTATGCTTAAGTCAAAAGAAGGCCAGTACCTGGATTATCCCAGCTTGTCCGAGGACGTTCAGACGTTAGAAAAGATGTATGAGAAAAAAGGTTATAGTGAGGCGCAAATCGCGCATCAGGAGGAGCCTGATAAGGAGGCCAACAAAGTAAAGATTAAATTTGTTGTTACCGAGGGCAAGAAGCTGCGCGTCAAGGATATCATCATAGAGGGTAATACTGCTTTTTCAGACAGCCGTATCGCGAAGATTATAAAAACCAAACGGGCATGGTTTTTTAACGCTGGTGTATTAAAAGGAGATGTTCTGAAAGAGGATGTTGAGCGCGTAAAATCATTTTATCAAAAAAATGGTTACGCTGATGTGGCGGTAAGCTCGCAAGTAAAGGCATGGCCTTCTAAACCGCGGTTCTTGTCTGTTACGCTTAAAATACAGGAAGGTAAAAAATATATGGTAGGGAGCGTTTTTGTTTATGGTAATAAGGATATTAAGGAAAAAGAAATTCTTTCTAAATTACAGGCCTGCCTTCCGGGAAAGGTTTTTAGCCAGGAGTCCTTAAAATTAGATATCGCCAGTATACAGAGCTTGTATTTTGACCGTGGTTATATAGCCTGTATAGTCCAGGAGTCAACTTATGTGAATCCTTCTTCGAACAGGGTTGATATAACCTATAATATTGTTGAGAATGAGATATGTTACGTGAATAAGATTAAGATTAGGGGAAATGTTAAGACTAGGGAAGTGGTTATACGCCGTGAATTAAAAATACATCCCGGGGATAGATTTGACGGCGAAAAATTAAGGCGCAGTAAAGAAAAATTACAAAATTTAGGGTTTTTTGATGAACAGCAGGGAATAGGTTATGGCACTGAAGAAACAGATGTTAAGAATAAAAAAGACCTTATTGTGGAAGTAAAGGAAGCTAAGACTGGTTCCTTTAGTTTTGGCGGAGGCTACAGCACGGTGAGTGATTTTATGGGGTTTATTGAAGTTGAGCAGAAAAATTTTGACTGGAAGAATTTTCCTTATTTTACCGGCGCGGGACAGAATTTAAAATTGCGCGCCTCATTTGGAACTCTTGCTCAAGGGTATGATTTAAGTTTTACCGAGCCATGGCTTTTTGATTATCCTATAACCTTTGGCTTTGACGCCTATGAGCATGTCCATAAGAGAAGTCAGGATGTGGGTTATGGGTATGATGAAAAGGTAACTGGCGGGGCTCTGCGTTTGGGTAAGGAAATATCTGATTATGTAAGAACAGACTTGGCGTATAAACTCGATGAAATAAAAATAACAAATACTTCTTCTGATGTTTTAAGGAATGATTTAGGGGATGATTATGGTAAGAATACTGTTAGCAGTTTAACACCCGCGGTTACTTTTGACAGCCGTGATAATGTTAATAATCCCAGAAAGGGCGATATTTTGACTGGTTCCTTTAAAGTCGCGGGCGGCGTGTTTGGCGGAAGTAAGGATTTTTGGAAATTCTATAGTAAGGCGGCGCATTATTTTCCTTTGTTCAGTAATTCTGCTTTAGAGGCAAAGGCCAGGGCCGGCCTTGCCCAGGCATATGGTAATAGTTCAAGCGTTTCTATATATGAGAGATTTTTTGCCGGTGGCGCTTATACGATAAGGGGTTACGAAGAAAGAAAGATTGGCCCTATTAATTCTGTTTCTAATGATCCATTGGGCGGCGAGTCTATGTTAGTGGGCAATCTTGAATATCTGTATCCTGTTTTTAGTTTTTTAAAATTAGCCGCTTTTTGTGATACAGGGAATGTCTGGGCTAAGGCTGGCGATATTGGTTTCTCCGGATTAAAAACCGGTGTGGGGTTTGGTTTTAGAGTTAAGACCCCTATTGGCCCAATAACACTTGATTATGGTATTCCTTTAGACAAAGAGCCCGGAGAAGATAGCAAAAAGAGCGGTAGATTCCATTTTAGCGCGAGTCACGGGTTTTAAAATACGCGGATTCACGCGGATACTTATCGAAAAATTAGATTGAGAACGCGAATCGTTCGCGTTAAGGTGTAAGGACAGAACATTGTTCTATCTCTGTTGAAAAAAAAGGAGGAAGTAAAATGAGGAAAGTACTGGTAGTGTTGTGGGGGGGTGTTTTTGTTTTTGGCGTTTTGGCTGGGGTTGCGGTTGCCGCTGATAAATTTGCTTACATTGATTTAAGCCGCGCGTTTAGCGAATATGGCAAAACTAAAGATTTCGATAAGGCTTTAACTGAAAAAGAAAATGTTTACAGCACAGAAAAGAATAAAAAAGTAATTGAGTTTAAGTCCTATCAGGATAAGTTAAGTTTATTAAACGATAAACAGAAGGAAGCCAAAAAAACAGAGATAGAAGGGAATGTTAAGAGTGTTCAGGAATGGGATCGTCAGAGTCAATTGGATTTACGGAAAGAGCAGGACGAGAAGATGAAGGAGGTTCTTAAAGATATAGAGGGGGTAGTAAAACAATATTCCGAAAAAGAAGGCATAACTATGGTTTTTAACGACCGTGTATTGGTTTATCAGGTTAAGAGCCTTGATATAACTGATAAGATAATTGAAATCCTGAATAAAGGTTATAAGAAAACTGCTTCGTAGTAATTTTAGGTGAGAGGAAAAAGGGTGGGCAAGCCCACCCCTACGCGGTTAAATATGTAACGATTCTGAACGACACGAACGACCTGCAGGGGCGAGACAAGCTCCGCCCAAAAATGTGGTGATCTGCAATCTTAAATACGAATGACTTAAAAATAAGTTATTTTTGAAATGCAAAAAACGCTTGGGGAAATAGCCCGGTTGATTGAAGGTGATGTGATTGGAGATGCCAATACTCTGATTACAGGCGCGGCAGGAATAAAGGAGGCGCGGGAAGGGGACATTACGTTTGTGGCTAACCCCAAATACGTTTCTTTTATAGAAAAAACCCATGCTTCCGCGATTATTACTTTTCGTGAAGTAGAGAGCGCCGCGAAACCAATTATCCGTACGGATAATCCGTCGCTCGCGTTTAGTAAAATAATTTCTTTTATCGCTCCAAGCGAAGTAAATCATCCTAAGGGAATAGATTTTACCGTGGTATTTGGTGAAAATGTAAGCTTAGGAAAAAATGTGGCTATTGGAGCGTATGTGGTTATAGAAGAGGGGGTTTTTGTAGGAGACAATACGATAATTTATGCCGGTTGCTATATAGGCCGCCATGCAAAAATCGGGAATGATACCTTAATATATCCAAATGTTTCCATACGCGAATGCGTAACTATTGGTAGTCGTGTGATTATTCATGCTGGAGCAGTGATAGGTTCGGATGGTTTTGGTTTTATTACCATAGACGGCCTGCATCATAAAATTCCTCAAGTGGGAAGCGTGGAAATTCAGGATGATGTGGAGATAGGCGCTAATGTTACTATTGACAGGGCCCGTTTTGATAAAACGATTATCGGCAAAGGCGTTAAAATAGATAATTTGGTTCAGATTGCTCATAACGTAGTGATTGGAGAGAATTCTTTAATTGTTGCGCAGGTAGGAATTTCCGGCAGTACGTCTGTGGGGAAAGGCGTAACCATAGCAGGCCAGGCAGGTTTAGCCGGCCACCTCACTATTGGAGATGGCGCTGTATTGGCGGGCCGCTCAGGCGTAACTAAAGATGTTCCCGCGAATACTGTTGTTTCAGGTTTTCCCGCGAAAAGTCACGATATAGCAAAGCGCGTAAATGCTTGTATCCAGAATTTGCCCCGGCTTTACGAGACGATTAAGGAATTGAAAAAGAAGGTAGAAGAGTTAGAGCTTAAAAATAAAACCTTATAAATCAGCTAATATGGATAAGCAAAAAACTATTAAAAAAGAAGTTAGTATAAGCGGTATAGGCCTGCATACGGGAAATAAGGCAAACGTTACGTTTAAGCCGGCGGATATTGATAGTGGGATTAATTTTATCCGTACTGATTTAGCAGGTAAACCGGTAATTGAGGCATCAACCGAGAGCCTGCTTTCATTAGAAGGTTCTTTAAGGCGCACTTCTATTGGCTGCGGCGGTATTGAGATATGTACTATTGAGCATCTTATGGCGGCATTGTCCGGTCTGGAGATAGATAATATTAATATAGAGATTGATGGTAATGAGGTTCCCGGGTTAGACGGTAGCAGTTCAGGTATTTTTGAATTATTAAGTACGGCAGGCATACAAGAACAAGATAAACAACGTCAATTATTTATTTTAAAAGAGCCAATTTACATAGAGGAAAATGGCTCTTCCCTTATGGCGCTGCCGTCTGATGAATTTAAAATTTCTTATACGTTAGATCATCGCCATCCTTTTCTTCGCGCAGAATTTTTAGAATTAAGCCTAAGCCGTGATGTATTTAAAACTGAGCTTGCTTGTGCCCGCACTTTTTGTTTTGAGGAGGAGGCGGCAGGCTTGCGGCAACAGGGTTTTGGTCGTGGGGCAAATTATGAGAATACTTTAGTTATAGGCAAAACAGGCGTTATTAAAAATAAATTGCGTTTTCAGGATGAATTTATACGGCATAAGATGTTGGATTTAGTGGGGGATATGTATCTTGTGGGTTGTCCTGTTCAGGCTCATATTGTTGCCTTAAAAAGCGGCCACTCCTTGAATTTAAAATTAGCAAAAAAAATACGACAGCAGATGGAAAGACATTCTTCGGTCGCCGATACAGGCGTTAAGAATCATTCTGTTGGCGACACTGTATTGGATATTAACGAGATTATGAAGATACTGCCGCATCGGGAGCCTTTTTTGTTTGTAGATAAAATTATTTGCCTTGAGCAGGGCCGTCATGCCATAGGCATAAAGAATGTTACCATAAATGATTATTTTTTTAAAGGTCATTTTCCGGGAAAGCCTGTGATGCCCGGAGTATTAATTATTGAGGCTATGGCGCAGGTAGCCGGGGTAATGATGCTCGCCTGTGAGGCGAATCGGGGAAAACTCGCGTTTTTTTTGACCATAGATAGTGTAAAATTCAGAAAGACAGTTGTTCCCGGAGATCAGTTGGTACTGGATGTGACAGCAGGGAAGATAAAATTAAAGACAGGGCAGGTTTCAGGCAAGGCTTACGTTGACGGAAAGATTGTGGCAGAGGCGGACTTGATGTTCGCGTTGGTCGAGGGTTGAGTATTATTTGGATCATTCTTAATAAGGGTGATAAAATTATCGTAACCATTTGATAGGCAACCCGATAACGAAAGTTCCTGTTTGCGCGCGAAATTTTTTGCCGTGCGCCGCGGTTTACTCCTCGTTTCCGCAGTGACTTACGTAAGAAAGAAGCGCTTCAACTCGTCGTAAATCCTTGCGCGCTTATGGCAAAAAAATTTCTAATTGCGCGCAAACAGAAACTTTCGTTATCTGATAATTTTCACTTCTTATCACCCTAAATACGAAAGAACCTATTATTTAGATAGAGCATTATGCAAATACATCCTACAGCGATAATTTCAAAAAAAGCAGAATTGGCCGATGATGTTTCAGTCGGCCCTTATTCTTTAATAGGGGATAATGTAATTATCGGCGCTTCTACTAAGATAGGCGCTCATTGCGTTATTGAGGGTTTTACCTCTATTGGCAAGTCATGCGTGATCTTTACCGGAGCAGTGCTCGGCAGCTGTCCACAAGACTTAAAATATAAAGGCGAGAAATCCTTTTTAGCTGTTGGCGATAATAATATTATCAGGGAATATTGCACGTTTAATCCCGGGACGGGTTCCGGCGGCAGGACAATTGTGGGTAACTCTAACCTTTTCATGGCCTATTCTCATGTTGCTCATGATTGTGTGGTGGGAAATAATTGCGTAATAGCCAATAATGGCACTTTGGCAGGACACGTAACCGTTGAAGATAATGTGGTTTTAGGCGGGCTTGCCGCTATTCATCAGTTTGTCAGGGTTGGGATGCTATCTATTATCGGCGGCTGTTCTAAGGTTACGCAGGATGCTCCGCCATATTCAACTTGCGATGGGCATCCCGCGGTTGTATACGGTTTAAACCTGATAGGCCTTAAACGTCACAATATTTCCAAAGATTCTATTAAACAGCTTAATTACGTATTTAAGATTCTTTTTAATTCAGGGCTTACTCTAAAGCATGCTCTTAAGGAAATAGAAAAAGAAATAAAGCCGGTTTTAGAAGTTTCTTATTTGATTGATTTTGTAAAAAAATCTCAACGCGGCATGGCTCATTCTTGCCGTAAATAAAAATGGAAAAGATAGGGCTAATCGCGGGTAATAGGAAATTCCCTTTTTTATTTAGCGAGGCAGCAAAGAAAAAGGGTTATTTTGTTGTGGCAGTTGCCATAAAAAAAGATACTTCCCCTAAATTAAAAAGGTTCGTTGATAAAATCCATTGGCTAGGGATAGGCGAATTTAGCCGTATGTTTGAAATATTTAAGTCTGAAGGCATAACAAAGATAGTTATGGCAGGTCAGATAAGCCCGGATAAGCTTTTTAGCAGAGAAATTGAACAGGACCCGGAATTAAAAAAACTCATTAATAGCATAAAAGATAAAAAGGCGGATACAATATTTGGCGCGATCGCGGATAAATTAACGGAATCTGGTTTTGAATTGATGAATTCGGTTGCTTTTATCGAAGAGCATCTGCCTAAAAAAGGCACGCTTACCGTAAAATACGAGCCTGATTTTTCTACATGGGAGGACATATATTTTGGTTATGATTTGGCGAAGGCGGTTGCTTATTTAGATATAGGACAGACAGTGGTAGTGAAAAACAAAGTAATAATGGCAGTTGAGGCTTTTGAGGGTACGGATAATCTTATCCGGCGTTCAGGGTTTATCAGCCGGGGAGGCGTAACTATCGTTAAAGTGAGTAAGCCTAAGCAGGACATGCGTTTTGATATCCCTGTGGTGGGGCTAAATACGATAAAAAACCTTGTTAGAGCAAAAGCAAAGTGTCTGGCTATTGAGGCAGGAAAGGTCCTTTTCATAGACAAGGAAAAGGCAGTAAGCCTCGCGGATAAAAATCATATTTCTATTGTGGCAATTTAATTCTTGCTTTTTTTAGAATTTATGATAGAAATATAGGTAAGAGTGAGTTAGTGTATCGTATGTTAAAAGTGAAGTATGGATAATGAGGCATAAAGAGGAGGAGTTAAAAATGGCTAAAGTAATAAAATCAACGGAATTTAAGCTTTACGCGCCGCAGGCAAAATGCGTAAGCCTTGCCGGTTCTTTCAACAATTGGGATACGAAGGTAAATAATATTAAGAAAGACCTCAAAGGAAATTGGTCAACAAAGATCAGTCTAGAACCAGGTAAGTATGAATACAAATTTTTTGTAGATGGTTCTTGGCAAAACGACCCAAGCTGTGTTGCTTGTGAGGCTAATGCTTTTGGGAGCCAGAATTGCGTAGTAGAAGTAAAATAGATTTAGTAAGATTCTTCCTTCCCCCACCTTTTTAAAGAGCATTTTTAAGAAGGTGGGTTTTTATTTAATATGAAATATATATATGGCCCGGTAAGGTCAAGAAGGTTGGGTTTGTCTTTGGGGGTAAGCCTCGCTCCTTATAAAATATGCAATTTTGACTGCGTTTATTGCCAATTAGGCAGGACAAAAGAAAAGGCATGCGAAAGGAATGAGTATGCTAAGGTAAATGAGGTAGTTGGCGAGTTAAGAAATTGGTTTGCCAATAATCCTGAGGAGGCAAAGAGCCTGGATTATATCACGATATCCGGTTTGGGAGAACCGACGCTGAATACAAAAATTCTTGATGCGATAGAAGAGATAAGAAAAATAACGAATTTAAAGATAGCGGTAATTACGAATGCTTCGTTATTGAATAACGCGCAGGTAAGGTACGCCCTTCTTGGAGTTGATTTGATCGTTCCTTCTTTAAACGCGGTAAATCATGAGGCCTTTACCAAGATTAACCGGCCGCACGAAAGCGTAAAGGTAGAGGATGTGATTAGCGGTTTGATTGATTTAAGAAGAGAGTTTAAGAGGGAAATTTGGCTTGAGATCATGCTTCTTGGAGGGGTAAATGATGGCTTAAGGCAGATTAAAGAATTAAAGAAGGTTGTGGAAGATATAGGTTTTAACAAGATACAACTTAATTCGCCGGTGCGTACAAGTCATTCCGCCGTAGGCGGGGTTATGGTCAAAGCCGCAAGCCAGAAGAAATTAGAAAAGATTAAAGAAATTTTGGGCGATAAATGCGAGATTGTTTAACCTGCGCCTGTAGCTCAACTGGATAGAGCGCTAGCCTTCGGAGCTAGGCGTTGCTGGTTCAAGTCCAGCCAGGCGCATTTACCAGCTAGAGAGTAGTGGTTTGGCTCCTTAAAGCCACCAGTCAGAGGACAGTGGTTTGGCTTCCGATAGCCAAAGCCGCAAGGAAGACACGATGAAAAAAAGAAATATTATTTGGCTGTTCTGCATAATTTTATGTTTAATAAATTTGTTTATTTTTAAATTTGCCGCCGCGGAAATTATTGTTTTAAAATCAGGAGAGCGTATAGAGGCAAATGTAATTAAAAAGACGCCTAAATATGTAGTTATAGATTATAAGGGCGCTTCTATATCATATTATGTTTTTGAAATTAAAAGTATCAATGGAGAAGCAATTGATTTGCCTGTCTCGAATTCCGCGCCTCTTGACGTTGTTAAAGTAGATATTATCAACGCGCAGGAGTATTTGAAACGGGGGGCTCTTTATCATAGCAAAGGTAATTTCGATCAGGCTGTTTCTGATTTTAACAAGGCAATAAAGACGGATCCTAATTATGCCCCTGCTTACGCTAATCGCGGGCTTGCCTATTCTGGGAAAAAGGATATTACGCAGGCTATTTCTGATTATACCAAAGCCCTTACAATTAATCCTCGTTATGAAGAAGCGTATTATATCCGTGGCCTTGCCTATGCCAGCCAGGGAAATCTCGATCTTGCTAGCTCTGATTATACTAAAGCAATAGAAATAAATCCTAATTACGTTCAGGCGTATATCAATCGCGGGCTTATTCATAGTAATAAAGGCGCTTTAGAGCAGGCTATTTCGGATTTTGATAAAGTGGTAAAAATTAATCCTAATATTGCCGCGGCTTACTATTTAAGAGGTACTGCTTACGCTAATAAAGGTAATTTAGAGCAGGCTATTCTGGATTACAGTAAAGCGATTGAGAAAAATCCTAATGATGCTTCTTTCTATGCTAATCGGGCTCTCGCGTATGCTTATAAAGTTGTTTCTGAACGAACGTCAAAAATTGACCAAAATTCTCCTATGGCATATATTAATTTGGGTGGCACTAATATAGATAAGGCGGATTTTAAAAACGCTCTTTCTGATTGTAGCAAGGCAATAGAAATTAATCCTAATTCTGCTGACGCGTATATTAACCGTTTAAGGGTGTATATATTTATGCAGGAATACGATAAGGCATGGGAAGACGCGCATAAGGCAGAAGCCATGGGAGCCAAGATTATCCCGCAAATCCTTGAGGATTTAAAACAAGCATCGGGAAGAGAAAAGTAAATGCGTGAAGCGTGAAACGTGAAACGTGAAACGTGCGTGAGGTAATTATTGCAAAGTAGCTTATTTTGGTGTAAAATAGTTAAATAGTTAACACTGACAAACCTTATATTTTGCCTAATTTGTAGGGGCTTGGTTTATCAAGCCCGTTATCTCTTGCGGGTCGGATAAATCCGACCCCTACAAGGGGTTTTTCAGGATAAATTAAATAAAATGGGGCCATTAGCTCATCCGGTAGAGCATCTGACTCTTAATCAGAGGGTGGCAGGTCCGAGTCCTGCATGGCCCAATTTTATTTATAGTCCGCAGTAGACAGCCTATAGTGAAAATAAAAAATTACAAATTATTAGAGCATACGGCTGATATAGGAATTAGGGTAAAAGGTAAAGATTTAAAAGAATTATTCCAAAATGCCGCTCTAGCGATGTTTGATATTATTGCGGAAAGAAAATTAAAAATTAAAAATGAAAAATTAAAAATTAAAAAAATTATTATCAAACAAAAGGCAGGGGATTTAGAAGAACTTTTTGTCAATTGGTTAAATGAACTGCTTTCCTTATCCGCTATAAAAGAGGTAATATTTTCCGATTTTCAAATAAATAAAATAGATAAAAATGTCTTGCAGTCGGTGGTAATAGGCTCGGATATTAAAAATTATAAAGTAAATACCGAGATTAAAGCCGCAACCTACCATGAGTTAAGATTAGAACAGGTTGAAGGAGGCTGGCAGGTAAGCGTTATTTTTGATGTATGAAGAAATGAGGATAAGATGCCTGAAGTTTGGCAAGGGCTTTTAGAGAAGATTGACGATTATCGCTGGCGTATACCTAAGTCGTATAAGACAGGTATGCGCGTGCCGGGGATTATCTACGCGGATGAGAAATTATTAAAGGATATTTATCGCGATAAGGCTCTCGATCAGGTGGCTAATGTCGCGTTTTTGCCGGGGATTGTCAATGCCTCTCTGGCTATGCCGGATATCCATTGGGGATACGGTTTTCCGATCGGCGGTGTGGCGGCAACGGATATTGATAATGGCGGGGTTATATCGCCGGCGGGTGTGGGTTATGATATTTCATGCGGCGTCCGGATGTTAAAAACTAATTTTCAATATGAAGATATAAAAGATAAAATTAAAGATCTGGTCTACGCGTTATTTTCAGATGTTCCGTCTGGAGTTGGCTCAAAGGGTGACATCAGGGTTAGCGCGAAGGAAGAAAAAGAAATTTTGCTTAAAGGTTCTAAATGGGCAGTAGAAAAAGGCTATGGAACAGAGGAAGACTTAGAATGTACTGAGGAATACGGCGCAATGCAGGGCGCGGATCCTCAAGCAGTCTCGGATAGGGCTTATGAAAGGGGAAAGGCACAGTTGGGAACCTTGGGCTCAGGAAATCATTTTTTAGAGATTCAGGTTATTGATCAGCTTTATGATCGTGATATTTGCGATGAATTTGGTTTAGATTTAGGCCAGATAACTATAATGATTCATTCTGGTTCGCGAGGATTGGGTTATCAGGTATGCGATGATTATACGAGGAGTATGATTCATTGTTTACAAAAATATAATATTTTTGTCCCTGACCGTCAGCTTGCTTGCGCGCCGGTAAATTCTCCGGAAGGGCAAGCGTATCTTGGGGCAATGAAATGCGCCGCTAACTATGCCTGGGCAAACCGCCAGTGCCTGATGTATCTTACGCGTAAAGTATTTGAAAAGGTTTTTAGTATGAGCTGGCAGAAGATGGGAATGTTTTTAATCTATGATGTAGCTCATAATATCGCGAAAATAGAAAAACATATTGTTGATGGAAAAGAAAAAACATTGTGCGTGCATCGTAAAGGCGCGACCCGCGCTTTTGCTCCCGGGCATCCTGCATTACCAGCTCGTTATAAAAAAACTGGCCAGCCGGTAATTATTCCCGGAGATATGGGGAGGAATTCGTATTTATTAACGGGAACTCAAAATGCGATTGATGAAACATTTGGTTCGACTTGTCATGGAGCTGGACGCGTGAAATCCCGTACAGCCGCTATAAAATTTATAAATTTAAATACGTTATTGAAAGAATTGGAATCTAGAGGTATAATAGTTAAAGCTTCTGGCAGGGGGACAATTGTAGAAGAAGCGCCTGCGGCTTATAAAGATGTAAACGAAGTAGTGAATGTAGTGGCCAACGCGGGGATTTCTAAGCGCGTATGCAGGATGAGGCCGTTGGGAGTGATTAAGGGGTAGAGATTTCTTGAGATGGTAAAATGGGGATTCATAAGAGAGAAAATTTTATGGAGATACAAATTGATTTACATACATTGGAACGCGCTGAAGAACGTGGGATAAGCGAAGAAGAGATCAGAGAGGTTATTAATAGCGGTTTTTCTATTTCAGCTAAATATGGCCGTGTTGGGAAAGCTAAAATATTTGAATTTAAACAGAAACGATACGATAAATACTATGAGCAGAAAAGGGCGGAGGTATTTTATACTATTAAGGAAGAAGTAATAGTAACAGTAACTGTTTATGTATTTTATGGAAAATGGGAGGTTGAAAATGAATATCCAGTATAACGATAGGACTGATCTGCTCTATATTCGTTTAGATGATAAAAAGCAAGCGGTTATAAATAGGAGGGTCTCTGAAGATATTGTCCTGGATATAGGAGAAAATGAGACTGTTGTTGGGATAGAGATTCTTGACGCCTCAAAACATGTAAATTTAGAAAGGCTTTTTCCCATAAAATATAACTTTTCGGGAGTTCTTCAGTAATTTTTGAGGGGTGATTAAGGGGGAATATGCTTGATATAAAATTTATTCGGGAAAATTTGGATTCGGTAAAGACGTCGGTTAAGAATCGTAATTTAGAGCTGGACATAGACGGCCTCATTAGGTGGGATGATTCCCGGCGAAAAATTTTGACTGAAGTGGAGGGCTTGCGTGCGGAAAAAAATAAGGCCAATGATGAAATTACTGCCTTATTAAAAGCAAAAAAGAATGCCGTAGATAAGATTGCCTCAATGAAGGAAACCGCGTTCAGGGTTAATGAGTTGGAGGGCAAGTTAAAAGAAATTAATAGTGAATTAGATAGAATGTTATTAAGCATTCCCAATATAGCGCATTCTTCAGTTCCTGTTGGCGATGCCTCTTGCCAGAAAATAGCGCGTTCGTGGGGCGAGTTGCCTAAATTTAATTTTAAACCAGCCAGCCATATTGAATTAAACACGTGTTTAGATATTATTGATTTTGGCCGCGCCACAAAAATTACCGGTTCAAATTTTATCCTTTATAAAGGCTTGGGCGCGAGGCTTGAACGCGCGCTGATTAACTTTATGCTTGATTTGCATACTAAGAAGCACGGCTATACCGAGATTTTTCCGCCTTTTTTAGTTAACCGCGCTTCGATGACCGGCACAGGGCAGCTTCCTAAATTGGAAGATGATATGTACCGGTTAAAAGATGAGGATTTGTTTCTTGTTCCAACTGCCGAGGTTCCGGTAACAAATATATTTCGTGATGAGATATTAAATGAGGAAGACCTGCCTATTTATTACACTGCCTATACTGCTTGTTTTAGGAGGGAGGCAGGTTCGTATGGCAAAGATACTAAGGGCTTAGCGCGAGTGCATCAATTTGATAAGGTGGAGATGGTTAAGTTTGTGAAGCCTGAAAATTCTTGCGATGAATTGGAAAAGTTAGTCGCGGACGCGGAGGATGTTTTGCGATTATTGGGCTTGCCTTACAGAGTAGCAATACTGCCTACGGGAGATTTGAGTTTTTCCGCGAGCATTTGTTACGATTTAGAGGCTTATGCCGCTGGCGCGGATAGATGGCTTGAGGTTTCAAGCTGCAGTAACTTTGAAAGTTTTCAGGCTCGCAGGGCAAATATAAGATTTAGAAGAAAAGATACTAAGAAGTTGGATTTTGTTCATACATTAAATGGTTCAGGTATCGCGTTACCCAGAACCGTAATCGCTATATTAGAAAATTATCAGCAAGAAGACGGATCTGTGATTATACCGGAGGCTTTAAGGCCATATTTCGATGGAAAAGAAAGAATTCCCTGACAAAAAAGAATTTCCGAATAAATTTGAAGGTGAATTAAAACCACAGGAACCTGTTGTTTCCGGAAAATTATCTAAATTTTTCGATAAGGTTTTGGGGGTCACTAAGCTTCTTTTGGGGCTTTGTCTCCTACCCGTTGTTTATTCATCGTTAAGCGCTTTTTTAAATGAAATCAGTCTCATTAATAAAAATCACCAGAATTATTTTTTCTCCGGAGTTGCCACTTTTTTGGCGGTGCATTTATTTATTTGGGAACCGGCTATAATTTATAACAAGGGGCACAGAGTAT
Source organism: Omnitrophica bacterium GWA2_41_15 (assembly GCA_919901915.1). Classification (GTDB taxonomy): domain Bacteria; phylum Omnitrophota; class Gorgyraeia; order Gygaellales; family Profunditerraquicolaceae; genus CAKKQB01. The sequence continues at coordinate 24,833 of CAKKQB010000063.1, forward strand.
TAGAGATAATTTTTAATTTTTTTCGGCCCTTAGTGAAATTCGCGCCGTATGTTTTGCCCATATATACAATAGTTGTATTTGTTATTTATGGGGTTTTGTCGTTTTTTATCCAAGCAGCCTGGCTCGCGGAACTTCTTCTTTTCCTTTCAGGTTTTACCATTATTTTGCATTTGACATTTTCTGTTAGAACCATAAGATCCAAGAAAGGCGATTTTTTAAAAGCAAACTATATTTTTGGTTTCGCCTTTATCTTCATTGTAAACTTATTTCTTCTTTCTGTCTGCTTCAATTTTGTCTTAGCGAAATTCTCTTTAGTAAATTTTGCTAATAATTCATTCGCGTTATCTAAGGTTGTGATTTCTTCCGTTTTCAAGCAACTTTTTATAAATTGAAATTGTTGGAAAAACCCTTTTTCAATAATTTCATCCTGAGGAGAGACGATAGTCTCGACGAAGGATCTTGCTAAGTTTTTTGGAGGCGTCGCATAGTGGTTGAGTGCACCGGTCTTGAAAACCGGAAGGGTCGCAAGGCCCTCGAGGGTTCGAATCCTTCCGCCTCCGTTTTTTCACCGTAGGTGAAAAAACGGAGACAGGAGAGAAACCTTTCTCCGAATGGTCAACTTTCTACTCCCTACTTCAATTTTGTTGGAGATTCGTAAATATAGTATTTATATTCGAGAAACTCGTCGTTTATCAGGAATCTATCAATCTTGCTAAAAAGAGGTTCTTTCGTAATAAGGGTGAAGGAATTGGCGTAAAGGGTTGGAAGTAAAGGGGAAATAAAAAAAATATCGATTACCGGAAAAAACTGATAGAATTTGTTTATAACAATAATCTGCCGGGATTATGTAACGTCGCGTAGGGGCGAGCTTGCTCGCCCAAAAGGAGAGAAAAGGGCGGGCAAGCCCGCCCCTACGCGGCGATTTGTAGGGACTATGGAAAAAAACAAAAAAACAAGACGTTCTTGTTAACCCTTTATCAATACATTAGTTACGCAACAAATCCTTTCCTAAATTAATCTCACCTAAAATTTTTCTGTTAGATTTTTATCTTTTCTACGTTTATTATAAGTAGAAAGGGGTGGATTTAAGAAAACGAAGAATTTATTAAGAAAATGGCCGTTTTATGCCCAAAAGAAGGGGCAGGCCAATCAAAAGAATTGTTGTGTAACATGTTGTTGGTGATATAATTACAAAGAGCGTCTTGTTGTTTTGTTGTTTCCTTGTTGTTTCTACGATGAAACATAAACGGGGACATAGAAGCGTCCCC
>CAKKQB010000064.1 GCA_919901915.1 Omnitrophica bacterium GWA2_41_15
ACTGCGGACTTTTAAGCCCAAGGTTTTCGCCCTAAACACGAAAGAACCAAAAATAATGTATTAGAAGCGAACTTCAAGTATTAGCGATGGCACGGAATTACCAACTATTTCCAACCCATAGGGCCGAAAATAGTCGGCCTATAAACCTTCTACTCGCATATCACGAGAATGTTCGATGCTAAAGGCATAAAATATTTCTTGTTTTTGCTTTGGCTCTAATTCTAATTTCCAACGCCAAACTCCCTTTCTATCCTTCCAGTTTTTTTCTTTAGGCTCAAGGCTAGGTTTTCCTATCCTTACCTTAATCCGCTCATTATCGGAAACCGGCATTGACTCAAAAAAGATCACCTTAATATTTTTATTCTTATAATTTTCTATAGTAGCCTTATATTTAAAAGTAGTTGTGCAGTTAGGAGATAAAATCCCTGCAATTAAAACATCATTAACCTTTTTCTCAATCTGCTCTCTTTTTACTTTTACATTCTCATCCACGCCTAAATAAAGATCGAAGTCTTCGCCCGGGCCAATATTATCAATAGACGATGCGCCTACAAAATCTCCCTCTAAGAATATGTTTACCCGGCCGGCTAATAATTGCAAATCCTTGGCATTAGTAACCCGACTGCCTAAATACGCGCAAGGGGTATTACGCGGATACGTAGAATATCCAAACTCTGCTTTTAAGGTCTGGATAGAAACAGGCAGTTTGTACTCAGAACCGTCAGATTTTACAGTTGCTTTGCGAAGAAGTTTATACACAACAGCAGTGCCTTTTTGTTCTGCTATAGCGTCTTTTGCAAGCCCCGGCTCTCCAGCATTTTCAGATGAACTAAAGCTCGCAAACTGGCCGGCTACTATATTATTTCGAGATTCCATCGTAAACCTGGATTGATCTAACCTCAAAAACCAGGGAGAAACATACGCCATCCTTCCGCCAATTGTCGGCTTTGCCGTAGATAAGGAAATTTCCACATCCTGCCAATCTTCGCCGGTTGTCTGCCTGATAATTCCGCAAGAAACCATCTCTACCTCAGATTTTTCAAAATTCGCCCGGGCATCGTATAAAGGCTGCCAGGATGCGCCTTTTACTAAATAAGAGGCAGTTAAGCCAAAACTAACCGGCTTTACTACCTCAACCTCAACCATAATTGACCTTTTTATTTTTTTAGAAGGCCCGGAAATCTGACTTAACTCCCTTTTTAATACCTCCGTCTTTTTAAAAATATCTCTACTATTTAATTCTGCGTCTAAGGCCTGATTATAGTTTTCCTTAAGCCTTGCGCTTAAAAACTTCAATGTCTCATCTAAATCTTTTACCACAGGCATCTTAGTTACTAAATCTTTGGGGAGCTGTCCTGCTGAAAAAAGACGCAGAGAATCTAAAAACTGTCTCTCTTGCCCAAGGATGTTTTTTGTATCCTCAAGTCTTCGCATCTCATCTTCTAATTTTTGAATCTCTTCCTGAATATAGCTTACCCTTTGAGAAGCCTCCTCTTTTATAAATTCTTTTTTCACCTGGGCGCCTAAGATTTTTGCACATCCGTCATCGCTTGCCTCTACCCTTAGAGAATTCTCATCTATTTCCGGAATAATATCTGAAAAAACTATTTGATGCTGACCAATACCTAATTTCAGATCTGCGCTACGGCTAACCAACGCTGAATCAGGATAAACCACAACCTCCTGAATCCGCGAATCCGCAATAACCTGCTCCGCAAATACAGAGTTCGCAATAAATAAAGTTAAACCGCAAACTAAAAACGAAACCATAACCCTTCTCATCTTTTGCCTCCTCTCATTTTAACCATTTCCAGCCCCAGAAGTCGGAAATGGTTCTTTTTATGTTCCAAATTCCTATTTGAAAAAATATTTTTCTTATTGATAGATATCACAATCTATTTTTAAACGCATTTAAAAGTTTCTTAAAATACCCTGCGTACAAAGATAATCTGCTGTAAGCCTCTTGCGCATATTCTTCTTTATAAATAAGGGCACGGAATAGACATCATACC
>CAKKQB010000065.1 GCA_919901915.1 Omnitrophica bacterium GWA2_41_15
GTTCGCGTTAAGGCGTAGGGACAGAACATTGTTCTGTCCCTACAGAGATAAATAAGGAGGTAACGTATTATGGAAACACAGGTTGATTTAAAGAGTATCTATAAGCCGTCGGAGGATGTAGTAGCTAGAGATGTGCAGGGCGAGTTTATTATTATTCCTATAACTTCCGGTATTGGAGATTTAGAGGATGAGATTTTTTCGCTTAATGAGACTGGAAGGGTGATTTGGAATAAATTGGATGGAAAGAAAAGTTTAAAGGAAATCTCAAAAGAATTATCGGATGAATTTGACGGGGTTAGCGCGGATATAGAAAAAGATTGCGTAGGATTAGCGGGGGAACTTTTAAAAAGAAATATGTTAGTTCCCACCGTAGGGACAGAACATTGTTCTGTCCCTACCATGATTACAGAGATTAAATGATAGATTACAGAGATTATTTGTTGGTTGTAATAGAGGAATAGTAAATTGAGTTTTGTATTTGAAGATAAAAAAGTTTATTCTATTAATTCTCCCTCGTTAATTGAGATTATTCAGGCGGTAATCGGAAAGCAAAAATCGCTTAGGTTTCGGGTTAATGGGTTTAGTATGAGCCCCTTTATAAGAGACGGCGATGTGGTTACGCTTTTTCCCATAAATAATTGCTCTATTGACATTGGCCGGGTAGTGGCTTTTATTCATCCTTGCGCTAAAAAATTAGTTATTCACCGTGTATTGGCAAAGTGCCCATGTGGAACGCGTTATGTTATTAAAGGTGATAATACTCAAGAGATAGATGGATTTATTCAAAGACAGGATATTTTAGGATATGTAAGAAAAGTTAAGAGAGGCAGAAGAAATATTTATTTAGGGTTAGGTCCGGAGCGGCGGCTGGTTGCTTATTTAAGTAGGATTAATTTTTGGAGAAAATTATTTTTTTTCGGCAATCTAATTCCCCTTTCCTTAAAAGAGAGGATAAAAAAAATCGTATGAGTAATCAGTTTATAAAATCAATGCCTTTGCCGGAGTTTCCTCTTTGGGGGAAGTTTAGATCAGAAAGAAGACTTGTGTCTTTTGATTTGGAAGTTACTGCTCGCTGTAATAATAATTGCCGGCATTGTTATATTAATTTACCTGCTGATGACGCGTCAGTTAAAAAGAAGGAACTTTCTTTAAGCCAAATAAAGAAAATTGTTGATCAGGCAGTGGATTTGGGCGCTTTGTGGTGTCTTGTTACCGGCGGGGAGCCATTATTGAGGGAGGATTTTTTTGAGATATATTTGTATTTAAAGAAAAAGGGGCTTTTAGTTTCAGTTTTTACTAACGCGGCATTGATTACTAATGAGCATATTAATTTGTTTAAAAAGTATCCACCCAGAGACATAGAGGTAACGGTTTATGGAACTACTAAAGGAATTTATGAACAGGTAACTAGAAAACCGGGTTCATTTGCCGCGTTTATGGCAGGGCTTAATCTTTTAATAGAGAATAATATTAAGGTGCGTTTTAAGGCAATGGCACTGCGTTCAAATGTTCAGGAATTACCTGAAATCGCGCGTTTCTGCCGGCAGAGAACTAAAGATTATTTTCGTTTTGATCCGTTTTTACATTTGCGTTTTGACGGTGATTTAAAGAGAAACATAGAGATAAAGGCAGAAAGGCTTGGCGCGGAAGAAATTGTCGCTATTGAGAAAGCTGATGTAGAGCGCTCTAATGCCTTAGAGAAAAATTGCGATAAACTCATTCGTCCTGAATTTGCCCATCTTGACTGTAACCATCTTTTTCATTGCGGAACTGGCAGTGGCAGTTTTACTGTCAGTTATGATGGTTTTTTCCGGCTCTGTTCTTCTCTTTGGCATCTGGATTGTATATATGATTTAAGGAAGGGAAATCTTAGAGATGCCTGGGAGAATTTTGTGCCCCAAGTAAGAGAAAGGCGTTCAGATAATAAGGAATTCCTAAAAAAATGCCGGGTATGTCCAATAATAAATTTATGTATCTGGTGCCCGGCACACGCGCATCTTGAGACGGGAGAATTAGACAAGCCGGTTGATTATTTTTGCGAAGTAGCTCATGTCCGGCAAGAGGCATTAAGGGGAGGATAAAAATGAAGAAGAAGAAATGGTGTACGCCGCGATTGATTGTGTTGATGAGAGGGAAGGCTGAAGAGGGGGTGTTGACCGCGTGTAAATCAGCTTCTATGTCGGGGGCAATCGGAAATAAGACGTATTGTCAAAATCCTTCTCCTAGTTGCTCCCAGTGTCTGACTTATAGAAGTACTTAGTTTTTTTAGGGTGGAACTTGAAAAGTAAGAAGAAATATGGTATACTTAGAATAGATATAGAAAATTAATATAATAGTTGAGCGGTTATAACTTATTGATAAACCTTGTTAGGGATAATAGGGTTTATCCCGGTAGAGAGAAATCTCTAACGGGGTAAAGGCAAACTAGCAGTAATGCTGGGGCGCAAAGCGACAGTCCCGTTTGTAAAGAACGGGAGGCTGCGCTGCCAAAAAGGAAATTGATTTTTAGGCCCTATAAGGTTTGTTTTATAGGGCTTTTTTTATGGGGTGTGGGTAAGAAGGAGGGAAAATGAAAGCGAAATTTTGGGTTTTAATTTTAGGAATTTGTTTGATGTGGACTGTGGCTGTATTGGCGGCAACGGGTTTGTGGAATCCGGTGGAAAGTATGGATTTTCAAGGTAAGAGCCGCATGACATTTGAAGGAAAAATTAGCAAAGAATTGCGTCGGGGGAAGTGGATTAATGACGACGGCGGCATATTTGAAGGTAACACGACTATTGAGAATGGTCAAAAAGAAATAAAAGAAGGCAAGCTTACCACACCTGTTTTTCAGGGTAAGTTTAATTATTCAGGGAGCAGCGATAGTTGGGAAAGCAGTATGGAAGGCAGGGAGTTATTAATTGGCGGCGGCGTATTTGAGGGTAAAAAGACCTTTAAGCGTAATCTTGATAATAGCCAAGAGATAATAAGAGAAGGTAATTTTACCACTGCTGTTTTTCAGGGCGTGTTTAAGCGTAGTGAAAAGAAAGATAAAAAAGGTGCAATTAGCAGTCAGGAAATAACAGAAGGTAAAGAGTTATTATCTGATGGCGGTGTATTTGAAGGTGAGAAGATTTTAGATTCAGGAAAAGGCCTAAGTAAAATAGGCGGTCTTGTTACGCCTACTTTTCAAGGCATATTTAAATATAAGGAACAGAAAGATGAATCTAATAAAATCACTAGTCAGGAAAGGGTGGTAGGTGTATGGCGCGTTACTCCTACCTTTGGATTATTGGGTGATGTTACTACGAAAAGATTGTCTGATGGTAAGGTTACTGTGCAGGATAACCGTTATGAGTATGAGAAGGGAGATGTGTCTTTGCCTGATAAAACTCCACCTAGTACTCCTATTATTATTCCTATAGATGAAAGGTTGAAGGAGTCTGGTAGCGCTGTTCCTATCACTGTTTATTTATTTAGTTTTGATCCAGAATCAGGTATTTCTGCGTATGAATATTGGATTGAGGAGCGTTGGGATAGGCACGGTGTCGTTGGCTGGTACGGTAAATCTGGTAGGGTGCAAAACTGTTATCTATTAGAGTCGGAGGAAGGATCCCGGGCTGCATTTAATGATAGGATTAGAGTAGATACAAATGTTTTTAAGATTACCGTAAGAGCTGCCGTAAGAGCTGCCGTGAGTAGTGGGAGAACAACATGGTTTGGTATAGGATTATATTTTGGGGTTAGAGTTATGAATGGAGCAGGGCTTTGGAGCGAAATAGCTTATTCGGATGGAATTCGGGGTTTTTAATACAGGAGAAAAAATGAAAGCGAAATTCTGGGTATTAATTTTAGGAATTTGTTTGGTATGGAGCGCATCCGCGCTGGCAAAGGAAAATTGCAATTCAGTGCAAACCGCTGATTTTCAGGGCAAGATTTGTAGTGAGCTTTGTGGAAAGAGTAGGTGGGAATCGTATGAGGGAAAGTGGCTTAGTAAAGGCGGCGCTATATTTATAGGCAGGAAATTTTTAAACTATTTTTCTAATAAAAATCAAACAATAGTAAAAGAAGGTAATTTTACCACTCCTGTTTTTGAGGGTACGCTTAAATATGATGAGCTTAAATATTCAAACGGTAAAATACAATTCGTGGAAAAAAGAGAAGGTAAAGAGTTATTATCTGATGGCGGTGTATTTGAAGGTGTTACGGTTTTAAGCCGCGCTTCTGATAATAATCAAACGCTAACTAAAGAAGGTAATCTCATTACTCCTGTTTTTCGAGGAGTGTTTAAACGCGAGGAGAAGAGAGATCAAAACGATAAAATTAAGAGTTGGGTAGAAAGCTTTACAGGGGTAGAATCATCAGCTAATAATGGTATATTTGAAGGTAGTAAGATTTTAAGCCGCGCTTCTGATAATAGTCAAAAATTAATTAAAAAAGGTAATCTTACTACCGATGTTTTTCAAGGCACGCTTGAGTATGAGGAAAATAAAGATTTGCTTGGTAAGTATACCAGCCGGGAAAATTTGGAGGGTAAGTGGTTGGTTACTCCTATTTTGACATTAATGGGCAGTATTGTTACAGAATGGCTACCTGATGGTAGTTATACTGTGCAAGATAACCGTTATGCAGGGGGGGAGCCCGATGTGGATACAACTCCGCCTAATGCGCCTGTTGTTATTGGTGAGGATAAGTATTTTGCGATTCCTACGATTTCTGCTTCCTGGACTAGTTCCGATCCAGTGTTTAATGTTCTTGAATATCAATACGCGATTGGGACTTCTAAAGGCGCAACGGATACGCTTGACTGGACTTCAGTAAAAGCAGATGGTTCTTCAATGATGAGAAGCGATTCAAAGTATCTAATTACCAGAAGTGATTTAAAGCTCGAAGTTGGTAAGACGTATTATTTTTCAGTTAAAGTTCAGAATGACGCAGGGATTTGGAGTGAAATAGGTTATTCAGATGGGATTACGGCGAAGGTTAATCACCTTCCAAGACTTAATCCTATTGGTAATCAAACCCTTGATAGGAATAAACAGTTTCAACTTTCTATTTCTGGCACGGATCCTGATAAAGACACTTTAACTTATTCAGCCGCTAACCTGCCCCAGGGAGCAGTTTTTAATAAGACAACTTTTAGTTGGACACCTACTGGTAAACAAGTAGGTACTTATCCAGTTACTTTTAAGGTATCTGATGGTAAAGGCGGAGAAAGTGTTGAGGCGGTTACTATTACGGTGAAGGCAGATATAACCCCGCCTACGACCCCTATTGTTAAAGATGAGGGTGAGGTTAAAAAAGTTGATGATGTGCGTTCTGCTACGCTTTCTGCCTCTTGGTCTAGTTCTGATCCAGAATCTGGTATTGTTGAATATCAATATTATGTCCTTGGAGTCTACGACGGCAAAATTGATACCGCGAAAGGTATAACGCTTTATGAGAATTGGTGGGTTTCAACAAACGCAGAAACAAGAATTGTTATTGGTGGGAAGAATAGTAGCGTTTTGGAAGGAGATATGACCTATTTTTTTGCAGTTAGAGCCAAGAATGACTCAGGGATTTGGAGTGAAGTAGGTTATTCAGATGGGATTACGGTAAAGAATAAAGATACAACCCCACCTACTGTTCCTGTTGTTAACGAATGTGCGATAAGTGCTTCCACGCTTTCTGCTTCCTGGGAACCTAGCTCTGATTCGGAATCCGGTATTTCTGCTTATCAGTATGCGCTTGGTATTTCTAAAGGCGCAACTGACATGATTAAATGGGCTCCAATAGGCCCAGATGTTCTCAAGATTACCACAAGCGCTTTAAAACTTGAAAGAGGAAAGACCTATTATTTTTCAGTCAAAGCTCAGAATAGAGCGGGACTTTGGAGTGAGGCAGGTTATTCGAATGGGATTACGGTAAAGGATACAACCCCGCCCACTGTTCCTGTTGTTGCTGGAGCTGGAGGTAGGTTAAGTGCGAATAAAGGTAGCGCTACATTTTTTGCTTCTTGGTCTAGTTCTGATCCAGAATCCGGTATTTCTGAATATCAATATAAGATTATCTATACGTTTTCTCCTCCTTATACATTAAATGGCACGGGTGAACCTACTGGTTGGGTTTCAACTAGAGAAAATAATGCTTGCGAATATATTTCAGACGTTCGGGATTTTTTGAACTATTTTTTTGTGGTTAAGGCTAAGAATAAAGCAGGGCTTTGGAGTGAGATACGTTATTCAAAAAGGATTACTATGGAACTGATGGAAGGCACTGTTCTGCCTATTATTTTTACTGTTCCTATTGTTGAAGATGAAGGCGAATATTCGGAAAGTGCTACTACGCTTTCTGCGTCTTGGAATATTCGTGATCCAGAATTCATTGTAAAAGCGTATGAATATGCAATTGGTACCACTAAAGGCTCAACTAACACGTTTAGTTGGACATTTGGAGATCCAAATGTTAAAAAAATTACTAGAAGCGATTTAAGGCTTGTAGGAGGCTATACTTATTATTTTGCAGTTAGAGCTCAGAACAAAGCAAGGCGTTGGAGTGATATAGGTTATTCAGATGGGATTACGGTAAAAGATACAATTCCGCCTCTTGCTCCTGTTATTAAGGATGAGGGTGAATATACGGAAAGTACTACTACGCTTTCTGTTTCTTGGGTTCCTGGTTTCGTAACATCTGGCATAGAGCAGTATTATGCAATCGGTACTTCTAAGGGTTCCTTTGATACGCTTGGTTGGACACACGCAGGCAGTGGTGCTTTAGGACTTACCAGAAATGATTTAAAACTTGTAGTAGGCAAGACCTATTATTTTTCAGCTAAAAATAAGAATGCAAAAGGGCTTTGGAGTGAAGTAGGTTATTCGGATGGAATTACAGTAAAGAATAAGGATACAACTCCACCTACTGTTCCTGTTGTTACTGAGTATGAATATCACGGTGATAATACGTTCTCTGCTTCTTGGACTTCTAGCTCCGATCCGGAATCTGG
>CAKKQB010000066.1:0-15889 GCA_919901915.1 Omnitrophica bacterium GWA2_41_15
GCCCAATTTCATCTAAAATATGCAGGGCACAATAACACATAGAAGTTTTTCTGCGCATATATCTTCCGGCTACATCTGTACGAAAATCCAACCGTAGAACTGTAGGTGTCTCTCCTTTGTCTCTCTGCTCTTTTATCAAACCTTCAGCAGTCTTAAACAAAGGACCTTTATTAGAAAAAACAATAGAAATAGAAAAATCTTTACGGTTGTTAAACAAAAATACCTTTAATGGTTCTTCAGTCTCGCCGCTGCGGGACTCATATATCATTAAGGTATTATCTCCTTTAGCGAGAGGATTTCTCTCAAGAAACTTCGCAAACTCCAAATTATTATTTATAACCACGTAGGTAATACCGTCTTTATAATAACTATTATAGGTACCGCTTGACTGATGGTCATACTCTTCATTACCTCCTATGCCAACCTTAACTACATATTTTACTTCTTTACCTTTTTCTGTATAATTAATATCTAAAAAATCCTCCATTGGCTTAGCGGTATTAATTAAAAAATCCCTATTATAATACTCGGCAACATTACCTCTATAGACTAATTTTTCATCAGGATCCCGGGTATAAGAATGTTTTTTATCTCTTTCTGCCATCTCTTCTCTTTTAATAGAATAATGTTCATCAAGGATATCTACTTCTTTTTTGCTAACCACGATTTCAGACTGTGCCAAATTAACCTCTAAATCACCTATTTTCTGATATTTCCAGCTTAATTCATCAATAAAAGGTGGCTGGATATTAGTTTTGTCACCTTCAGTAATCTTTGGTTTCTTGCTTAAATCAATCTGACTTAGCCTAAATTTACTAAGTACGGGTTTAATTTTTTCTATATCTTTTAACTTTCCTAATACGTCTTCAACGCTAAAATTACTAAGCTTGGCTAAACTAGGGATAAGCTCTGTTTTAACTGAATCCAAAAGAAAAGAAACGCCCTTCCCCGCGTTAATCCCCTGAAGAGAAAAAAGCTTCGCGAGGTTCTTGGTAAATTTATTCTTGCTCAGCGAACTTGCAGCTATGGATGATTTTGATGTTCCTGAAGGATTAATAATCTCTAAGGCGCCACCGGCAAGAGTCTTTGATCCAGAACCATTAAATAAAACCGCTGTATTTGGCATTTTTCCAGAGGCAAAAGTGTCTGTATTTACGTTTCTTTTAGGAATAATCTCCATAACTCGATTGAGTGAAGAACCAGCAATATCAACCCCGCCGCTAAAATACATCCGGTTTAGACCGCCTAAGTTTGCTTTTATCTTATATTCACCCTTTGAATAAGACTGAACATACTCCTGCCAGACAGCGTCCCTTGACCAAGGGAGTTCCGATTCTAAACCGTCTGTCTTTCCGGAGTTGATATAGGGAGCGTATGGAGATAGGCTATCAGCTATCAGCTTTCGGCTTTCAGCTTTAAGATTTTGCTGATTGCTGACAGCTGAAGGCTGATGGCTAACCTTTCTCTTAAACCACTCTGCCAGAATTAACGAATAATAAACTTGACGTAAAGGCGCGTATTGACTAAGATTATTTACATCAGAAGTAAGCTGGGGAAGAATAATTTCTTTGGCTAATTTCTCGGAAGCAACATAAGTTCCATCCAGAGGTGAAACCTTTAAATACTCATTTTCTGATAAAACCTTTAATTTCGCGTCTAAAACTAAAGCGCCATCCTCGGTTTCCACAACCCTTGCCTTGTCCGGAACAATCCAGACCCGTTGAGAAGTAATTATCTTTTTATTTTTAATGTTCTTTATGCCTAAGGTATCATAGAGTTTCGTCCAGAATTCCTTTCCTTTGGAATTATCCGGATGAAAATATTTGGCTACATCCTTTTTTAGCAATAAATCCACATCTAAAAGCGTCTTTCCCATTTCTGTCCTTAAGAGTTCATCCGGAACCACTCTATTTGGCTGATTAGGCTGTAAATTCACCCAGATTTTATCTCCTGCCAAAGTCAGGCCTAAAAAGAAATAATGGATGAGCTTCTTTGCTTCCTGATTTAGATTCGTATCTCGTTGTTCAACGTCTAAAAGAAAATTAAAATAATTATAAGAGTTAGCGGTATTTATGCTTAGATACCGCAAAAGAGGCAGTTGAGCTGGCAGGACCGGCCTAACTCCTTCAAAGCCCATGCCTAAAGGAATAAAATTATTAAACAAAAAACAAGTTATTACTACTACGTTAAGAATTTTTTTGTACATTTTGGTTCCTCCTTTTTTTTGGGTACGGCTTGCCTCGCCCCTACGGGTCGTTTAAATTATCACGTTTTCGAGCCGGATAAATCCGACCCCTACATTCAACTAAACCCTATAAAACAGAAAGCCGGACTGACCTTTCTCGTCAATCCGGCTCTTATATTCTACCGTGGCTTATCCCGACTACCTCCATAATCAGGACAAACCGGAATGAACTTGTTTAATACTTAAAATAAGTATAACACATATTTGAGACTTGTCAAGTTTTTTTTATTTTTTTGTCAAGCCAAAATAGAAATGTCGTATTGTTACCAATACATAAAATAAAGAGTATCGTTGCCTCATAAAAACACGAAACGATTAAATTCTAAGCAAAGCTACGGGTTACCGCGTAGGGGCGGGCTTGCCCGCCCATGCGGGGTCGTTAGATTCTTGCGGGTTTTTCTTCTATCTCGCCTATGATTTCTTCCATTAAATCTTCCAGAGTAACCAATCCCAATGTTTTCTTATTTTCATCCACAACAATGGCAATCTGAATTTTTTCGGATTGAAACTTTTTTAAAAGCTCGTTCACCCGCATCCCACCCTGCACAAAATAGGGGCTGTGCAAAAGGTCTTGTAATAAAAATAGGCCTTTATCTCTAAGGATATAAAGAAGGTCTTTAGCGTAAACAATACCGATAACATTCTCTTTTGAGTCATTATATACAGGAAGCCTTGCGTGTCCTTCTTCCACAAAGATATTTAACAGTTCTTCAGATGTAGAATTTATATTTACCGCGGCCATCTTATCTTTAGATATCATCACTTCGCTTACTTTTATATCCCCGAACTCAAAAATACGATGTAGCATTATTCTTTCTTCATCGCTTAACACGCCTTCTTCCTTGCCCACCTCTATCATAGTACGCAATTCCTCTTCAGTTATCAGGGGGGACCTTTTCGCGGGGGAAACCTTAAAAATCTTTAAAATAAAATTGCTAATCCCTATAAAAAAAGCGGTAAACGGCTGAAGAATTTTTATGCATATCTCCATTATAGGCGCGATGAATAAGGCAATTTTTTCTGTATGCTTTATGGCTAAGATCTTCGGCGTTATTTCGCATAAAACCAATACCGCGAAAGTAGTAACAAATGTGGAAACCAAGACTCCCCACTTATAACCTAAAATTTGGACAGATATCCCGGTAACAATAGCAGAAATAGCGATATTTACAATGTTATTCCCTATTAAAATCGCGGCAATGAATTTATCTAATTTTATTATTAGCCGATGAACGCTTTCCGCCCTTTTTACCCCTTGCGCGATCATATGATGCAGGCGAATTTTACTTAAGCTTATAATGGAGGTTTCTGATAATGATAACAGGAAAGAGAGAGCGCACAAAATAAATAATAAGATGAATATGCAGGGTAATGACATAATATCGAGCGGATAGCGGATAGCGTAGAGCATATAGTAAAAAACTTTGTTTTAAGGGTCTGTTGCGAAATGCCTCCGAATTGTCATTCTCTGGCTTGACCAGAGAATCCAGAAGTTTTTGCCGTCGAGATTTATGATCTCTGGATTCCGGCAACCGAGGGCAGAATCGCCCGAGGAAGTGTCAGAGTCCAACTGGGCGAGACCGTTCGCCGGAATAACGATTTTAAAACATTTCACAACAATCCCTCTTTAGGATAGTCCCAGTAAAATACTTACGACATCTGTTCTTACGGCTTCTGTTAAACGAGAATATTGAATGAACACTCCCATAAATTCTCATTTTCTTATAAGCTCACACAGACTTTTTTCCAGTCACTTTCTGTCCATAAAAATTTCCCTCATTTAATATTATTAAATAATGAAGATTCCTCTCCGATGTTTGGATTGACATAATCATATTCAATCCTGGCAAAAGTATTAAGCACCGCAGAAAAGATTACCTCTGACAATCTCGGAGGCACCGCCATTCCGATTTGCTTACGAACGCTCTCTTTAGCGCCTTCAAAAATAAAGGAATCCGGAAATGTCTGGATCCTCGCTCTTTCTCTGTTCGTTAAAGCCCTCGGCTCATCCCAATGATAACCGTGCGTGCCTCCACCGCCACTGCCTGTCAAAGTATATGAAGGCTTATCCGGATCAAGACGCCTATAAATCTGGCTTAATTTAGCCCCGCGAACGTTCAGCTTCAATTCATTAGGAATATCAGCTGTCCAAGCATTTTGCCCTGGGCGGATATATTTTAACCTCTCAACAACGGTCTGTGATTGTACAATCGTATCATTATTTGGTGCATTTTTAGCGATGGGCGGATTTTCTAAGGCCTCTTTGGCAGTTTTATACTTGCGTAATGTGGTTGGAACCGGAACTTGAAATCTCAAATTGAATGATTGTTTTATGCCAACGATAATAACGCGGTGTCTCGTTTGAGGGATGCCGTATTCTTCGGATTTATACAGATGCGCGGTCAACCTATATCCATTTCCGGCATTCTCTAAATCAGATAAAATCTTCTTAAACGACTTCCCATCATTAGCCGTCGCAATGCCGCCAACATTTTCCGCAACGAAAAATTTTGGCTTAAAATAATCCAGAATATTTATTCCATAAGTATAGAGCGGCCCGAATTTTCCTTTGAATCCCTTTTGCTCTCCGACAATACTGAAATCATTACAGGGAAAACCATACGCAAAAGCATCAATTGGAGAAAGCTTTTCAATATTTAATTCGCGCACATCACAGCAAATGACGCTCGCCGGATCATCAGGGCAGATATTTCTTACATAGGTCTTACAGGTATCAGAATCATAGTCATTAGCCCATGCATGCCAGACTTCATAGGCGCTGTCATCTGTCTGAACTTTAGATGAAAATGCGCCAATCCCAAGGCCGCCCGGACCGCAAAATAGTTCACCAAGCCTGAAAGTGATCAGCGATCTCTTTCCAGCTTTGACTGCTTTTTGTTCAACCCTTTCAAGAGTTTTCATTCGAACATCTCTCCTGCATGTTAATTAATTGTGATGCCCGATCCAGCCTTTTGCTTTTCATCGGTAAAGCTAAAGTACTCATTGTCACCAATAATAATATGATCTAAAACCTTGATCCCCATCAATTTTCCAGCATTGATTAAGTCTTCGGTAAATCTTCGATCTTCTCTGCTGGACATTATATTCGCACTTGGATGATTATGCGCACAAATAATTGAGGCCGCGAATTTCTGCAGAGCAAAATGAATAATTTCCCTTATGATTGGCATCGCTTCATTAACTGTGCCACGAGTCACATCAACAATATCAATGACCTTATTATCAGCATCAAGACAAACAACCTTAAAAACCTCTGTCTTAAGGTCACGAAGCTGTGGCATGATAATATCCACAATATCCTTAGCGGAAGCAACCTTTTTCTTTCCTACAGAAACATCATCTTCCCGGTAACGTCGCCCAATTTCGAGCGCGGCTTGTATATGTGCTATTTTTGCCCCGCCCAACCCTTTAAATTCTTTCCAATCACGCGAATCAATATGCGCCATGTTTCGGAAAGTGCCAAATTTCTTCAACACTCTTCGAGCGAGGTCAATAGCGCTAATGCCCTTAGTACCAGTACGAAGAAGAATCGCAAGAAGTTCAGAATTACTTAAAGCCCCCGCACCCTTTTTTAGAAGTTTCTCCCTTGGCCTATCATCCATCGGCCAACTTTTTATTCCAGATATATTATTTTTATCCGCCATTTTTTACTTGTTCCATATACCTTGTGGCAAAGTCTTATTTACAAAAAGTGTATAAAACATTATAATCCCGAATTTGCAATAGAAACGGAATTCGACATGAAATAAGGGCGCATCTTCTAGCTAGAAAGCGGTGGTTCGGCTTCCCTATAGCCGAAGCCAAATCTGCACCCTTCTTTCACGTCTCGGTTCTGTGTTTTTATTGCAAAATCTGAGATAATCCCGGATTTTGCATTAGAAATGGATGAAGAATGCAAAGATTTTGGAGATAAAAGACTTACAAAAATACGAAGCGTACTTAAAGAATACGGTGAGGATTTTTGTAAGTCTTTTAGCCCAAAAGATTTGCGTTATTCGCCATTTTCTAATACAAATTCCGGGATAATGGAAGTCTCTGATAACGACAATAAGAAAGAGAGAATGGCCAGAATAAATAATAAAATGAATGCGCTGGTTAAGGACATAATAGCGAGCGTTTAGCGTATAGCATATAGCGCATAGTAAAAAACTTTGTTTTAACTATCCGCTAAACGCTATACACTAAACGCTATTCTACGCCGATCTCCTTACGGATTTTCCCTTCGATGGGCTCAACTGGGCCGATTAGGCTTAAATTTAATTTATCTTCTTTAAATACCAATCGCGCGACACGGCGCACATCCTCTCTTTGGACGCTATTTACTTCATTTATTATATCCTCAAGAGAATAAGTTTTATTCAAAACAGATGTGGTTTCTCCTATCCAAAGCATATGATCAAGGCTGTCTTCCAAAGAAAGCATAAGCTGGCCAAAATAGAATTCCTTCGCGCGCTTAAATTCATCCTTTGTTATCAACACGTCTTTAGTTTTCTTGAGCTCTTTAGAAATCAGTTTTATCGTTTCAACTACCTTACGATTATCAATACCCGCGTGCACGATAAACGCGCCGGTATCCTGAAAACGTTTTACGCCTGAGCCGATTTCATAGGCAAGCCCTCTTTTTTCCCTTAATTCATTAAATAGCCTGGATGACATATTAGCGCCTAAAACTATATGTAATATGCCTAACGCGTGCTTTAACGGATGTTCTCTTTCAAGGCCGTGAAAACCCAAAGCCAAATGAGTCTGTTCAGTATCCTTGCGCAGTACCTTCATTTGCGGGATATTCTGTTTAACCTTCGCGGGAGAAAAAGTATTTACATTCGTTTTCTTTAAAGAAGAAAATAGCTTTGTTACCGCCTTAAACAATCTTTCATAATCCAAATTTCCGGCCGCGCTTACTATGATATTTGATGGTGTATAAAATCTGGACTTAAATAAATCCAAATCTACTCTGGTTATTTTGCTTACTGACTCCTCTGTTCCTATTATAGGACTGCCCAAGGGCTGATTCGGCCAAAGAAGCTCATCAAGCAACTCATAAACATAGCTTTGCGGCAGGTCCTTATACATTTTTATTTCTTCCAAGATTACTGTTTTTTCTTTTTCAAGCTCGCCAGCCGGCAAGGTTGGATTTATAACCATATCCGACAAAACATCAAGGCTATTTTCTAAATATTGGTTAGGGACCTTTACCAAATAGCAAGTTAATTCTTCAGAAGTAAAACCATTTAAGACACCTCCTATGCCCTCGATAGACTCTTTAATCTTACGACAGGAATATTTTTTTGTGCCTTTGAAAAGAAGGTGCTCCATAAAATGTGAAATACCTTTATTTTTAGAAGATTCGTACCTGCCGCCTATTTTTATCCAAACACCTAAAGCCAAAGATTGCTTAGCGCTCATATGATGCGCGATAATCCTGACACCGTTATCTAATGTTATTTTTTTATATAGTTCGGCCATGTTCTATTTATCTCCTTTCGAAAACTCTAAAAACACGAATGACCACGAATTTTGGGCAAGGCATGCCTTGCCCCTACGCGGTCGTTACGCAATCTCTACGAATCGCTACCGCGTTTTTGGGCGGGCAAGCCCGCCCCTACGCGATAATTTACGCGATGATTTACGCGATGATTTGGGTAATTCGTGTTCATCAGTTCCCGGACAAAATTACCCACTTTTTTTACTAAGTCAGCTTTTCCGATATTATCCTTAATTTTTTTTACAATGGCGCTGCCTACGATTACGCCATCAGCAATACTTTGGAGCTCTTTGACTTGGGAATTTGTAGACACGCCAAAACCCACGCAAACCGGTTTATTTGTATGAGCCTTTATCAGTTTTATATTTTTCTTTATATCTTGCGGCAGCGCCGAACGCGCCCCAGTTACACCGGTCAGAGAAACATAATAAATAAAACCACTCGCTATTTTAGATACAAATTTTATACGTTTTAACGCGCTTGTTGGCGAAAGAAAACAAACAACACGAAGGCCTATTTTATTCGCGTCCTTAATAAATTGTCTGCCCTCTTCAGGCGTAAGGTCAGGTATAATTACCGCGTCAACCCCGCAGGCACTTGCCTCTTTTATAAATTTATCTTCGCCAAAACAAAAAACAGGGTTGTAATAGGTCATCAGGCAAATCGGAATATCGGTTTCTTTACGCGCTTCTTTTACTAAATTCATTATGCCGGTTAAATTAGTCTTTTTTTTCAAGGAGTATTCTGATGCTTCCTGGATTATCGGGCCATCCGCCAAAGGATCAGAAAACGGCACGCCTAATTCTATGATGTCCACGCCAAGACGGGCAAATTCAAAAATTAGCTTCTTGGTAACATTTAAATCAGGGTAGCCGGCAGTAATAAAAACAATAAACGCCTTTTTACCCTGCTTTTTTAACTCTTTGAATTTTTTATCGATTCTGTTCATGGTTTTATCTAAAAAAACAATCTTATATCTTCAACCTCTCCGTAACTATCCCCAAGTCTTTATCTCCTCTGCCGGAAAGACAGACAATAACAATAGAGTTCTTCTTTATTTTTTTCTTGAGTTTAGTTAAATAGAAAATTGCGTGCGCCGGTTCTAACGCAGGAATAATGCCCTCTTTTTCAGAAAGCAGTTTAAACCCTTCTAACGCCTCTAAGTCAGTTACTGCGGCATAGTTAGCCCTTCCTGTTTTTTTATAATAGGCGTGTTCCGGCCCGACTCCCGGATAATCTAAACCCGCGGCAATTGAATGGGTAGCTTTAATCTGGCCAAATTCATCTTCTAAAACTAAGGATTTTGAACCATGTAAAACACCTACTTTACCTTTAGTCAAAGTGGCTGAATGCTTTCCGGTTCTAAGACCAAGGCCTCCTGCTTCCACACCAATAAACTGGACAGATTTATCCTTAAAAAAGGGGTAAAATAATCCTATGGAATTGCTTCCGCCGCCTACACAGGCAACTAAATAATCAGGCAATCTTTTTTCTTTTTCTAAAATTTGCCGTCTTGCCTCGCGGCCAATAACAGACTGAAAATCCCTTACCATCACCGGATACGGATGCGGGCCTGCCGCAGAACCAATGATATAATGAGTGTTACGCACATTTGTCACCCAATCCCTTAGGCCTTGGGTCATCGCGTCCTTCAAAGTCTTTGAACCGCTTTGAACCGGAATTACTTTAGCGCCTAATAATTTCATTCTAAAAACATTCAGGCTTTGCCTGGCAATATCTTCTTCACCCATATAGACATCACATTCAAGGCCGAAGAGCGCTGCTACTGTGGCTGTGGCTACGCCGTGCTGGCCCGCGCCGGTCTCGGCAATAATACGCGTCTTTTTCATCCTTAACGCGAGAAGGACCTGCCCTAATGTATTATTTATCTTGTGTGCCCCGGTATGTAACAGGTCCTCCCTTTTTAAATATACTTTGTTTATACCTAGATATTTACTAAGATTAGCGGCAAGATATAGAGGCGTGGGACGACCGGCATATTCCTTGAGGTAATAATTAAATTCCTGGATAAATTTTTTATCGCGGCGCGCCTTTTTATACTCTTTTTCTAATTCATCAAGCGCGTAAATAAGCGTCTCAGGCACAAACCTGCCGCCAAAACCATTAAAATGACCTGTTTTATCCGGTAACATACTACTCCATTAATTAAACTCCAACAAATCTCCCTCATTATTCATTTAAAAAAGTATTATATAATACTACTGATACAGGGTCAAGCACTAATAATTTTATGTCAAGCCAATTTAGAGAGGTCACTGAAAAATTCCTAAAAACTATATCAGTGACCTCTGAGATTGCTGCCTATTTTGGATTATTTCAGCAATCTCTTAGAAGTGTCGTATTACCAAAAGAAAATCTGATATAGTCAGGGGAGCTAATTAATGCGGGAGGTAATCGATATAAAAAAGGGCGGGGCTTGCCCTAAAATTGAACAGTAGAGACGCAAAATTTTGCGTCTCTACATAATGGCCCGTAGGGGCGGTTCGTGAACCGCCCAAATAAAGGTTAAACGAGACATCCGTGCGGGCGTTCGAGATCCGGGAACAAAAAGTGGGGTCAGACCATAAAACTACGGTAATGATCGTAAGGCTATATTTTAGTTTTAGGGTCTGACCCCATTAGTATGACCCCACTAGTATTTGACCCCACTAATATGCTTTTCTCTATCATCTTATATTCCTCTTATCTTGTGAAATTAAATGGGGTTTTACTACGGTTACAAACTCCTTGACTTTGTTGTAGTCCTTTTTCCCCGGCCTTATCTCCAAAGAACTGGACGCATCTACCCATGCCGGATTTACAATTTTTATTGCCTCTTTGACATTTTCCGCATTAAGGCCGCCTGACAAAAATACAGGGCAGTTTATTCTGCCAATATTATCCAAAAATTTCCAGTTAAAAGTTTTTCCGGTTCCGCCGGGCATTGATTGGACAAAGGTATCAAAAAGATAGGCAAAGGTTTTGTATATTAATATCTTGGATAAGTTAATCTTATTCCTTACTCTGAATGCCTTTATTATTTTATATCCTTTAAATTTCTTACAAAATTCTGGCGATTCCTTACCATGAAATTGCAGCATATCCAATTTGCATAACTTAGCTATGCATTTGATAATTTCTTCTTCGGCATCGACAAACACGCCAATTTTTATAATATTTTTCGGCAATCGCTCAATAATATCCCTTGCCTTGTCAGGCTCAATATAGCGCGGACTTTTTTTGTAAAATACAAACCCTAGAGCGTCGCACCCATAATCTACCGAGACTAACGCGTCTTCCAAATTCGTTATCCCGCAAATTTTTATTTTTACCATTACTTTGGTTTATTTGTATTTAATAAAAAGGGCGGGCAAGCCCGCCCCTACGCGACACCACCGCCCCGTAGAAACTTATGACTAAACTACCATCCCATTATCTCTTCAACTTTCTTCTTAATGTCCTGCGCCTCCATAAAAGCCCCCCCTATTAAAACAGCGCTTACCCCAAGAATTTTTAAAAACAGGACATCTTGATAACTTTTAATGCCGCTCTCCACCACCACAATCTTATCTTTAGGAATTAAAGGAAAGAGCTTTTCCGTTGTTTTAAAATCTACCTCAAACGTACGCAAATCGCGATTATTTATACCGATAAGCGAAACTTCTTTAAACTTTAATATTTTCTTAAGCTCCTTTTCTGTATGCACCTCAACAAGGCAATCTAGCCCTAACTCCGCACAAAGGCCTATAAATTCAGATATCTCTCCTTGCGTTAACAAAGCCGCAATCAGCAAAATAGCATCCGCGCCATAAAAACGCGACTCATAAATCTGGTAAGGCTCTATTATAAAATCTTTTCTTAATATTGGCGCGCTTGCCAAACCCTTAACCTCATTAATAAAAAAGAGGCTGCCTCCAAAATAATCCTCTTCAGTTAAAACAGAAATTGCCTGCACGCCTGTTTCCTGATAAATTAGCGCTATTTCCTGAAGGTTAAAATTTTCCCGAATTATGCCGCGGGAAGGGGATTGTCTTTTTATTTCAGCGATGAGAGATATTGTCCTTGGCTTATGTATTGCCTCAATAAAAGGCCTTGTTGGCGCAAGGCTTTGAATCCTTGTTTTTAAATCAACTTCTGACAATTGTTGTTTTGCCAGAAGAATCTTTTCTTTCTTTTTGGCTATGATTTCTTTTAAAATATCGTTTTTGGGCATATGATTAAAGAAAGATTGGTCGAAATGACAGTCTTATGAGTATCCCCTTAATAAATTTAGTTTCTTCAAAGCGCTTCCGGAATCTATTGATTCAACTGCTAATTTTATTCCCTCTTTTATAGAATCAGCCTTATCCGCGGCGTATATGGCTGCGGCGGCATTTAGGGCCACTATGTCACGCTGTGGAGAGCTTTTACCGTTTAAAATATCCAATAAAATCTTGGCATTTAAAGCCGCGTCTAAACCCTCCAAGTCATTGAGAAGCGCCTTTTGAATTCCGAAGTCCTCGGGGCATATTTGATAACTCTTAACTTCACCTCCAACAACTTCAGAAATCAAAGTTTTCGTTGTTGTAGTTATTTCATCCAAGCCATCTTCTCCATGAACCACCAACGCATGCGCTGTGCCTAAATTCTTTAATACATTCGCCAGAATCTCTACCCAACGCTTGTCATACACACCCATAATTTGATGTGTCGCGCCGGCAGGATTACTTAAAGGGCCTAAGATATTAAATATTGTTTTTCTGCCTAACTGCTTTCTTGCCGGCATAGCGTATTTCATTGCCGGATGTAAATTTGGCGCGAATAAAAAAACAATGCCAATATCATCAAGGCATCTTTCTAAAACTTCCGGAGGCATATTTATATTTACGCCCAACTCTTCCAACACATCAGCGCTTCCGCAGCGGCTGGAGACCGCGCGATTTCCGTGCTTTGCCACAACTACACCCGCGCCGCTTGCCACAAAGGCAACCGCGGTTGAAATATTGAATGTCCCTCTTTTATCCGCGCCTGTTCCGCAAGTATCTAAGATTGTTTTGTGTCTTGAATTTATTTTAGCCGCGTGCTTTCGCATAACTGCCCCCGCCGCTGTAATCTCTTCTATACTTTCTCCTTTTTTGTCTAAAGCAACTAAAAAAGAAATAATTTCCGGCGTTTGGGCATTGCCAATCATAATCTCTTCCATTACGGCAGTCATTTGAGCAGGTGTCAAATCTTCGCCTTGCGATAAAATATCTACTGCGTCTTCAATCATATTTTTAAAAAATTAGCCAGGATATCCTTGCCTGCTTTTGTTAATATTGATTCCGGATGAAACTGTACTCCCCACAAAGGATATTCTTTGTGTTTGAGCCCCATTATTTCTTTGTCTTTTGTCCAGGCAATTATATCAAAACATTTGGGCAGAGAGCTTCTTTCCACAACCAGAGAATGATACCGCGTAGCCTCGAAAGGATTAGGGATAAGGCGAAAAATATCTTTTTTATTATGGTAGATCGATGAAGTTTTTCCGTGCATAAGCTTTTTCGCGCCAATGATACGGCCGCCGAAACAAAAGCCGATTGCCTGATGGCCAAGACAAACGCCTAATATAGGAATCTTTCCGGAAAACTCTTTTATAACTTCACAAGAAACGCCCGCGTCCTCCGGCCTGCCGGGCCCGGGAGAAATAACTATTCTTCGCGGTTTTAGGCTCTTAATTTTTTGTATGGTTATTTTATCATTTCTAAATACCCTGACATCCGCGCCTAATTCTCCTAAGTACTGAACAAGGTTATAGGTAAAAGAATCGTAATTATCGATCATTAGAATCATAATTATTACCTACAAATAAGTATCTGGGCGGGCAAGCCCGCCCCTACGCGATGCTATTCTTTCTCTCTCCAAATCTTAGCGCCTAGGCTTTCTAATTTTCCTTCCAGATTTTCATAACCCCGTTCCAAATGATAAATTCTGGATATCGTGGTTTTCCCGCGGGCGCCAAGGCCTGCCAATACAAGGCAGGCTGAAGCGCGCAAATCAGACGCCATAACAGGCGCGCCTGAAAGCTCTTTTACGCCATTCACAATCGCGTGAGGCCCCTCTCTCTGGATATACGCTCCCATACGATTAAGTTCGGCTACATGCATAAACCTATCAGGATAAATCTTTTCAGTAATTATACTAATCCCGGGAGTAATACTCATCAACGACATAATCTGCGCCTGCATATCCGTAGGAAAACCCGGATATGGAAGCGTGGTGATATTTACGGCTTTTAATTTCTTCACGCAACGCACGCTGACAGAATTATCTATTCTAACCAAAGACGCCCCTGCTTCTTCTAATTTATCAATTACCGCGCCAAGATATTTTGGAAAAGCATTCTTTATCGTTATATCCCCGTCAGTAATTAAAGCGGCAACCATCAGTGTAGCCGCTTCTATCCTATCCGGAATTATCGTATGAGTCGCGCCATGAAGATGCTTTACTCCCTCTATTTCTATAACCGGTGTTCCATGGCCTTTTATCTTCGCGCCCATCTTAATCAAAAAATCCGCCAAATCCACAACCTCTGGTTCACAGGCGCTGGATTCAATCACGGTCTTATCTTGCGCGAGAGCGGCGGCCATCATTACATTACCAGTAGCAAGCACAGAAGAGCCATAAACTCCTCCTAGATATATATTAGCGCCTTTAAGTTTAGAGGCCTTTGCCACTACATAACCGGATTCAATACTAATATCTGCGCCTAAAGCTCTTAGGCCCTTAAGATGCAAGTCTACGGGCCTTATCCCTATAACACAACCGCCCGGCAAAGAAACTTTTGCTTTTTTTAATTTACCTACAAGCGGGCCTAAAACGCAAAAAGAAGCGCGCATTGAAGAAACAAGCTTATAATCCGCGACAAAACCCAAGTTCTTAGTTGAACTTATTGAAACTATGTTTTTATCAAATTCAACGTTCTTACCTAATGAACGCAAAATCTTAACCATGGTATTAGTATCGCGTAAATTCGGCACGCTCTTAATAATACAGGCATCGTCAGTTAATAATGTTGCCGCCAATATCGGTAATACAGCGTTTTTTGAACCTGAAACCACAACTTCTCCTTTAAGCCGGACACCGCCTTCGATAACAAGTTTATCCATTTTTATAATATCCCCCTGATATCAGCTATCAGCATACAGCTTACAGCTTTCAGCTATCAGCTGACGACGACTTGCGACTTACAGCTGACGACTGACGACTTACGGCTGACGTCTGACATCTGACAGCTGCGCTGCGCTATTATTACTCTATCTATACCGCTATAATCCTTAATCACTTCTATTGCCTTAAAGCTTCCTGAATTTTGAAAAATATTTTCTATGGCAATCCTTTGGTCAAATCCTATTTCCATAATTAAAAAAGCGCCTTCTTTTAAATAGCGGGGCGCTTTATCAATTATACGCCGATAAAAATCCAAGCCATCATTACCGCCGTCTAAAGCAACGCGCGGTTCGAAACTTAATTCTGGCTGTAATTCATCAATTTCTTCGGTTTTAATATATGGGGGATTGCTTACAATTAAATCGTAATTTGTGATTTGTAATTCGTGGTTCGCGAATAAATCACTTTCTATAAAATTTACTTTAACATTATTTTGAATAGAATTCTGTTTAGCAACCTCTAACGCGGCAAAAGAAATATCTGTTGCTGTTATATCAGCATGGGACAAAAATTTAGCCAAAGACACCGCGATACAACCCGAGCCCGTTCCAATGTCTAATATCTTAAACCGGCAAACCGGCAAACCGGCAAACCGGCAAACTATCTTCATCGCTGTTTCAACCACAATCTCTGTCTCTGGCCTGGGGATAAGTACATCCGAATTTATTTGAAATTCCAACCCCATAAATTCAATTTTCCCAAGTATGTAATGTAGGGGTTCGCCGCAAGCCCTTCTTTTTAACGTGCCGGATATCAAAGAAGATTTAGCTTTATCTAAAAATGTATCCTTATTCAGATATAGAGATAAACGATTACAATTTAATACCTCTGTAAATAACAGTTCTGTCTCGGTCATTTTTTTCTTTTAGACACCGTAGGGGGCAGGCATGCCTGCCCCCTACATCGATTTCTCTTGAGCGGCTTTTAGCAGGGCGTCAGAAAACTCCTCC
>CAKKQB010000066.1:15989-24485 GCA_919901915.1 Omnitrophica bacterium GWA2_41_15
CCCCTACATCGATTTCTCTTGAGCGGCTTTTAGCAGGGCGTCAGAAAACTCCTCCAACTCACCCTCAAACACGTTTTCCAACTGATGTACGGTAAAATTTATACGGTGATCCGTAATGCGCCGGTCAGGAAAATTATAAGTGCGTATTTTTTCACTGCGATCTCCCGTCCCAATTTGAGATTTTCTTTCCTGGGAAATCCTTTTGGTTTCATCTTGCTTTTTTCCATCAAGTATCCTCGCGCGCAAAACTCTCATTGCCTTATTTTTATTTTTAAGCTGAGACCTCTCATCCTGGCAAGCAACCACTACCCCCGTAGGAATATGGGTAATTCTTACCGCTGAATCCGTTTTTTGCATATGCTGGCCGCCCGGGCCGCTTGACCTATATGTATCTATCCTTAAATCCTTTGGCTCGATAACCAAATCCACTTCCTCCGGCTCAAATAATACGACAACGGTTGCCGTAGAAGTATGAACTCTGCCTTGCGCCTCTGTAGCTGGCACACGCTGGACACGGTGCACTCCACTTTCAAATTTTAATCTCCTAAAAGCATCCTTTCCCTGGACGCTAAAAACAACTTCTTTTATACCCCCTAATTCATTAGTGCTATCTGACATATGTTCAACAACCCAGCCTTTTTTTAAAGCATATTTTGTATACATGCGGTAAAGGTCAGCGGCAAATAATGCCGCTTCATCTCCGCCTGTGCCCTGCCTTATCTCCACAATCGCGTCGCGGCCCGCGTCTTTATCTTCTTCCGTCAAAACAATTTTTATTTTATTTTCTAAATCTTGCTTCTTTATCTGAAAATCAGAGAGCTCTTTTCTAACTAAATCAATAAATTCCGCGTCATGCTTTTCTTTTAATACAGCCTCTAAATCACCTATTTCTTTGGATACTCTTTTATATTCATGAAACAAAAATACCGGCTCCTTTAAGTCCGCCATTTCCTTGGCATATCCGCTGTAGATATCTTTATCAGAAATTATCTCATAAGAAGCCAAAAGATGCTCCAGTTCATGGAAACGCTTTTCTAAATTCTGTAATTGTTCAAACATAATTTTAGGGCTTAATAGATAATGGAAACCTGGACCCCGGCTTCCGCCGGGGTGACACACCGAAGGATCTTTGCAGGACTTCCTACACTATCCGACAAAAACGTTTACGCTTTATCTTTTTTCTTATCACCATACTTCTTCATAAATTTGTCAACCCTGCCTGCTGAATCCATAAATTTATGTTTGCCGGAAAAGAAGGGATGGCACCTTGAACAGATCTCAACCCTGACATTTGGTTTTGTTGAACGAGTATGGATTGTTTCGCCGCAAGCGCAAACGATAGTAGAATCTTTGTAATTAGGATGAATTTTCTCTTTCATTTCTTTACCTCCCGTAATTTTTAACTTTTAATTTCTATTGATTCATGCTGTTCAGAAATTCTTCGTTGTTCTTTGTTTTAGATAATTTTCCAATTAAAAGCTCCATTGCCTCGACATTATTAAGCTCATTTAACACTTTCCTTAATATCCATGCTTTCTGCAGTTGATCCGGCTTTACTAGTAATTCCTCATGCCTTGTATTGGACCGCTTTATATCAATCGCCGGATAAATTCTCCTCTGGAAGAGATTCCTATCAAGCTGTATTTCCATATTACCGGTACCTTTGAACTCTTCGAAGATAACTTCATCCATGCGGCTACCTGTGTCTACCAGAGCTGTCGCGATAATCGTCAAGCTTCCCCCCTCATCCATCGCTCTTGCCGCGCCAAAAAATCTTTTTGGCTTTTGAAGAGCGTTGGCATCAATACCTCCGGAAAGTACTTTTCCGCTATGAGGAATAACCGAGTTATACGCGCGGGCCAAACGCGTGATACTGTCCAAAAGTATTACCACGTCCTTTTTATGCTCCACGAGCCGCTTTGCCTTTTCCAAGACAATCTCCGAAACTTGAACATGCCTCTCGGGAGGTTCATCAAAAGTTGACGATATTACTTCACCTCTAACATTTCTCTGCATATCCGTAACTTCTTCCGGACGCTCATCTATCAAAAGCACAATCAAAATCACATCAGGATGGTTAACAGTAATGCTGTTAGCAATCTTTTGCAATAATACCGTCTTACCGCTGTAAGGCTGCGCTACAATCATGCCGCGCTGTCCCTTTCCTAAAGGCGTAAGCAGGCTCATTATTCTCGTAGAAATCTCATCCGGCCTTATCTCTAAATTAAACGCGTCTTTAGGATAAACAGGAGTAAGATTATCAAAAAGCACCTTTTCTTTTACTTCATCGGGATTCTCAAAATTAACTGCCTCAACCTTAAGCAGAGCGAAATATTTTTCACCCTCTTTAGGCGGCCTGATCTGCCCGCTCACAGTATCCCCGGTTTTTAAATCAAACTTTCTTATCTGCGAAGGAGATATATAAATATCATCCGGGCAAGGCAGATAATTATAATTCGGAGACCTTAAAAACCCGAACCCCTCAGGCAGTACCTCTAAGATACCCTCCCCAAACATAAGCCCTTCTTTCTCTGCTTGAGCCTGAAGTATCTTAAAAATCAAATCCTGTTTCTTTAACCCGCTCGCGCCACTGACGCTTAAATCTTTGGCTACCTTGTACAACTCTGTAATCTTTAATTCTTTTAATTTTTTAATATCTAACTTTTCCACAATAACCTCCTCATAATTTCTTTCACCTGTCTTTTTGTCTTTTCGGCTGTTCCATTATTATCTATTACAAAATCCGCCAAGCGTAATTTATCACGCAAAGGGGCCTGACATTTAATTCTCCTTAATATACTCCGTTTACTTAAGGAAAACTTTTTTTGAATTCTTTCTATTTGCTTATCTCTTGACGCCTTCACTACGATTAATACGCCTGTGATTTTATTTAATCCGGACTCAATTAACAAAGGCGCATCTACAACAATTAACCGGGAAGGGCTCTTTGCAATCTCCTCTTGGATTATCTTTATAATCCACGGATGAACAATGCTGTTTAATCTTTTCAATAATTCCTGATTTGAAAAAACTATTTCGCTTAATTTACCTCTGTCAATCGCGGAGTTCTTGTCAAGAATGGTTTCGCCAAAAACAGAAATTATTCTTTTATAGACGCTCTCTCTATAGATCCCTCGCTTCGCTCGGGATGAAAGCGCCCTGGCGGGGCCGATCAAATCATGCGCTATTTTATCCGCGTCTATAACTTTAGCGCCTAAGGCCTTAAAAAATCCGGCCGCCGTAGTTTTTCCTGTGCCAAAACCCCCTGTAAGCCCGATGATTAATTTTGGTTCTTTCGTATTTATTGTGGACATAATCTCGAATTTAATAACCAACAAAGGGCGGGCAAGCCCGCCCCTACGCGACGATTTACGTAATATCTGCAGGGATTCGTGATATCTGGACTTATAAGTTCCCCTAGCTCCCAGCTCCCCTAGCCCCTCCCACAAGGAGAGGGGAAATACTCGGGGGAATACTCGGAGAAATACTTGATGGAATACTTGAAAGAATACTTGGAAAAATACTTTACGAAAGCGCCTTCGCGTAAAGTTCTATATATTTCCTGGCTGATTCTTTCCAGGAGAAATCAAGGCTCATTGCTTTAGTAATAAGTGTAGCCCATTTTTTTTCATTCTTGAAAGCAGTTATTGCCTTTTTAAAAGCTTTGATCAAATCGTTTTCACTATAACCATCAAGCACAAACCCGTTAGCCTCATTTACCGTATCCGCGAGGCCGCCGGTTTTAAATACAAGCGGAAGAGTACCATATTTGAAACTGATCAATTGTCCCAAACCGCAAGGCTCATACTTTGAAGGCATAACAAATACGTCTGAACCGGCATAAATCTTATGCGCCAGAGAATCATCAAATTTTAAATGCAAAGATATGGCATTTGGATATTTTTTAACCATATCCTCCATAATTAAATGATACTTTAAATCGCCTGTCCCTAGAATAACTATCTGTACACCCATCTGGCAGATTTTGTCTATCGCGCTGGATAAAATATCAAATCCTTTTTGTTCCGCTAATCTTGATACAATGCCAAAAAGCGGCACATTTTTATCTTTAGGGAGCTTAGAATATTCCTGCAAATCCTCTTTGCATTTTACTTTATCAATTATGGTTTTAGCGGAATAATTTTTGGCAATAAATTTATCGGTCTCGGAATTCCAGATGGAATAATCAAGGCCGTTTAAGATGCCAAAAACTGAAGTCTTGCGTTTATTCAAAACCCCCTCTAAACCAAAACCAAATTCTTTTGTCTGTATCTCTTTGCTGTAAGTAGGGCTTACCGTGGTAATAATATCAGAGAACATCATCCCGCCCTTAAGGATATTGATCTTGCCGTAAAACTCCAGGCCCTCTATATCAAACAAATTCCAAGGCAAACCCATTTTCTCAAACTCCTCTTTCGGGAAAAGCCCCTGATAGCCGATATTGTGAATTGTCAGCATCGTTTTTGTATTTTTATAAAACTGGTCATTGGCGTAGAGCGTTTTTAAATAAACCGGTATCAGTGAAGACTGCCAATCGTGGACGTGAACAACATCGGGAGAGAAATTTATCTCTTTTAATAATTCCAATGCCCTCCTGCAATAATAAGAAAATCTATCGAGGTTATCTTTATGATCGCCGAGCTTATCGCCGTATAAACCATCGCGGTAAAAATATAAGTTATTTTCAATAAAATACACTTTAATGCCTTTGCCGATAATTGAATAAGAGATATCGTCTTTTAGCCTTTGTATTTTGAATTTCGACTCATCAATCCCCTTGTATCTTGGTAAAATAACAATAACTTCCTGGCCTTGTTCTTCTAACGCTAAAGGCAAAGCGCCCACTACATCAGCTAAACCGCCGGTTTTCGCGAAAGGCACAACTTCTGACGCGCACATAGCTATCCTCATTTGACAACCTCCATCTCTAACCAGTTTTTTCCTTTTTTTATATCGGCTTTTACTGGGACATCTAATTTTAGCACATTTTCCATTCTTTCCCTGACTAGATATATTAACCTTTCTATTTCGGTTTCCGGAGCGTCAAAAACCAGCTCGTCATGAACCTGAAGGATCATTTTTGACTCAAGTTTTTTTTGTTTTATCTGCTCTTGTATCTGTATCATCGCTAATTTTATCATATCAGAAGCACTGCCCTGTATAGGCGTATTAACTGCCTGACGCTCGGCAAACTGGCGTATAGCTTGATTTTTATTGTTAATTTCCGGAAGATATCTTCTCCTCCCTAATATCGTAACGACAAAGCCTTCAGTTTGAGCCTTCTTTATCTGTTTTTCAATATAGTCCTTTATCTGAGGATACCTTAGGAAATAGGCGTCAATAAACCTCTCTGCCTCATCCAAAGTTATATTCAAATCACGGCTTAACCCATAAGAAGTAAGACCGTAAATAATCCCAAAATTTACCCTTTTAGCTCTCTCCCGCATTTCATCGGTTATGCTTGTCTCTTCTATGCCATAAATTAAAGAAGCGGTTATTCTATGAACATCCTTATTCTGATTAAAAGCCGAAATAAGATTTATATCCTTTGAAAGGTGCGCTAAAATTCTTAATTCTATTTGAGAATAGTCAAAAGAAACAAGATAATTTTGTTCTTCCCTCGCGATTATTGCCCGGCGGATATTCCTGCCTATATCTGTTTTTATGGGAATATTTTGCAAATTAGGATTGCTTGAACTAAGCCTTCCGGTCTCGGTTGCCGCCTGATTAAAAGAAGTATGCAGTAGAAAAGTTTTTTTATCCACGAGATTCGGTAAGACATCTATATAAGTATTTTTTAATTTCATCAATTGCCGGTATTCAAGAAGCAAGGCAGGTAGCTTGTGTTTATCCTTAAGGGCTCTCAACACCTCTTCATCAGTAGAGGGCCCTGTTTTACTTCTTTTTATTACCGGTAATTTAAGTTTTTCAAAAAGAATCTCGCGCAGTTGAAGCGGCGAATTTATATTAAATTGACAAGAACTTAACTCGTAAATTTCTTCAATTAATTTTATTAATTTACCCTCTATCTCTTTTGAAAGTTTTTCCAAAACTCCAAAATCTAGCTTTACGCCATTTTGTTCCATTTCCGCCAGCGCCTCTACCAGCGGCATCTCTACATCAGTAAAAAGGCTCCAAAGTGATTTCCCTTTAAGTTCTTCCTCTAATTTTAACCTTAACTGAGCCACCAGGCTTATTGCCTGACGATTATCAATATCCGTGGCGCGAACAACCCTGCCTAAATGATCCCAAGCCAGCTCGCTTAATTCATACGCTGACTTAGAAGGATTAATAAGATGCGCCGCCAGCATAGTGTCGAACAAAAAGCCATTTAAAATAACTTTATCCAGGCCTAAGGAAATTTTTATTTTCTTAAGGTCGTGGCCTATCTTTTTTATCTCGTTGTCAGCCAATAAATCCCTTAGATTTTCACCAAAGGTTTTTACCCTAAAAAAATTATCCTTTACGCAAAATATCAAATCATCTAACCCTTTTCCCGATAAAATTAATTCTCCCCCTTTATCTATCAGGCCTTTTAGGTCTTTATCTTCTATATCCGTAATTATAATATCAGGAGAATCTATTTTTTCTCCCGATGCTTCGGACGCGAGCGGCAAAGGCAAATCATTCAAGAATTTTTTAAATTCAAGGTATTTAAACAACCGGTGTAACTCACTGTAATCTGGAGAAACTATCCTCGCGTTATCCAAACTAAAATTTATATCCACATCATTATTTAATGTAACCAGTTCCTTGTTTAAGAGAACCCTGTCAATATTATCAGAAATCGCCTTTTTCATCTTTTCTTGCTTAAAACTTTCAATATTATCCAACAGCTTATCTAAAGAGCCATACGAAGAAATCAATTTTACAGCGGTTTTCTCTCCAATGCCGGGAATACCGGGGATATTATCCGCCGTATCGCCCATGATAGCGATAATGTCAGTTACCTTTTCCGCCCCTACGCCGTAACGTTCATAAACTTTCTTATAATCGTAAATTATACCTTCATCCTTATAAGGGCTAAAAACAACCGTATCCTCATCCACTAATTGCAACATATCTTTATCGGAACTTACAATCGTCGCGGACAAGCCGTCTTTCTTTGTTTTTTTTACGATAGTGGCGATAATATCGTCCGCCTCAAAACCCTCTTTTTCAAAAAGCGCGATTCCATAAGCCTTTACTATCTGTTTAATCAAAGGTATCTGACTGGAAAGGCCATCAGGCATGGGCGGCCGTTGTATTTTATATTCCGCGAACTTCCTGCTCCTGAAAGTATCCCGAGAGACATCAAAACAAATTGCCAGATAATCAGGATTTTTTTTCTTCAATATTTTATTTAATATATTCAGGAAACCGTAAATAGCATTTGTCGGCTGGCCAAAAGACGTGGAAAAAACTGGCAGCGCATAAAATGCCCGATAGCAAAAAGCAGTCGCGTCTATTAAATAAATCTGGCTTTTTTTCACTTTTGATTTATACCTTGGGATTCTTTATGGTAGGTGAATTCTGTGGTTTTCTATCTTGATAACAATCCTAGTTTAACTTTATCGATAAATTCCGTAATTTCCGCGTTAGAAGGATCATATTGGCTGGCGTCAATTAGAAATTTTAAAGCGGTTGCCTCATCGCCTTTCTCGTAACACATCCGTGCCTTCTCAAAATAATCCATAGCTTGTTCTTTATTATTTTTTTTGGGGGCGGACTTTTCAGCTATTACATTCTTTACAGCCTTTACATTCTTTACAGCCTTTACATTCTTTACAGCCTCTACGGCATTTACAGTTCTGGAAAGGCTGGCAGTTTCCTGCTCTTTTGATTCTTGCAAGAAATTCTTTCCCAAAACCGCGCCTATATCTTTCAGGCGCTGTCTTGCCTTTTGAGTCCATGGATCATTCTCAACGCCTAACTGTACCCTCTTCCCCCAATAGAAAGCCGCGTTCGAAAGATCCCGCTGACTCTCGCATGACAATGCCATATTAGTATAAGCGCTTAAATATCCGGGATCAACTGTAATAGATCTCAAATAATTCTCTCTTGCCCTGTCTATAAACCCTCTTGTCTCGAAAACTACGCCTAAATCATTATAGGCAACAGGATAGAGAGAATCCAACTCAATGGACTTTTGATACATTTTCACTGCCGAATCTAAATCTCCCGCGTTTTGAAATTCTAAACCCTCTTCCCGATAAAGGCGAGCCTGTCTCTGTATTTCGGTCAATTCCTTTTCGCCTTTGATTTTGGAAGAGGCTACATCTTTTTTCAGAGCCTCAGATTTATTGGATGAAAACGCGGGGTAAGTAACAAAAAAAATGAGGGCTGTTAAAATAGCTAAATATATCGTGGAACTTCTTATGCCCATTTTAGATATAAATTTTAGCGCCATAAGTAAAATTATACAATTTAATCCACTAAAGTCAAGAAAAATTTTGTGGCGTGTAGGGATTGGTCAATAGATTCTTACCCCCCTGATCCAAAAAATCAGTATAAGTA